>JAAYCV010000288.1 GCA_012729605.1 Ramlibacter sp. | reverse complement strand
TGTACTTCCGGCAAGTTGATCGAGGAAGGCCTGCCGCTGGTGGAGATCACGCAGCGGGCGCTGTTCTTCACGCCGCCGCTGATCCAGGTGGACAACCTGGTGCGCGAACGCAAGCTGCGTCACGATGCCAATCCGGTGATGAACTGGATGGTCAGCAACCTGGTGGTCAAGGTCAGCCGGTTCAACGAGCTGCGCTCTCCGACGAAGGAGCGCGAGGAAAACAAGATCGATGGTCCGGTGGCCATGCTGATGGCGCTGGGACGTGCCATGGCGCAGCCGGATCCGGAAACCGATGCCCAGAAGACGCAAGCCTACTGGGAGTCATTTGCAAACGGAGCCCCTGAGCCATGAACATATTTCAACGATCCGCGCTGCGGGTGGCGGCCTGGGCGCTGAAGGGCACGGATCTGTCCCTGACTGATCCGGTGGGCTGGTCGGTGCTGGGCGGCGTGGGGCCGACCTGGGCCAAGGTGGATGTCAGCGAAACGACGCAGATGCAGATCACCACGGCGTGGTCAGCCATCCGACTGATTGCCGAGGCGGTGGGCACCCTGCCGCTGCACTTGTACCGCACCACGCCCAAGGGGCGCGAACGGGCCAAGGATGATCCGCGTTACGAGCTGGTGCGCTGGCAGCCCTGTGACTACATGACCGCGCCGGAGTGGAAGGAGGGTATGGTGGTCAGCTTGGCCACGATGGGGCAGGCCTACAACCCGGTGACCCGATTCGAGAGCAGTGGCCGCATCGTGGAAATCCAGGGTGTGCACAAGAGCCGAGTGCAGCCCGAGGTGCTGCGTGACGGCCGGCTGGTGTACTGGCTGACCGACAAGAACGGGCAGCGCCGCCAGTTGCAGCGCCGCGATGTGATGCCGGTGCGGGGCTTTGGTGGGCCGGGCCAGCTGGAGGGCTTTGCGCCGCATCAGGTGCACGGCAACAGCATGGCGCTGACCGTGGCACTGGAGAAATACGCGGCCGAGTTCTTTGGCAGCGGTGGCCGGCCGCAGGGCATTCTGAAAACCGAGGCCGAGTTCCCGGAAAAGAGCCGCGATCAGATCCGCGCTGGCTTTGCCAAGTACCTGGCCGATAGCCGGTCCAAGGGCGAGCTGCCGGTGCTGGACGGCAAGACCGAGTACCAGCCCATCAGCACGCCGAACAACGAGGCGCAGTTCCTGGAATCGCGCAAGTTGCAGGTGGCAGAGATCGCGCGGATCTACCGAGTGCCGCTGCACATGCTGATGGAGACCGATCGCGCCAGCTACAACAACACCGAGCAGGCCAACAAGCACTTTCTGGATTACACGCTGCTGGCCTACCTGACCCGCATCGAATCCGCGCTGAACAGCTGCCTGCTGGAGCCGCGCGAGCGTGCCGGCGGCATGTATTTCGAGTTCGACGTGAACAACCTGCTGCGCGGTGACAGCACGCAGCGCGCGGAGTACTACAGCAAGATGCGCCAGTCCGGCGCCATCACGCAGAACGAGATCCGGACCAAGGAAAACTTGCCGCTGGTGGATGGCGCAGACGATCTGCACGTGCCGATGAACATGGCTCCGAGCGATCAGCTGGCCGAAATATTGAACCGAAACAAGGGAGGTGGCTGATGGAGCGCCTGACTGCACCAATCGAGATCAAGGAAGCGCGGGGCGACGGCAGCTTTACTGGCTATGCCGCCGTGTTCGGCAACGTGGACTTGGGCAATGACGTGATCCTGCCAGGGGCGTTTTACGAAGTGAAGACAACCCGCGATGGCAAGGTGCGCATCGCCATGAACCACGACCTGCGCAAGCTGGCTGGCAAAGCCAGTTTCGAGCAGGACGAGCGAGGCCTGCGCGTGCATGGGCAGCTGGCACTGGATGTCAGCTATGTGCGCGACGCCTACGAGCTGATGAAGGCCGGTGTGCTGGATGGCCTGTCGGTCGGCTTTGACATCCCGCCAGGCGGTGCCGAGTGGGAGGGCAGCGGCAGCTCTGCTGTCCGTCTCATCAAGCGGGCGGTGCTGTGGGAATTTTCCCTCGTGCCGTTCGGCATGAATCCGGAGGCGCTGGTGGACACCGTGAAAGCCGCCTCCATCCGTGATTTCGAGGCGCAACTGCGCTGCCTCGGATACAGCCAGCGCGAGGCCAAGGCCTTGGCCGCTGGCGGCTTCAAGTCGCTGGGTCACCGGGATGGTGATCCGGACAGCGGGATGCTGGCAGACGAACTGAAGAACCTCAAAACCCTGTTGAACTGGAGCGAAAAATGAGCGATACGATCAAGATGCTCGAAGAAGTCCGCGATGCCGCCAAGTCGGCGAAGGATGTAGTCGAGCAGGTGCGCAAGGCGCATCAAGACCTGGATGGCCGCGTGGACAAGATCCACCAAGAGCTGAAAGATGGTGCGGTGGATGCTGTGACCAAGGCGGCCTATCAGGATGCCGTGGATAAGGTGGCCAAACACGAAGAGAAGCTGGACAAGCTGAACAGCGAACTCACCGAGATGGCGAAGAAGGCCAACAACATGCTGGGTGGCAGCTCGCAGACCAAAAGCTTGGGCGCGCTGGCGGCCGAAGCTGAGGTGTGCAAGCGCTACAGCGGCGGCAACGCCGAGTTGGTGACCATGCACGCTTCGCTGTTCGCCAAGGCGGCCGTGACCAGCGATGTGGCCAGCGCCGGCGTGCTGGTGCAGCCGTACCAGGCTGGTGTTGTGCTGGGCCCGGAGCAGCAGCTGACGGTGCGCGATCTGTTCCAGTCTGTGAGCATCAGCAGCAATGCCATCGAATGGGTGCAGGAAAAGCTGTTCACGAACAATGCGGGTCCGCAGAACGGTGAAGGCACGGCCAAGCCGGAATCTGCCATCACATTCGAGAAGAAGACCAGTCCGGTCGAGGTGATTGCGCACTGGATTCCGATCAGCCGCCAGGTGCTGGCCGATGCGCCGCAACTGGCCGGCATCATCAACGGTCGCCTGCGTTACGGCGTGAAGCTGAAGGAAGACGGCATGCTGCTGCACGGTGATGGTACCAACGGCAACCTGCTGGGCCTGGTGCCGCAGGCTACCGCGTTCAGCACGGCGGGTATGCCGGTGGTAGCCGCCGGCGCACCGGCGCATACGGCGATCGACAAGCTGCGCTGGGGTTTCCTGCAGGTGTCCAAGGCGCAGTACCCGGCCACTTTCGCGACGCTCAGCCTGGATGACTGGGCCATCATCCAGATGATGAAGACCACCGATGGCGCCTACATCTTCGGCACGCCGACCGATGGCGCGGCACCGCGTATCTGGGGCAAGCGCGTGGTGGAGTCGCACGGTCTGGCTGCTGGCGACTTTGTTGCAGGTTCCGGCTTTGCCGCCACGATCTACGACCGCGAGGAAGTGACCGTGCGCGTGGCCGAGCAGCACGCTGACTTCTTCGTGAAGAACATGGTGGCGCTGCTGTGTGAGGAGCGCATTGGCTTCACCGTGGAGCGCCCTGCGGCGATCGTGGCCGGTGACTTTGCCGCCGCCTGATGACCCACCTGGCCAGCTACCGGAAACGGTGGCTGGCCGTTACCAGGAGTGAATCATGGAATGGATTGCACAGAAGACCTTTGACCGCAACGGCGTGCGATATCGCCGCGGCGACAAGCTGCCGGACGATCTGGACAAGGTGACGGTGGCGCATTACCAGCGCCACGGCATGATCCAGCAGCCGAAGCCGGAAGAGACGAAGCCGGCCGGCCCTGCCGAGAGCAAGCCGGCAGTGCCGAAGAAGCCGCGCGCACCGGTGCCGCAGGAGACCAAGAGTGCTGATGCGCCTGCTGATCCTGCTGCCGCTCCGGCTGATCTGATCGGCGGCCTGGATCAACAACCGGCTGAATGAGCATGGCAGATCCAGTACCGACCATGCCCACGGCAGAGATGGCCATGCGCCGCCTGCGCCTGGATGATGATCTGCTGCTGGATGTGCAAGATGCCATTCCGCAGGCGCATGCGGAAGCGCAGGCGTACCTGGACGGCGTGTTGTACGGGACCGAGGATGAGCGTGCTTCAGCTGGCGATGACAAGGGCGTGATCTGCACGCCGGACATCATCCAGGCGCAGCTGCTGCTGGTTGACGCTGCGGTGGGCGGCAACACGGTCAAGGACGCCGATGCCAAGCGCGAAGCTGCCGTGAAGATCCTGCGCCGGCATCGCAATCAGGGAGCCTGATGTGAACAGCCAGAAGTACAACCGCAGGATCCGCATCGAGCAGAACGGCGAGGTGCAGGACGCATCCGGCGCGTGGGTCACCGGCTGGTCAACGCTG
Organism: Ramlibacter sp.; assembly: GCA_012729605.1. GTDB lineage: Bacteria > Pseudomonadota > Gammaproteobacteria > Burkholderiales > Burkholderiaceae_C > Brachymonas > Brachymonas wangyanguii. The sequence continues at coordinate 17,404 of JAAYCV010000288.1, read as the reverse complement.
GCCGAGCTGTGGGCTGATGTGCGGCACACGTCCGGGGCTGAGGCCATCCGTGGCGATGCCATCACCAGCACGGCACGCGCCTCGATCCGCATCCGGTACCGCACCGGTATTGATGCCGGAATGCGGGTGGTGGTGGTCAGCACCGGGGCGGTGTACAACATTGTTTCCGTGCTGCCAGATATGCAGGGCCGTGTGCATGTTGATCTGGTGTGTGAGGTAGTGACATGAGCGTCCGGGCCAATGTGGACAAGGCCAATCTGGTCGCACAGATCCAGGCCATGGAGCAGCGCTTCAGGGACGCGATCCGTCCGGCATCGTATGCCGGCGCGCTGGTGTACTACAGCGAAGTCAAGATGCATGTGCCGCGTGACAGTGGCCTGCTGGCAGACAGCATCTACATGGTGCACAGCGAGGACAACAGCACGCCGGGGATGCGCGAGACGTATCACGTGAGCTGGAACAAGAAGAAGGCCCCACACGGCCACTTGCTCGAATTCGGCACCAGCCGCATGGCGGCCAGGCCTTTCCTGCGACCCGCCTATGAGGCGGCCAAGGGCAGGGCGCAGGCCGAGATCATGAAGACATTCCGGGAGCACATGGATGGAAGCGCAGATCATCGCGGCAATCAGTAAGGCCGCGCCCGGCGTGCGCTGCTACCACGACGCCGCGCCAAACCAACCCAGCACGCCGTATGTCGTGCTGCAGCGGGTAGGCGGCGCAGGTCACCTGCACCTGGACACCGAAACGAGCGACTACGAGGCGCGGCTGCAACTGGCAGTCTGGCACCCGGACCGTCTGACGGTCAACCGCATCAGCCGCGACATCGAGGCGGCGCTGATGCGCATCGACGGCGTGCAGCCCATTGGGGCGGCAGTGGCCGACTATGACCCCACCACGTCCCTGCGCGGGATGCGGCAGGACTTCTACATCACTGAGTAATCACCCGCCCGGCAGCGCCGGGTTTTTCATGGAGCCACGAAAATGACCCAAGTCACCACGAAACTCGCCGCCGGCACCAAGTTCAGCATTGCATCCGGCAATCCCGCCACGAAGGACGCCGCCGGCTATGCGGCGCTGGAATGGAAGCAGGCCAAGAAGGTCAACAGCATCAGCGAGAAAGGCAAGCAACGCGAGCGCGAGGAAGACCAGTATCTGGAAGATACCGCTCCGACCGTGAGCAAGGGCGTCGAGCGTCACGATGATGTGACCATTGACCTGAATTTCAGCAAGGGCGACGCAGGCCAGGCGCTGGCACAGGACGCAGTGGACTCGGATGACGAATACCATTTCCGCTACGAATACAGCAACGGCGATGTGGAGTACCACACTGGCCCGGTGCTGGGCATGCGCCGCAAGAGCATGACGGCTCAGGGCAAGCTCGGCTTCGTGCTGACCCACGCCTGCAACCCCATCACCAAGGCTGATGGCAGCCAGACGACCAGCATCTACGTGGAGGCCGTGTAATGCCCAGGACGGAAGCAATCGATTTCAGCGCCTACAAGCTGCGCGATACGGCGATCCTGAAGATCAATGACCCGCTTGGCATGCCGCTGATCGGCCCGGATGGTGAACAGGTGACGATGGAGATCTACGGCCCGCACACGGAGCGTTTCGCGCAAGCCAGCAAGCTGTTGAAACACGATCTGGAAGACGAGGAGGAGAAGCGCCTGAATACCGCCGAGCATCTGGCGCATCTGGTGGCTGATGTGGCGCATTTCCCGTATCCGGGTGGCGCAGAGGCCATCCTGAAGGACCGCGCCTTTGCCTTCATGGTCAACCAGGTCCACGCGCACATCTTCTTCCTGGGAAACTTCTGGCCGGGTGGCGGCAAGAGCTGATCACGGCAGCGCGCTGTCTGGGGTGGCTGGATACGCACCCCAAGGATGGCAAGGGCGAGCGCGAAGAGCTGTCCTGGCGTGCTCAGATCACGCGGGATGGTGGCACGCTGCCTGAGCCGCCCGTCACCCGGCGTTACCTGCTGGATGCGCTGCTGGACATGGGCATCTGCCAGTCCTCAGCTGCCGGCATGAGCATTGTGCTGTCTGCCCTGTCTGCACAGGAGGTCAACGCCTGGCAGCAGGGCAGCGGCCAGCGCCTCAATCCGTGGGAGTTTCAGGTGATTCGTGAAGCCAGCCGCGCCTACGTGGCCGAGTACTACGCAGAGGCTGATGAACCACCATGGGGCGACCCGGATGCTATCTACAACGCGGCTGCTGTGGATCAGCGTCTGCTATCGCGCAGGCGTTGACGGTTATCATGGGCCTTCTATTAATGGGAGGCACCATGGTTACAGAAATAGACGACGACACCCCGGAGAATTACCGCGCCTATCTATCTGAGCTGATCAGCAGGACGAAGTCGAGGGGTAGCGGTAAGTATTTCAACCAGTACGTGAACAAGTGCAGGGCGCAGGCAGCGGCAAGGTATCCGAAGGGTGCGGCGGCAGACAGCAAGAAAGCGGCTGGTTTCGGCATCCTGGCCTCCATCGCCGCGTTGTTCGGAATGGGGTCGTAATGATGAGATCCGCCACAGTTTTCTTGGCGCTTGTCGCGGCCCTTTCGGCAACCTCTGTTGTTGCTCAAAAATTGCCGCCTTACCAGTGCTGGCAAGCTAACTCCGCCATGGAGGCGAGAATTAAGTCGGCTGTGGGCGAGGAGCTTAAAGATCCATATTCGGCTGTTTACTCCCGCCCCATGTTCTTTGGAAAAAGCAACACGGACAAATCAGAGCATGCTTGCGGTTTTGTAAATGCCAAAAATAGCTACGGAGCATACGGGGGCAAGGATTCCTTCTTCGTAACATGGTCAGAAGAGCCGCGATACGTGTTGGTGCAATTTGGTGAGCTTGCTCTTTCTAGGTGCAAGTTCTATCGCATCATCTGCGACGCGCACAAGAAATAGCGCAACGATCATGAAATAACAACCCGCCCAAAAATGAGGCGGGTTTTTTTGTTGCTGGAGGCAGCATGGATAAAGAAACGCAAGTAGTCATTAGCGTGGATGGCGCAGAAGCGTTTGCCGAATTCCAGCGCATCACCCAAGCGGCATTGCGTGCAGGTGACAGCATTGAAGATGCGTTCGCCAAGGGTGCGCAGGCCATGGACAAGATGGCCACGACTGGCGAGCGCGCCAGCACCCGGCAGGTGCGTGCATCGCAGCGCTACGAGCAGCAGCTGCAGCGCCAGAACACGCTGATTCAAGCGGGCGGCCAGCGCAACGCTGATTTCTACGAGCTGGAGGCCAGGCGTCGTGGCCTGCTGACGGATGCCGTCAAGCGCCAGATCGAGGCTATGCGTCAACTGGAGGCGCAGAACCGGAACACGCCAGCCGGCGGCATCTCTGCGGGTCAGCACGCAGCAGCGATGCGCATGCTGCCGGCGCAGATGACGGACATCACCGTGGGTCTGGCCACCGGCCAGTCGCCATTCATGGTGTTGATGCAGCAGGGCGGCCAGCTGAAAGACATGTTCGGCGGCATCGGCCCTGCCGCGCAGGCCGTGGGCGGCTCCGTTTTGCGATTCGTCACTAACCCGATGCTGCTGGCTGCCGGCGCTGTGGGTGGCGTGACGTTGGCGATGTACAAGGGCCGGCAGGAGCAGCGCCAGTTCCAGGCCATGATGGCCATGACGGGCAACGCCATAGGCCTGACTACCGGCCAGGTGGAGGACATGATCAGCGTCATGGATTCCAGCAACCGGGCGTATTCGGCGAACCGTGAGGCGCTGAGCACCCTGATCAGCAATGGCCTGGCCACATCGGAGACGGTGGGCGTCATCGCTGATGCCATGGTGGCCATGTCGCGCAGCACCGGCCTGTCGATGCAGGATCTGGCCAAGGACGTGGAAGCGCTGAGCCGCGATCCGGCCAAGGCCATTCTGGATTTCAAGGGCAAGTACGAGACGCTGACAGGCAGCGTGTATTTGCAGGTTCGCGCCCTGCAGGAGCAGGGGCGCGGGCATGAGGCCGTGACGCTGGCGATCCGCGAGCAGGCGCGCGCCATGGAGGATCTGGGCAAAAAGGCCGAGGAAAACATGGGCAGCCTGGACCGCACTATCAGGCACTGGAAAGACAACTTTGCCGAAGTTGCCGAGTTCTTCAAGAGCATCGGGCGGCAGCAAGCCGATGGACAATTGCTTGCCGAGCAGCGCGTCAAGCTGGAAGCGCTGCAGCAGCAATTGACCAGCAAGACCACGATACGAAGTCAGCTGCCAGATATTCGCCGCCAGATCGACGAAACGCGTGCAGAGATCAACCGGATCATGGACCGGATGGAGGATGCGCAGGAGCAGGCGCGCAAGAGCGAGCTTGCCAAGCAGGGCATGCCGGCGCTCGCTTCCATTGAAGATCGATACCAGGCCAGTCTGTCCCGATCTACGCAGCTGACCAATGAGTTAACCAAGGCGACGAACGAATACAACACTGCGCGTTATGCGCTGCTGGATGACGCGCCCAAGTTGGCGGAGCTTGATAGCAAGTTTCGGACCCTGCGGTCCAAGATGCTGGCCGACATCGCCAAAGCGAAGGCCGATGAAGCGAAGGCGGCCAAAGAGGTCGGTGGCAAGGCTCAGCAGTATCTTGCCCAGCTTGAGAAGCAGCGCAATTTGCCGGCTGGCCTGCTCGATGCCACTTGGTACATGGAGAGCCGACGCGGCAAGAACATGGGGCCGAGTACTGCCGGTGCGCTGGGGCATTTTCAGTTTATGCCGGATACTGCGCGTCAGTACGGCATCCGTGGCAAGGAGTACGACTTCAAGGCCTCGGCAGACGCTGCCGCACGCATGTTTGCCGACCTGCTGAAGATGACCGGCGGCAGCGTGGAAAAGGCGCTGGCCGGCTACAACTGGGGCATCGGCAACGTCCAGAAGAAGGGCATGGGGGCCATGCCTGCTGAGACGCGTAACTACGTGGCCACCGGCATGCGCATGATGCGCAGCGGCAAGCAGGGCAGTGACGATATTCCCGGTGGCTACAGCAACCAAGCCACAGTTGCCGAGCGATACGCCATGCAGCACGAGCGCACCATGCTGGCACTGCGTGAGCAGCGCAGGGCGGTGGAGCAGGGCATCACCGAAACACAGCAAGAGTACCTGCGGCTGATTGGTTCTGAGGAATATCAGAACATGTCGGATGCAGAGCGCCGAAGCGCCGAGACGAAGGCAAGGGAGGCCGATGCTGAACGCGAGGCCATCATTGCCACCAGGGAGCGCACCGAGGCGCAGAAGCGCTTTGCCGAAGCTGTGGCGCAGTCATCTGCCGCCATGCACGAGCTGCTGCGCGCCGAATCGGATCGCTATATGCGCGAGCTGCAGGGCATGGGCAAGGGTGGCCAGTGGCGGGACCGCAATGCCGCCGTCAACCAGATCAATGATCGGTACCAGGCGGAGCGTGAGCGATATCGCGGCGAACTGCGCACTGGCAAGATCACCCAGGGCGAGTTTGACGCCTGGATCGTTGAAGTGGATGCGGCGAACCAGAAGGCGCTGCAGATGGATGCCCAGTACTGGCACGACAAACTTGCCCTGCAGGCTGACTGGCGCATCGGTGCCGGTGATGCGCTGGCTGACTATGCCGCTCAGGTGGCTGATGTTGCGTCGTCCACGAGCCAGCTTTTCGCCAACTCTTTTAAGGGCGCTGAAGATGCGCTGACGGAGTTCGTGCGTACTGGCAAGCTGGATTTCAGCTCGCTGATCGATAGTTTCATTGCCGACTCCGCCCGCCTTGCCATCCAGCAGGGCATCACCGGCCCGCTGGCTCAGATGATGGGCGGCTGGCTCGGTGGCAGCTTCGCGTTGGGTGGCTACACCGGGCATGGAGGCCGTTATGAACCTGCGGGCATTGTGCACAAGGGCGAGGGGGTGTTGAATCAGGACGAAATCCGCGCCATTGGTGGGCCAGCTGGGTTCAATAGTCTGCGCCGATCTATTGGTGCGGCGCGTGGGTTTGCAGATGGTGGTTACGCCGGCCCTGTGGCCGGCATTGCTGGCGGACGTGTGCCACGCGAGCCCGGCACACGTGTGCAGGTCAACGTCATCAACCAGACCGGCGCACACGTCGAGACGCGCGAGCGTACTGACGAATCTGGCATGCCGGTGATCGATGTGCTGCTGACGCAGCTGGACCGCAGAATGGCGGCCGGGATCCGCAGCGGCAATTCGCAATCTGGCCAGGCCATGCAGTCCACGTTCGGGCTGCGCAGGAGGGGGCAGTAATGGCAACGTATTCCGAGGCGCTGCAAGAGGCATTCGCTGGCCACCGGCCGACCGAGGTGATCCACAACACGATCGAGCTGGATCATCCGGATTTCACCGAGCCGGCGCGGCTGGTGCAGGGCTACGCGGACATCACCGCCCGAATGGAGGCTGATGCGCCGCGTAACCCTGGCGAGCTGGTGCAGTACGTGGCGGCTGACTGGGACTTTGTGTTTCCGACCGTGGCAGAAAACCAGACGTCCGAATTCAAGCTCACGTTCGACAACGTGAGCAGGGAGATCTCGGACGCGCTGCGGCTGGCCAGCGAGAGCCAGCACCCGGTGACCATCCGGTTCAGGATGTACCTGGACGGCAACCTGACGGTCGGCCCCGAAACGGATCCGCCGTTCGAGATGGAGATCCGGGATGCCGAGGCCGGCATCTACACCGTGGAGGCCACGGCATCGATGGAGGACATCGTCAACGCGGCATTCAGCCGGCTGATCTACACGACCAGCAGCAACCCGAGCCTGGCCTATGTCACGTGATATCGACCGCTCCGTCATCGATCACTACGTGCGCAGCTTTCGGTACGGCGACAACGCCACCGGCGAGGATGGCCTGCTGAATTGCTGGGGGCTGCTGCGGCACGTGCAGCAGCACTACTTCGGCATCGATCTGCCGGCGACAAGCCTGGGCGATGACATGGCGCGGCTGTACGAGCAGCGCATGCAGTCCGGGCGCTGGCTGATCGTTCCGCGTCCGTTCCACGGTGCCGGTGTGCTGTTGCGGGATGGCCAGGAGCCGCATTGCGGGGTGTGGCTGGATGTTGACGGTGGCGGCGTGCTGCACTGTGAGCGCGGTGTGGGCGTGCGCTGGCAGAAGCCCCTTGATTTACGGATGGCCGGGTATGGGCGGCTGAAATACTACAGGTTTGACAATGAGCCATCTGGTACAGATCACTGACGCATTCCGTCCGCAGCTTAACCCCATTGTGCTGACAATCGACGGCCAGCAGACGGTTGCCGAGCTGCTAGATGAGCGCGGTTTCGTCGTCGGCGGCGAGCGCCAGCGTCCGTTTGTGGTGGCCGTGGATGGCGAGTATCTGCTGCAGCAGGACTGGGACCGCCCGGACGGTGCCGGCCTGGTGACGATCCTGCCGCTGCCCCCGCACTTGCAGGGTGGAGGTGGCGGCAGCAACCCGCTTCGGATCGTGCTGCAGGTGGCGATGATCTACGCGTCCTACCAGCTGGGCGGCCTGGTGGGTGATGCGATGTCGCTGTGGTCGCCGGTGAGTGCCGGCACGTATGCGGCGATGGCCACGGCCGGCGCGATGATCGTCGGCTCCATGCTGCTCAACGCGCTGCTGCCGCTGCCAGGCCTGTCCACCGGCAGCCAGCAAAAGGCTGCCGATGCGTATCTGATTGGCCCCCAGGGCAACACCGCGCGGCTGCGTGACCCGGTACCGGTGCTGTACGGCCGCCGCCGTATCTACCCGGACCTGGCTGCCGCGCCGTGGACCGAGTACAGCGGCAATGAGATGTACCTGTACCAGCTGATGACCCTGACCGCCGGCAAGATGCAGATTCTGGACCCGGCCGCGAGTATCCAGATCGAGGACACGCCGATCGGCAACTTCGCTGAAGTCGAGTGGAGGATCATCCAGCCCGGCGAGTACTTTGCTGACTGGCCGGACAACGTCTACACCGCGCCCGAGGTGCAGGATCTGAAATTGCCGAACCCGGACGAAGATCAGCCGGAAATTGTCGTGGGGCACGAGGGCTACATCTCGCAGTCTGGCAGCTCTGGTTCCGAGAATGAGCCGGCCACGCCGGACATGTGGAGCTGGCGCGAGGTCAAGCGGCGCGTGAAATTTCAGACCACGATCGTGGTGGTGCCGCAGGGCCAGCAGAGCAGCCGGATCGCCATCGATCTGTCCATGCCGCGCGGTTTCGGCCGAGTTGAAAACGACTGGGTGAGTGCGGTGTCTGTCGGCTACATCGTGCAGGCGCGTGCGATCGACGGCAGCAACAACCCTGCCGGCGACTGGATCAACCTCGTGCCTGTATCTGGCCAGCCTGCCAGCGATCCGACGCGCTACGGTTTCCACAGCGCCTACCCGGTGCTGTCCGGCAGCACAATCGACCCGCAGTTTCGGACGATCGAATTCAGCGTGCCGCAGGGCCGCTACGAGATCCGCGTAGGCCGTACGTCGGCCGAGTCGGAGGATCAACGCACGATGGACGCCGTGCACTGGGTCGGTGCCAGGTCGTACATGGCGCAGCATGGCAACTATGGTGATGTGACGATGCTGGCGGTCAAGATCCGCGCCACGCAGAACATCAACAACAGCGTGGCCAGGCGCATCAGCGTGCTGGGGACGCGAATCCTGCCAGTGTGGGACGGTACCAGCTGGACAGAGCAGCCCACGCGCTCGATCGCCTGGGCTGCTGCAGACGCCATGCGCAACAGGCTGTATGGCCGTGGCCTGGCGGACAAATACGTCAACCTGCAGGAGCTGCTGCGGCTGGACGCGGTTTGGGAGGGCCGGGGCGACTACTGCGATGCGCACATCACCGAGGCCATGACGCTGTGGGATGCGCTGACCGGAATCCTGGCCTGCGGCCGCGCTGTGCCGATCTACTACGCCGGCATGATCGATATCTGCCGCAACGAGCCGCGACCGCTGACGCAGATGTTCACGCCGCAGAACATGCGGCAGGACACGTTTGCGGTCAAGTATGCGTTCCGCAAGGCCGACGATCCAGACTTCGTGATTGTCGAGTACACGGACCCGGTGACCTGGACGCTGAAAGAGGTTGAGTGCGCGTTGCCGGACAGCCAGAAGCTGCGCGGCAGCAAGGTGGCCATGCCCTGGATCACCAGCCGCGCGCAGGCCTGGCGCGAGGGCATTCACAAAGCGGCGATGCACCGGTACCAACGCCAGTTTCCGGCGTGGGGTACTGAGATGGAGGGCATGATTCCGCGATTCGGTGACCGCCTGCTGGCCGAGCACGACGTGCTGAATGCGGACGCCAGCGGCGTGATCGAGAGCCTGACCGGTGACGTGCTGACGACCAGCGAGCCGATGCCATGGCGTGACGGCGTGAGCCATGAGATCGTGCTGCGGTCCCGGACTGGCAGCGTGCAGGGTCGGTTTGCGATCAGCCGCATCGATGAGCGCAGCGGCCGTGTTGCCGGCCTGCTGCCGAAGGTGACGGACGGCTGGAGCGAGGAACCCACGCACTACATTTTCGGCACGACCGAGCGCTGCGGGGTGGAAGTCGTCATGCTGTCGGTGGCACCGGAGGGGCGCGACAAGTTTGTGCTGTCCACGGTCAACTACAGCGACATTCCGCACACGATCGAGGCCGACATGACCATGCCGCCCGAGGGCACAACGTCCGGCGTCGCGCTGGAGAATCTGCAGCTGTACTGGCTGCATGTTGATCCGACGCTGACTGAAGAGCTGTTCCAGCTGTCCGTCAACACGGCCAGGGGCGCAACGAGCTATCAGTTTGAGGTGTCGGAGGATGATGGCGCTACGTGGACGGCGCTGGCAAGCAGCGGCTCAACATCGATCGTCACCGAGCTGCCGATGGATGCACCGATCAAGCTCCGCGCACGCGCCATGGGCACGATTCCGGGCGACTGGCTGTACTGGGCCGGGACGGTGGACAGCGTGCCGCCAGTGGACTACATCGCGCCGACGATGACTGTCACGGTGGCCGGTGGGCAGGTGGCAGACAGCTACAAATCGTTCCGCGTGGCGATTACCGCGCCGGCGCTGGATGAGCTTGTCAGCTACAACATTGAGGAAAACGGGATCGTGGTCAGCTCTGTCGTACTCGATCCGGGGCAGACGTTTGAGATCACCAGATCGTTCCAGCGCCAGCCTTCCAGCGTGGCGGGTGAATATCAGGACAGCGGGCTGGTGACATTCCGCGCCTACGGCTATGACGCCAGCCGCAGAAAGAGCGCCATCGCAGAGCAGAGCTACACGTATTGAGGTGACACATGGACATTCCGCACTGGCCCGAAACACTGCCGAAATTGCTGGCCGATGGCTACGGCTACGAACCCAAACCGGCGACTGCTGGCACGACAATGGACAGCGGCAGGCCGCGCAGTCGCCTCCGATATCGCGTCACGCCGACAGAGGTCAACGTGCGCTGGTCATTCAGCGGGGAGCAGTTGACGACGTTTGAGGGCTACTTCAAACACATCCTGTCTTCCGGCGTGCTGCCGTTTTTCGCGCAGCTCTCTACCGGGCGCGGCATCGTGCCGGTGCGGGCGGTGTTCGCGCCGGGTACGAGCTACAAAGTCGCGAACGAGACGTACAACCGTTGGAGCGTCACGGCGCAGCTGATCGCATTGGAGATGCCCGTCATCACGCATGACGAAGCCCTGATTGCCAGCTGGCGTGATCCAGACGCCGAGCTTGCCAGTTTGTACGAGCTACTGCACGTGCAGCTGCCGGGGCCGCTGTCCTGGCAGTAACTCACCACCCACCCACCCGGCCATGCGCCGGGTTTTTTGTTGAAAAAAGGACTGCGAATGTCAACTCTCGCATCAAAGATTAGTCAGTTTGCCGGCGATGCCGACAAGCTGCACCAAGTTGTGCACGGCCCGGCTGATGGGCCGGGTAGCACTGTGAGCACGGATGGCGGCGAAATTCCGAGCCTGGCGCGTGGTGCGGCTGCGTTTGCCCGCGCTGATGTCGCCGCGCAGGAGGCCATGGCCGCCCGCGACGCGGCCATCCTGAACAGCGCCACATACCCGGACGAGCCGACAGGCCGCGCTGCCGTGGCTGATGGCGAGTATTTCCGCGTAGCAGGCAGCGGCATGACTGCGCTGCAGTTGTATCGCCGCACGTCTGATAGTACGTCTGAGCTGATCACTCGATTTGCGTCGATCGCAGCTTACGAATCATTGAAAACCGCGCAGGGCAAAAACCTGCTGGACAAGTCGAAAATCCGTGCAGGTCGATATTATTCGAATAGTTCGAATGGCATCACGATCAGCTCGGTATATCGCTGCTCCGATTTTATTCCGGTTGAGCAGAATCAGGCATATCGCGTGAGCGGCGTCAAGGCCGGCATGTCTGGCGGCTGGTTTGCGGCTGCGTCCGACACTGCAGGGTTGGCTGCGGCTGGTGTAATTACAAACGGCGCAATCACTGCGCCTGCAGGCGCCAAATACCTCGTCATCAACCTGACGAATGATGCGGCGCTGACGTATGACAGCACGGCGCAGGTAGAGCTGGGCATCAATATAACAGCATACGAGCCGTACACGCCCATGATTAACCCGGCGGATATTGCCGGTGGTGCACGCGTCAAATCAGAGGCCATTACCGCAGAGGACATGGGCGGTTCCGGTGCTGAAACGGTGTTGGAAATCTACTCGGACAACATGATTGATCCGGCGTCGGTAGATTTCTCTAGACGTTATTCGACGGGCACAAAAGGTTTCGTGTCTGATGCTCTGAAAATCTGTGCGTCGGCCTATATTCCGGTGCGCGAGGGGGAGTTTTACACTGTTTCCGGCGATGCTATTTTCGGCCTGCCGACGGCTACTGGCTGCCAGGGCGGATATTTCACCGCCTCCGGCGCTCCGACGGCGATTGCAAATATCTCGTTTTTTGCACCAGTCACCGGTCCCGGTGCCACGTTTCAGGTGCCGGTCGGGCAGGGTATTACGCATGTTGTGATTTCGCTCGATGAGGACGCGACAGGCCTGGCGCTGGATGGGCAGGCGCAGATGGAGCAGGGCGAGATGGCTACGGTATATCAGCCGTATGCAGCCAAAACCCGCGTGCGTCCGGAGTTTATTCCGGGCATGCAGGATATTCCCACTGCGCCGACAGCGACATTTGATGATGCCGCGTGGTATCGCTACACGCAAGGCGAGGCGCTGGGCAGCTATTCCGACAAACTGCCGCTGTTCCGCAAATCGTGGCTGTTGCAGGATCGTGATTTGTGCGTAGTCAACACCGGCACGTCCCTGACTGCCCGATCTATCGAGCACTGCACCGAGCACCCGCAGGCTGCTACACGTCCGCCGCTGATGCACAGTCGCAACTTCGCCAGCCACATATGGGATCGCCTGCGCTGGCAGGGGCAGCAGTACCGTCGCTACGACAGCGGCGCATTTATCGAGACGGGCGTGTGGGCGACTGCGAGCGATATGGCCGAATGGGACGATGGTGTGTATCGCTCCGGCCTGACACGCTATGCGTCCGGCGCGGCATCGGTGCAATTCACCGTTCCGATCAACGCCTACCAGTTCAACCTGATTTACCGCACCGATTCTGTCGATACGACTGCCGCGACTATTTCAATTGCCGAGGGCACGGGGAAAATGCAGGTGCTGAATGATTCTGGCGTGTGGGTAGAGGCGCATGGATACGTATTCAGCCAGCGCGAGGCTGCCCCGGCTTCTCGCTCTGTGTCTGTGCCCAGTCCGGTAAATGACACATTCAGCAATATCACACTGGCATCAAAGGGGAATACGACGTACCAGAAGCGTCTCAAAATGCGCTGCCGCAACAGCAGCGGCATGGACAGCCGCAGCACGGAAAAAACCGTCACGATCGGCAGCAGTTCTGGTCGTCTGATGTATTGGGGTGTCGAGTGGTCGCCGCGCCAACACATGATCACGTACATCAACGCTGCACGAGGATCGCACAATACGCAGGCAACTGGCGCAACTGGCCTGCCGCGCTATCAAGATAATGAGATTTGGGGATTCAAGCCAGATTTACTGCTGTTCGAACTGCCGATTCACAATGACGGCACTGATAACCTGGCCGCGCGCGCATCCGGTTATTGGGGTCGGCTGACGAATAACTTCGTTTATCGCGCCGATTATGAATTGAGCCTGAAAACGCGCGGGGCGCATTTCGGTTGCAATCCAGAGATCGCCATGTTTACCGCCAGTATTGCGTGGAATTTCGGAGGCATCAACGACGATGGTTCTCTGAAAACGTCGATTGATCTGGCGGGGAAAGTCCACACGTCACTGGATCGCTGGAGCGAGGCCGTGCAGTGGGTGCGCGAGAATCATCCGAATGATGTGATCGTCCACGCGACGCAGCGTTGGATTGACGCAGGCATTGCGATTCATGGCGACATGAAAGCCGCCACGATTGGCAGCGGCAAGGGTGGTTATACGTTCACAAACGAGGGCTCGCACTGGAATGATACCGGTTCGCGGATCATGGCTAAATGCGTGATTCCGGTGATAGATTGCACTCATGGGGGTTAATCATGATCAAGCGAGTTATTGATTTCATCACGCAACTCCAGTTCCTCAGCGGCAGCGCCCGGCAGGTGATTTTCGGCACCGGCACCCGCGTGTGGGAGTTTTTCAGCCTATCCGTAGCGTTCAGCCTCGGCGCATTGTTGCTGATCGATGACGGCGCGATGTTCGCCCGATTCGACGTGTACCAGGCGTTCCTGCGCTACGGGCGTGGCTACGCCGACGAAGCGCTGGCCTGCCTGCTGCTGCTGTGCGGCGTCTGTATCTCGGCAGGACTGGCCGCGTCCCACTCGTACCGGGCTGTGTGCCTGGGCCGGTGGGGCATGTCCGGCCTCGGGTTGATCTGGGCGCTCGTTGCCGTCGGATTCTGGCAGGCCGCGCCGTGGAGCATGGCTGTCGTCGTGTACGCGCTGATGGCGTTGTTCTGCTGGTTCGTCGGTGAGCATCTGGGGGACGTGGCAGATGCGCTGGAAAAACGGGAGGCCGCATGTTCCAGCTCGACGCGCAACTGACATTTCACATCACGGCGGCAATTGTTGCGGGCGCTCTCGGCGGATTCGTCGGAGGGTTCAAGGATCACGCCACGGCACGGGAGCGCGGCGGCGTGCTGGCAAGTGCCACCAGCATCGTCATCAGCGTGTTTGCCGGGATCGCCATTGCCGATCGATTCGTGCAGCCGGAAGCCTGGCCGCTGGCGCTGATCGCTGGCGTACTGGCCGGGCAACTCGCCGGCAGCACGCTCGACAACCTGCGCGCAGGCCTGCCCGCGATCCTCGGTGACGGCGCGATCAAGTTCCTGCGCAGTGTGATCGACAAATTCATCAAGTAATCCAGCCCGGCACTGCCGGGCTTTTTCGTGGAGATCCCTATGGAAACCCTCAAACTCGGCAGCCGAGGCGGCGCGGTCGCTCAGCTGCAGCAGGTACTGGGCATCGCGCCCGATGGCATCTACGGACCTGCCACGCGCGAAGCCGTGCACGCCTGGCAGCAGCGGAACGGCCTGGTGGCCGATGGCATTGCCGGTCTGCGCACACTGACTGCGCTGCACGGTCCCACGCGCGTGTCAGAGCGCGGCAACCGCGGCGCGTTTCTCGACATGCTGGCCTGGTCCGAGATCGGTGACCGCATGCTGGCCGACAGCAACAATGGCTATGACATCATCGTCGGCAGCAAGCCGGGCGCGATGATCCGAATGGCCAGCTACGCCGATCACCCGCGCCGTCTGATCCGCATCAAGGCCGGCCTGGCCTCGACCGCTGCCGGCCGCTATCAGCTGCTGTCACGCTACTACGACGCGTACACACGTATGCTCGGCCTGCGCGACTTCAGCCCGCGCAGCCAGGACCGCATCGCGATCCAGCAGATCCGTGAGCGCCGCGCGCTGCCCGACATCGATGCCGGCCGCTTCGACCTGGCAGTGTCCAAGTGTCGCAACATCTGGGCCAGTCTGCCCGGTGCCGGCTATGGCCAGCACGAAAACAGCCTGAATGCCTGCCGCGCCGCGTATGTGCGGGCAGGGGGCAAGCTGGCCTGACCGTGCGGCACAATGACAATCCCCCCTCTGGCTCTATCGGCTGGATGGGGGATTTTTTTTGCGTTCAATTACTGATCGCGTTGCGGATCCTGCAGCACTCTTTGCACAGCGGCAGCCAGGTCGCGCATGGTGACCATCACATCATCTGGCACCGTCACCGGATGCCCCTGTTTCGTACCGGCCTCCCAGTAGTTCCAGGATCGCAGCGTGACCTTGCCGACGTGTTCGGCGCACCAGGTGGCG
Source organism: Ramlibacter sp. (assembly GCA_012729605.1). Lineage (GTDB taxonomy): Bacteria > Pseudomonadota > Gammaproteobacteria > Burkholderiales > Burkholderiaceae_C > Brachymonas > Brachymonas wangyanguii. Next base: position 2,177 of record JAAYCV010000288.1, on the reverse strand, counting down.
CTGTGGCCACTCAAGTCGCGCAGCTGGCGCAGGGTGAGATTTTCGGGGATGTTCATAGAGCAGAAAGGGGGCTTGCGCCCCCTTTGGTTAGGTCAGCAGTTTGGCAATTGCAGCGCCTGCAGCCAAAGCGCCGGTCATCAGGACAACCGGGTACCAAGCGCGTTCCCGCGCCATCTTGGCGGCCTCGGTATTGAGCTTGACGGTCTCGGCCATCAGCTTGGCGATTTCGGCATGGGTGCGTTCGATTTCGATGGGGGTCATGTTGCTGCTCGACATGTGTTTCTCCTTGAGATCTGCCCCGCACAATTGCAGTGGCATTGCTGCTATTATAGTTCATAAAAACACGAACCGCAATAAACGGCCGATGTTTTTTTATCAGCCCAGCAGATTGTTTTCGCGCAGCAGCGCCAGTGCGCGCCGAATCCCTGCCGCCAAGCTGCCGCCGCCCAGCTGCTCCAGCTCGGCGCGGTGGCTGGGGTAGATCGGGACGGTGGCGCGTGTAGTTAGCTCGCCGGCTGGGGCGTCGGCCACCGGTCGGCCGGCACCATCCCTGCTACCGCCCCGGCTACTGGTTTTTTTCGGCGGGTTGTCGCTGGTCTGTTTTGTCATGGCTCTCTACTCGCTCGATGATCCAGTCCGTCAATTTCATGCCGGCATCTCTGGACTGTTTGACCCAGCGCCCCTTGCGCTCACGGGAGAGGCGCAGGTGGATGAGGGTGTCATCTGTGGGTGATGTTTTGTTCTCCATGGCTGGATTCTGCCACGGGCGGCAGCTCCAGCACTTTCCACTGCCCGGACGATAGGCCGCGGTCGTCGTTGTACTTGTCCGTCATGGCCTGCCGTTTGTGCCCCAGCAGCGTCATCGTGTCGATACCCTGTTTGCGGTAGAGGCGTTCGGCGAGTGACCGCGTTTCGTGCAGGGATGGCGGATCACCGTCGCCTAGCCACTCCCCATGCGCATCGCGGTAGGCGTCCCGGAAATTGGTACTCAGCGAGGCGACGGACAATGGCATGCCATCTGGCTTGCGTAGCAGCGTTGGGCCTGGCTGCGCATAGTGCAGGCAGTCGGAGACGACGTCGCAAATTGACAGATCTATGAGATCAAGCCGCAGGCTCAAGGGAAGGGCGATCATCGCCCCAGTCTTCTGCTGCACAACATGCAGCCGGCCATCCCAGATATCGGCAAACCGCATCTTCTGCAGATCCGCGCGCCTCTGGCCTGTCACCAGGGCCAACAGCATCATGCGCTGTGGCCAGCGAGCCCGCAGCGTCAGCGTGCATTCGTATGCCGCCTGCCATTCCTCGAATGACAGGCGCTTGCGTGCCACCGGTGCCGGCAGCTGGCGGATGTGTGCGGCCGGGTTGGCATCAATCCAGCCCTCGATCATCGCAGCATCGAAAAATGCCCGCGCCTCGATCAGTGTCCGCCTGGCCGTCATCGGGCTGGTGGCGTGTACCGTTTTGATGATCCTGGCGATGTGGCTCGGCCGAACTGAGCCGATGCGCGTGTCTGCGCCCAGCAGCTCCAGCAAGCGGCGTACCTCATATCTGTGCGCGCCCAGTGTTTTGGGCTTGATCGGCATCGCTTCCAGCAGCTTGTCATACTCAGCGGCCCAGGCTGCCAGCGTGCGATACCGGGGCAGGACCTGCCCCAGAATCTTGGACAGGATCCGCATGTCAGTCGTCCAGCGCCATGGGCGTCCAGCCGCACAGTTTGAGCATGGCGATTGCGCGCGCTGCATCGTTGTACGGGTCATTCGGCAGGTTGTCGTATTGCTCGGGGGTTAGCGTGGCCGATCCCTGCATGCTTGCCAGATTGCGGCCGCTGACGGCGTTCAGGCGATACGTGCCGTCTACATTCTTGTTGATCTCGATTGTGACCATTTTGCCGATGCGGCCGTGACCATTGCATTCCAGGCCGATGGTGTATCCGATGAATTTCATGCTGTGCTCCTGCTGAGGAATCCCGGTACCGCCGGGTCGGTTGGTGGCGGCTTGCGCCGCCCATGGGTTACTTGATTTCGATCGCTTCCAGGCCCCAGGCGTAGCGACCGTCGTCTTCGGCCGGGCACAGGCCGCAGTCGATGTAGTTTTCAACGGCCATCGTCACGTGATCCCATTCGGCCGGAGTCGGGTCTTCCCAAATTTGCTCAGGGGTTCGGCTGTCGCCGGCGATG
>JAAYCV010000287.1 GCA_012729605.1 Ramlibacter sp. | reverse complement strand
GTCTGGCTGGACACCATCAGGTCGATGAAGGAGCTGGAACCTTCGTTCAGCGCCAGCGGAATCGCCTGCGACTGCACCACGGTCGGCTGGGTGTAGCCCAGGTCGAGGCAAGCCTGCACCAGCGGCTCGGCCAGCTTCAGTTCGACAAAACCGTTGGGCTGGTCGTCTTCGACCGGCGGCAGTGCGTCGGCCTGCAGTTCAGCGTGCAGATGGGGATCGGGAATCGGGTTGCCCGGCAGTTGTAGTTCGGCAACGGAGGATTGCGGCTGCGCAGCTGCGCCAGCCAGGGAGGCTTCTTGATGCATTGAATATCTCACACGTGCGCCAGCCCGCAGGGCTGCGCATCGTCAGGGTAGGACATGTGCATCTACCGTCTGACGTTCATTCACCGCATGACAGAAACATGCGGGAGGGACATGCAAGTGCACGCCGGGTGTGAGATGGGAGATGTACGCGATTGGGGGCCTAGCTTGCAATCCGTTGCCTGTCTGCTGGCAACCATCGCCCCCTTGGGATCGCGCTATTATCGTACACATCCGGGTTTTTACCAAGCGATATGTTGTTTCAGCGCACATCCGGCTGGCCAGCACCATGTGCAGGCCAGCACTGGGCACCGCCCTTGCCCTCGCGGCGCAGCTGCAGCGGCGTGGCACCAAACCAGCGCATGCAGAAGCGGTGAAAGCTGCTCAGCTCGCGAAAGCCGAGCCGGAACGCCACTTCCTTGATCGGGTAACCGGTGTGGCACAGCAGCAATCTGGCCATTTCCTGGCGCGCATCCGAAAGCAACTGGCGGTACTGGTAACCCTCGGTCTGCAAGGCACGCTGCAGGCTGCGCGGCGTCATGTGCAGCGCTTCGGCAATTTCCTCGATGGTGGGCGCACGCTGTTCCAGCCGTTCGATGATCAACTGGCGCACGCGCAGATAGACCGGGTAGTTGGCGCGCAGCTCTTCCAGCTGGTAGTCGGCCAGACGCTGGTGTACCTCGGCCAGCATCGGCGAAACCGGCAGGCGTTCTTCTTCCAGCTGTTGTGCATCGAGCAACATGGAAATCCGGTCGGCACCGCACAACAGACGGATCTGCTGCATCTCGATCCAGCGCAGCAGCTCAACGCCCGGATCGGTGTATGTCAGCGTGAGTTCATGCACCAGCAAGGGCCGGCCATTGCGCAGCTGGGTCAAAAAACCAAACAGCGTCATCAGTTCTGCATCCATGAGGATGCGTGGCATGGCACTGTTGTCACGCGGGTGCAGGGACAAGCGGTAGCCCTGGGCTTCGCGCCGCAACTCCACCTCCAGGCTTTCATCCAGCAGGGGTGCGTAATGTTGCAGCTTTTGCAAGGCCTGCAGCATGCTGTTGCTGCTCAGCATCAGGTAGCCGACGATTTGCAGCGTGCCCGGGTGGATGTTCTGGTAGGTCAGCAAGGCCAGTTCTTCATCATCCAGCTGTGCGGCGATGTGCACGGCCAGCTTCATGAACGCCGGCTTGGGCATGCGCTTGTCCGGGTGATCCAGGTCTTCACGGCGTATACCGGCCTGCTGGCACAGCTGATCCAGGTTCCGGGCTTCGACCGGCAGCATGTCGATCAGCAGATAAGCCAGGGATGCCGCGACGGTGAAGTTTTGCATGGGTGAGATGGGTGAATGGAACGGGGAAGCCTGGCCGCCGGGAACAGCGCAAGGCGCTCGGCATCCACACGCTTTCTGTCGGTACAGAAAACACAAGTCTGACAGATTAGGACAAATCCGGGTTTCTTGTAGTCCCGATGCGCCAGCTTGTCGCAACAGGACACTGGCCTGTCGCAAAGTCGCCAGATACTGGCCGCACGGCTCATCGCACTTGTCTTGCCGTAAAGATCCCGGTCCGTGTCTTGCCAGCAATCTGCCGGCCTCTGCAAATGGCCGCCAAGACAACCCCATGTCACACCAGTGAAATAGTTGTACACGCATCATGTAGCGGCTATCAATGCCAAGATGGCAGCTACATTTTTCTCTTCATCCTGTATTTGCCATGCCTGTTTTCCATGCACTCCGCTCCTCCCTGTCCACCCTGCCCCGCGTCGGTCTTGCCACCCTGCTGCTGGCCAGCAGCGGCCAGTTGCTGGCGAAAGATTGGGGCGTGACCGCCGCCTACGGCACGGACAGCACCAACAAGGTTGGCATCATCGCCGGCTGGGATCGCGAGCAGCCGTTGTGGCAAGGCGAAAAATGGCATCTGGGCCTGCGCCATGAAGTCGAGCTGGGCTTCTGGGATGCCAAGTACGGCAACGATATCGTCGAGTTCGGCTACTCGCCGGTGCTGCGCATGATCCGTCCGCTGGGCGCCAACGGCCAGCGCCTGTTTGTCGAAGGCTCGATCGGCATGCGCCTGCTCTCCGATACCAGCCTGTCGCCCGATACGAATATATCGACCGCCTTCCAGTTCTCCGACATGCTGGGCGTGGGCTACCAGTGGGGACCGAAGCAGCTGAACACCGTTGGCCTGCGTGGCGTGCATATCTCCAACGCCGGCATCAAGAAACCGAATGACGGCGTGGAGTTTGGCCTGTTGTACTACCAGCGCAAGTTCTGATCCGATCCCGATCAGGATCGCACATGCAGACAAGGCAGTGTCGCCACGCGGCACTGCCTTTTTGTCTTATGGCTGACAAGCGGCAAGTTCAGCGCCGATAATGGGACTTTCTTCACGCCTGTCCGTCGGCATGCCACGACGGGCAAGCTTCCTGTACAGGAAATCCTTCATGGTGCCTGCCACCCTGTTTCAACGCGCCGGCCTGGCGCTGCTGCCGCTGACCTTGCTGGGCGCTTGTGCCGTTCCTGGCGGCCAGCAGCAGCCCGCCAGCGACATCTTGCCCGCCCGTTATGAACGTGCCACTGACAGCCCGCCAGCCAGCATGGGCAACGATAGCGGCTGGCGCGACTACTTTAGCCATCCGGAACTGCAGGCGCTGATTGCCCAGGCGCTGGCCAACAACCGCGACCTGCGCACCGCCGCGCTGCGCGTGCAGGAAGCGCAGGCTCTGTACGGCATCCAGCGTTCCGGACTGATGCCCAGCGTGGGCGTGATGGCCGATGGCCAGCGTGGCCGTACCCCGGCCAGCTTGTCGCCCTCCCGGCAATCCATGGTCAGTAGCAGCTACAGCGTGGGCCTCGGTCTGGCCAGCTGGGAAATCGACTTCTGGGGCCGTATCCGCCACTTGAGCGATGCCGCCCTGCAAAACTACCTGGCCACCGATGCCGCCCAACGCGCCCTGCGCATCAGCCTGGTGGCCGAAGTAGCGAACACCTGGCTGCTGCAGCGCGAGTATGACCAGCGTATCGAGATTGCACGGCAATCGGTCAGCACGCGCCAGGAATCGAACCGCATCTATACGCGCCGCTACGAGGTGGGTGCCAGCTCGCTGCTGGAGCTGACCCAGGTGCGCACGCTGCTGACGCAGGCACAGGCCTTGCTGGAGCAACTGGAGCAGGCGCGTGAGCGCAACGGTCATGCGCTGGCCTTGCTGGCCGGTGGTCCAGTGGACCTGACACCGCGCACCGGCCTGCTGGATCGCCAGCTGAAGTTGCGCCCGGTAGCTGCCGGCCTGCCCTCCGCCCTGCTGACACAGCGCCCGGACATCATCGCCGCCGAGCACCAGCTGGCAGCCGCGCAGGCGCAGATTGGTGCGGCGCGTGCAGCCTTCTTCCCGAGCATTTCACTGACCGGCATGTTCGGTAGCGCCAGCAATGAGCTCGATGGCCTGTTCCAGGGCGGCAGCCGGATCTGGAGCTTCATGCCCAGCATCACGCTGCCGATCTTTACCGCTGGCCGGCTGCGCAACAACCTGAACCTGGCCGAAGCACGCGCCGACATGGCGGTGGCCAACTACGAGAAGACCGTGCAGTCTGCCTTCCGCGATGTGTCTGACGCGTTGAGTGCGCGCCACTGGCTGCAACGCCAACTGGTCACGCAGACACAAGGCCTGCAGGCGCAACGCCAGCGTGCGCGCCTGGTGCGCATGCGCTACGACAGCGGTGCCGTGAGCTACCTGGAAGTGCTCGATGCCGAACGCAGCCTGCTGCAGGCCGAGCAGGACCATGTGGTGACGCAGCGCCAGCTGCTGGCGGCACAGATCCAGCTGTTTGCCGCCATTGGAGGCGGCTCCCTGGGCAGCACGCCCCAGCCTTGACCCTACCCCGCCCAAATTGAGCTCCACGACATGACACTGCAAGCCAAGCACAAGAAGACCCTGATCATGGCCGGCCTGGCGCTGGCCGCCGCCGCAGCCGCCTACTACCTCTGGCATTCCAGCCAGCCGCAAGGCCCCGGCGACGGTTTTGTCAGCGGCAACGGCCGCATCGAGGCTACCGAACTCAACGCCACCAGCAAGCTGCCGGGCCGCGTCACCGAAGTGCTGGTGAACGAAGGCGATTTCGTCAAGGCCGGCCAGCCGCTGGTGCGCATGGATATCGCCTCGCTCAACGCCCAGCTGGACGAGGCACGCGCCTACCACCAGCAGGCGGTGACCGGCGTCAGCAATGCCCAGGCCATGTCCTCGCAGCGCAGCAGTGACGAAGCCGCTGCACGCGCGGCGGTCGTCAGTGCCGAAAGCGATCTGGATGCCGCCGGTCGCAAGTTGCGCCGTACCGAGGTGCTGGCGCGCGAAGGCGCGTCCTCGATGCAGGAGCTGGACGATGACCGTGCCCGCGTGAAGGCGGCGCAAGCCCAGGTCAACGCTGCCAGGGCGCGCCAGGTAGCGGCACAGGCAGCTACCGTGGCCTCGCGCACGCAGATCGACAGCGCCAAATCGGCCGTCGATGCTGCCGCCGCCACCATCAAGCGCATCGAGACCGAAGTGGCTGACAGCGTGCTGGTCGCCCCGCGCGATGCCCGCGTGCAGTACCGCGTGGTGCAACCGAACGAGGTGCTTGGTGCCGGCTCGCCCGCGCTCAACATGATCGACCTGAACGATGTCTACATGACCTTCTTCATTCCGGAGCAGGTTGCCGGCCGCGTGGCGATTGGCAGCGAGGCGCGCATCGTGCTGGACACGGCTCCCGATTACCCGATCCCGGCAAAAATCAGCTTTGTCGCCAGCTCGGCCCAGTTCACGCCCAAGACGGTAGAAACCGCAAGCGAGCGCCAGAAGCTGATGTTCCGTGTCAAGGCGCAGATTTCGCCTGAACTGCTGCAACAGTACCCGGAACAGGTCAAGATCGGCCTGCCGGGCGTCGCCTGGATCAAGCTGGATCCGAATGCCGCCTGGCCGGCTTCTCTCACGCCCAAGACCCGGCCATGAGCGGACCGGATCGTTCCGTCATCACGCTGACGCAGGTCAGCCTGCGCTACAAGGACACGCTGGCGCTGGATGACATCAGCCTGGCGTTTCCCGCCGGCCGCATGATCGGCCTGATCGGGCCGGACGGCGTGGGCAAGTCCAGCCTGTTGGCACTGATCGCCGGCGCCCGTGCCATCCAGGACGGCTCGGTGCAGGTGCTGGGCGGCGACATGGCCAGCCAGCGCCATCGCAACCAGGTCTGCCCGGACATCGCCTACATGCCGCAAGGCCTGGGCAAAAACCTCTATCCGACGCTGTCGGTAGAAGAAAACCTGCAGTTCT
>JAAYCV010000057.1 GCA_012729605.1 Ramlibacter sp. | reverse complement strand
TGGCCGAGCGGGTCAACGGCATTCTAAAGACAGAGCTTCTGCTGCATCGTCCGGCTGACTTGGCTCAGGCACGGCGCATGGTGGCTGAATCTGTGCAGATCTATAACCACGAGCGGGTTCATACTTCGCTGAAAATGCAAACGCCCGATGCGATGCATCGGGCATCATTGGCCGCAACTGCAGGAGCAGCCTGCCAATTTGTGGTGTCAACTTAATTCAGGACGGGTCACTGCCGCAGATCTTGCGGTGATTGCAGTGCTTTATCGCCGCAGAATTTGCGGTGATAACGTCAGGGCGGCACTTGTGACTACGTACGGCATGTCAGCCTGCTTCCCCCAGCCGCCCCACCAGATACTCCATCAGCGCCTGCACCCGCGCCGGCCTTCTGCGTCCCGGCGGCGTGACCAGATGCAGCGCCAGCTCCTCGATCTGCCAGTCCTCCATGGCGGTGTCCAGGCGGCCGGCGGCGAGGTCGTCATCGACGAGGAATTCGGGCTGTAGCGCCAGGCCGAGGCCGGCGAGCAGGGCCGGGGTGAGGCCTTCAGCGTTGTTGGCCTGGATTTGCGCCGGCACTTCCTGCTGGTAGTCACCGTGTTCGGCGTGGGTAAAGCGCCAGTGCGCCGGGCTGCGCATCAGGGTGTATTGCAGCGCGCGGTGTTGCGCCAGATCACGCGGGTGCTGCGGCTTGCCGTGTTGCGCAAAGTAGGAGGGCGCACCGACCAGCAGCACGCGCATGCGGCAGACGCGGCGCGCCAGCAGGCTGGAATCGTGCAGCTTGGCAATGCGCAGGGCCAGGTCGAAGCGGTCTGCCACCAGATCCACTTGGCGGTCGTCAAACTGGATATCCAGCTGCACTTTCGGATGCTGCTGCATGAAATCCGGCAGCAGTGGCGCCAGCTTGCGGATGCCGAAGGACATGGGTGCCGAGATGCGGATCAGGCCGCGCAGGCTGGTGGACTGTTCGGCAATTTCGGCTTCGACCGCTTCGCCATCCTCCAGGATGCGGCTGGCGCGCTCCAGGGCGGCGTGGCCGCTATCCGTCAGCGTGACGCGGCGCGAGCTGCGGTGGAACAGCGTGGTGCCGATGCGCGCCTCCAGCCGGCTGATGGCCTTGGAGACGGTGGCCTGCGACAGCGAGAAGGCGGTGGCGGTGCGGGCAAAGGAGCCAGTTTCGGCGACCTTGGCAAAAATCGCCCAGGCTTCGAGATCGGGAAGTTTCTGCATGGTGTGGCCTTGCATGATGAAGGAATTGGAAAGAATGATATTCCATCTTTCGGATTCTCAAGTGATGCCGAAAAATCTACACTGGAGTCATCGTAAACATACACCCAAGGACACTGACATGATTGAACGACGCAGCCTCGACAGCCTCGGTGCCGCCAACCACGGCTGGCTGGATGCAAAACACCATTTTTCCTTTGCCGAATACCATGATCCGGCGCGTGTGCACTGGGGTGCGCTGCGCGTCTGGAACGACGATGCGATTGCGCCGCAGACCGGTTTCCCGCCGCACCCGCATGCCGACATGGAAATCATCACCTATGTGCGCGAAGGCGCCATCACGCACCAAGACAACCTGGGTAACCAGGGCCGCACCGTTGCCGGTGATGTGCAGGTGATGAGTGCCGGCAGCGGCATTCGCCACTCCGAGTACAACCTGGAGTCCGAGACCACGCGTATCTTCCAGATCTGGATTTTCCCGGACCAGCGCGGTGGCGAGCCGTCCTGGGGCACGCAGCCCTTCCCTAAGGGTGACCGTTCTGGCCAGTTTGTCACGCTGGCCAGCGGTATCGCCGGCGACGAAG
>JAAYCV010000286.1 GCA_012729605.1 Ramlibacter sp. | reverse complement strand
GCGATCCTGGCGGTCAGCACCTACCGAGACGATGACGGCACGACCCAGGGCGAGCTGCACATGTCGACCGCCATCAGCACTACGCTGCCGGCGCTGATCGGCCCGGTGCTGCTGGTGGATGACCTGACCGACAGTGGCCAGACGCTGCACGCCGTCACCAACATGCTGCGTGAACGCCATCCGGCCATCACCGAATTGCGCACGGCCGTGATCTGGACCAAGGGGATATCGAGCAGGCGTCCCGACTACGCGGCCCAGCACCTGCCGACCAGTCCGTGGATCCACCAGCCGTTTGAAATCTATGACAAGCTGAGCCTGCAGGATTTGCAGCAGAAGAACGCCAAACAGGATTTGTAGTCCCCTTCATGAACCCCGCCCCCTGGTACCAACGCTGGATCCCGACGGAAGAAAAGCTGCGCCAAAGTCGTTGGCTGGGCTGGCTGGCACCCTGGCTCGGGCGTCCATCGCTCTGGGTCTGGTCGCGCCATGGTGTGGCGCTGGGGGTGGCATTGGGCGTGTTCTTCGGCATGCTGGTGCCGATTGCGCAGATTCCGGCATCGGCGATTGCCGCCGTGGCCCTGCGTGCCAACCTGCCGGCTGCCGCTGCCAGCACTTTCGTCAGCAACCCGATCACCTTTGCCCCGGTCTATTACCTGGCCTACCAGCTCGGCAACGTGGTGCTGGGCAATGAGCCGGAGCAGCGCGCACCGGCGCAGGCCAATGCCGACAAGCTGCAGAAGCAGCTGAAGGAAGAAAAACAGCTGGGTTTCTGGCAGCGCCTGAAGCTGATGGGCAAGCCGTTGATGGTCGGTCTGGTGATCCTGGCCACGGCCTTCGGCCTGTTCAGCTATGTGCTGATCAGCCTGATCTGGTTTGCCAGCCGCTGGTGGCGCGAGTACAAGGCGGGCAAGGGCCAGGCCTGATGCCATGGGCAGGCGAGGGCGGTTATCAACTTCCCCATGAGCCAGCACATCCCCACCCGCATCATCCACGATCCCTACCAGGCCCCGGCCGACTTCGAGGCGCCGCAGCAGCCGGTCTGCAAGGCCTCGACCGTGTTCTTCCCGAATATCGCCGCCATGCGCCAGCGCACCTGGCTGGACAAGAGCGGCTACACCTATGGCCTGCATGGCACGCCGACCAGCTATACGCTGGAGCAGCGCCTGTGCAGCATCGAGGGCGGCCTGCACGCGGTGCTGGTGCCCAGCGGCCTGGCCGCGATTGCCTGCGTCAACCTGGCGTTGCTGCATGCCGGTGACGAGGTGCTGATTCCCGACAATGCCTACGGCCCGAGCAAGACGCTGGCCGAGGGCGAGCTGGAGCACTGGGGCATCAGCCATCGCTATTACGACCCGATGGACGTGAATGACCTGGCCGACAAGATCGGGCCGAGCACGCGCCTGGTCTGGCTGGAAGCAGCCGGCTCCGTCACGCTGGAGTTTCCCGATCTGGTGGCGCAGGCACGCCTGTGCCGCGACTTGGGCGTGCTGACCGCGCTCGACAATACCTGGGGCGCCGGTCTGGCGTTCCAGCCGTTCGACCTGCTGCGCTGTGGCGATCCCGACAGCGACGAGGCAATTGGCGTCGACATCAGCGCGCATGCCCTGACCAAGTACCCGAGCGGCGGGGCCGATGTGCTGATGGGCAGCGTCATCACGCGCGATCCCGCGCTGCATCGCCGCATCCTGCTCAGCCATATGCGCCTGGGCCTGGGCGTAGGCATGAACGACGTGGAGCTGGTGCTGCGCAGCCTGCCCAGCATGAGCCTGCGCTACCATGCGGCGGATCGCAGCGCACGCCATCTGGCGCAGTGGCTGCAGCAGCAGCCGCAACTGGCACAGGTGCTGCACCCGAGCCTGCCCGAATCGCCCGGCCATGCCAGCTGGAAGGAAGTCTGCAGCTCGCCCGAGCAGCCGCATGGAGCCGGTGCTGGCATCGTCAGCGTGATCTTCGAGGAGCATTACACGCAGGACGAAATCGATGCCTTCTGCGACAGCCTGCAGCTGTTCCGCATCGGCTACAGCTGGGGTGGGCCGGTCAGCCTGGTCATGCCTTACGACCTGGGCGAGATGCGTACGGTCTGGCCTGAGCACCTCGCACGCGGTACGCTGGTGCGCTTCTGCATCGGCCTGGAAGACCCGCGCGATCTCGAGGCTGATATTGCCCAGGCGCTGCTGGCGCTGCCGACCTGAATCCGGCAGGCAAGGCAGGACGTATCGGACAGGCCACAACAGGCGACAAAATGCCTGTAAGCTGTGGCCAGTGCTTGATATTCCATTGGCGTGCGAGCTATAATCCCATCTTTCGATCCTCTGTTAGCCGCCTCGCTGGGCGACGTGTGTCTGCATGACACCCGCCAGCAGCAGCCGGATACCGTAGTTGGTGCCTGTGTGAAGAGGCCATTTGTGCAGCTTGAATACGATCGGAGAGTGTGAGGAATTCAGCAATGAACCTGATCCAGACCCTGGAAAAAGAAGAGATCGAGCGTCTGAACAAGACCATCCCCGCTTTCGGCCCTGGCGACACCGTGATCGTCAGCGTGAACGTGGTGGAAGGCACGCGCAAGCGTGTGCAGGCCTACGAAGGCGTCGTGATTGCCAAGCGCAACCGCGGCCTGAACAGCGCCTTCACCGTGCGCAAGATCTCCAGCGGCGAAGGCGTGGAACGTACGTTCCAGACCTACAGCCCGCTGATTGCCGGTATTGAAGTCAAGCGCCGTGGTGACGTGCGTCGTGCCAAGCTGTACTACCTGCGTGAGCGCAGCGGCAAGTCGGCACGCATCAAGGAAAAGCTGCCGTCTCGCGTCAAGGTTGCCAGCTAAGCTGCTGCCGCGATGCCAGCCTGCCTGCGGGCAGGCCAGACCGCTCCCGCCTCAGGGCTGGAGCGGTTTTTTCTTGTCTGCTTGTCAGCATTTGCCAGTCCACGTATGCTTGCAGATGCCGTGACAGGCACCGGATACCCTTATGCGCAAGACCGATTCCCGCCCCTCCACGCCGAACCCGCAGCAGCCTGCCGACCAGCAGGTGAATGCGCTGGATCCGCGCCAGATCCCGATCTGGCACGAGGCGACCAGCCAGGTGCAGCAACAGCAGGCGCTGGCGCTCGACCGGCTGTCGCTGTCGGCAGTGCGTCAGCGCTTTGCCAATCCCTTGCCGTGGCAGCCGGAACAGCGCAGCGAGCTGCTGCCCTGGCAGCAGCCGCCGCGTGACGCTGCCGTGCTGCTCGGCCTGCAGCCGCTGCAGCAGTCACCGGACCAGTTGCGCGTGCTGCTGACGCAGCGCACCGAGCACCTCAAGTCGCACGCCGGCCAGATCGCTTTTCCGGGCGGCAAGATCGATCCTGATGATGCCGATGCCGTGGCGGCCGCCTTGCGCGAAGCCGAGGAAGAGGTCGGCTTGCCGGTGGAGGGCGTGCAGGTGCTGGGTAAGTTGCCCAGCTACATGACCGGTACCGGCTACCGCGTGACGCCGGTGGTTGGCATCCTGTCGCCGGACGTGAGCCTGCAGCCGAATCCGAACGAGGTGGCGGACGTGTTCACCGTGCCGCTACCGTTCCTGATGGACCCGCGCCACCATCGCAAGCACCAGTGGCAGCCGGCACCCGATCATCGTCGCGAATGGTTTTCCATGCCTTACCAGGAGGCGGATACTGGCATCGAACGCTATATCTGGGGCGTGACCGCCGGCATCTTGCGCGATTTCTACCGTTTCCTGGCGGCCTGACCTGACACCGGGCAGTGCTATGCTAGGCCTGCCCGTTTTCTCTCCGATTGCCGCATGTCCCTGATTTCCCTTCTGCTCGTCCTGCTGATCGAACAGCTCCAGCCGTCATCGCTGCGCCAGCCGGTGCTGCGCCGTTATCTGCAGCTGGCGGATCGCGTGGCGGACCGTCTGCCCTTGGCGCAACGACGCCAGGGCTGGCTGGCCTGGGCGCTGGCCGTGCTGCTGCCGGCAGGGCTGTCGGCGCTGCTGTACTACCTGCTGGATGCGGTGGGCTGGCTGCTGTCCTTGCCTTGGCTGGTGGCCGTGCTGCATGTCTGCCTGGCGTATCGCCCGTTCGGCCAGCCCTTGGCACGCATCCGCGATGCACTCGACATGGGGCAGGAGCAGCAGGCGCGCCAATGGCTGGCTGACTGGAAGCAGGTGGATGTCATGGCCTTGCCACACCATGACGTGCTGCGCCAGGCGCTGGAGCAGGGCACGCGCGATGCGCATCGCCAGCTGTTTGGTGTGCTGGCCGCTTTCCTGATCGGCATGCTGCTGGGCCTGGGTCCGGCCGGTGCCGTGCTGTTCCGCGCGGCCGATGTGCTGGCACAGCACTGGCGCCAGCCGCGTGCCGGGGAAGATGCTGCAGCGCATGCGCTGCTCACGGACGTGTCGCGCCAGGCCTGGAACTGGATCAACTGGCTGCCGGCCCGGGTGACGGCAGCGAGCTTTGCCGTTGCCGGCAATTTCGAGCAGGCGCTGGACAACTGGCGCTTCCAGATGCAGGGGCTGCCGGCCAGCGTCTCCGATACCGATACCGATGCCGATACGCTGGTGCAGGCGACGGCGATGGGGGCGATTGACCTGTCCTGGCCGCTGCCGGCAGCGGTGGGTACGCCGCGCCTGCCGGCTCCGCAAGACCTGCCTGCCGCTGACGCACCAGGCGCCAGCATGCTGGTGGAGCAGCCCGGCTTGCGTTCGCTGCAGGCGCTATCCGGCCTGATCCGGCGTGCGCTCTGGCTCTGGTGCCTGCTGCTGGCGCTGATCACGCTGACGCGCTGGGTCAGCTGAGGCTCAGTAACGCACCTGCGACAGTTCCTCGAACAGCTCGGCGTAGAGCTTGTGGCGCAGCGGGTGTACGCCGCCTTCGGCCACTGGCTGGTCTAGCGAGGCGAGCACGCCGCAGCCCGGTTCGTGCAGATGGGTGCAGTTGTAGAATTTGCATTGAGGCACGTGCTGACGCAGGTCCGGCATCCAGGACGCCAGATCGGCTGGCGCGATATGGCGCAGGCCGAATTCCTGGAAACCCGGTGAATCGATCACTGCGCTGCCGCTGTCGCGGTCCATCCAGTACCAGCGCGTATTGGTGGTGGTGTGGCGGCCCGAGTTGAGTGCCTGCGAAATCTCGCCGACCTGCGCATTGGCATCGGGCAGCAGCCAGTTGATCAGCGTGCTCTTGCCGGTGCCGGACGGACCGAGCACCAGCGTCTTGCGGCCTTGCAGCCACTGCTGCAGCTGCGCCAGTGCCGGATCGTCAGCGGCATGTTCCGTCAGCGAGACGCCGAGCGTGTCGTACTGCATGGCGCGGTAGGGTTCCAGCCGCTCCCAGCCGCGCGCATGCGCCTCGGCCAGATCGGCCTTGTTCAGCACGATGCGCGGCCGGATGCCGGCGGCATCGGCCGCGATCAGGGCACGCGCCAGCAGCTTGTGCGAGAACTCGGGTTCGGCGGCAATCCAGATCAGCACCTGGTCGATATTCGCGGCAAAGGCCTTGGTGCGCATCTCGTCCTGGCGGTAGAACAGGTTGCGGCGCGGCAGCACCTGCTCGATGCTGCCTTCCTCGCCCTGGCCGGGTGGTGGGGCGCTCCAGCGCACCTGGTCGCCGACGACGACGGTGCTCTTCTTGCCACGCGGGTGGCAGATGCGACGGCTGCCGTCATCAGTTTCGACTACGCAGTGGCGGCCATGGGCCGATACCACCAGTCCGTCCATCAGGTCGGTGGTGGAGGCGGCAGGGGCAGGGCGGCGGGGTTTGCCCATTCAGGCCATGCCCATGCGCGCCAGGCGGTTGCTGGCCGGCGGGTGCGAGTAGTAGAACTTCACGTAGAGCGGATCCGGCGTGAGCGTGGAAGCATTGTCTTCGTACAGCTTGAGCAGGGCGGTGGCCATCGGTTCGGCAGCGGTCTGCTGCACGGCATAGGCATCGGCCTGGTATTCGTCACGTCGCGACAGCGAGGCCAGCAGCGGCGACAGGAAGAACACGAAGGACGGCACCACCAGCAGGAACAGGATCAGCGCCAGCGCGGCATTCGGCGATAGCAGGTTGGGCATCACGCCCAGGCCGCTATAGAACCAGACCTGGTTGTAGAGCCAGCCCAGCATTGCAAAGCCGGCCAGGCTCAGGCCAAACATCAGCACCATGCGCTTGATGATGTGGCGGTGGTGGAAATGGCCCAGCTCATGGGCCAGCACGGCCTCGACCTCATCGGTGCTCAGCTTGGACAGCAGGGTATCGAAAAACACTACGCGCTTGGAGCTGCCCAGGCCGGTGAAATAGGCGTTGGCATGGGCGCTGCGGCGGCTGCCATCCATCACGAACAGGCCCTTGGCCTGGAAGCCGCAGCGCTGCATCAGCGCCTGCACGCGCTCGCTCAGCTGGCTGTCCTGCAGCGGCTGGAACTTGTTGAACAGCGGTGCGATCACGCTCGGGTAGAGCACCATCATCAGCAGCGCAAACAGCACCCAGACGCCCCAGGCCCAGAGCCACCACAGACTGCCGGCACGTTCCATCAGGAACAGGTAGAGCGCCGCCAGCGGCAGGCCGATGACGGCGGTCATCAGCGTGCTCTTGAACACGTCCGCCCACCAGAGGCCCTGCGTGCTCTTGTTGAAGCCGAAGCGTTCTTCCAGCTTGAAGGTGGCATACCAGCTCACCGGCAGTTCCAGTGCGCCATTGATCAGGAAAAAGGCGGCGATCAGCGCCAGCTGCTGCCAGAACGGATGTTCGATCAGGTTGTGCAGCTGGTAGTTGAGCGCGGCCAGGCCACCGAGCAGTGTCCAGCCGATCACGATGGCGGCGCTGTAGGTGCTTTGCCAGAGATCCATCTGGTTGCGCGCCACGGTGTAGGCGGCGGCTTTCTGGTGTGCCTGCTGGCTGATATAAGGCGCAAACGGTGCCGGTACCTGATGCCGGTTCCAGGCCACATGGCGGATCTGGCGCGTCGCCAGCCAATAGCGCAGCAGCAGGCTGCCGACCAGGGCCAGCACGAACAGCGTGGTAAACAGGTTCAGATAGGTAATATCAAAGGGGAGTGCATCCATGCGGCACAAGTGTACCTGTCTGCGGGGGATTGCGCTGACCCGATCGGCGCGAGATGCCACTGGATGCGAGACAATACGGCCATGAGTGAAACCCTGAACCCCGCCGCCGAAGCGGCTGCCCCTCCCGTGCTGGCCAAGCACGATGACAACCTGATCTGGCTCGATTGCGAAATGACCGGACTGGATCCCGAGAAGGAGCGCATCATCGAGATCGCGCTGATCGTGACCAGCCCGGACCTGGCGACGCGCGTGCACGGCCCGGTGCTGGTGATCCACCAGAGCCAGCAGCTGCTGGATGGCATGGATGCCTGGAACAAGGGCACGCATGGCCGCAGCGGCCTGATCGACAAGGTCAAGGCCAGCAACGTGACCGAAGCCGATGCCGAAAAGGAGATCCTGGCCTTCCTGCGCAAGTACGTGAGCAAGGGCAAGTCGCCGATGTGTGGCAACACCATTGGCCAGGATCGCCGTTTCCTGGTCAAGGCCATGCCCAAGCTGGAAGCCTACTTCCACTACCGCAACCTGGATGTGAGCACGCTCAAGGAACTGGCGCGCCGCTGGCGCCCGGAACTGCACGCGCAGTTCAAGAAGCACCAGAAGCACACCGCGCTGGCCGATGTCGAGGAGTCCATCGACGAGCTGGTCTATTACCGCGAGCACTTCCTGCGCATGCCGGAGCCGGTAGCGGCGGAGCAGGCCTGACATGCCGAAGCGCAAGCCGGTCATTGGCCTGGCGCTGGGCAGCGGCTCGGCGCGTGGCTGGGCGCATGTGGGCGTGCTGCGCACGCTGCTCGAGGCCGGCATCCGTCCCGATATTGTCTGCGGTTCGTCCGTGGGCGCCATCGTTGGCGCTGCCTATGCCACCGGCAAGCTCGACAGTTTCGAGGAGTGGATCCGCAGCCTGCGCATGCGCGACGTGATCTCACTGATGGATTTTCGCCTGACCGGCGGCATGCTCAAGGGCGAGAAGCTGGTCAGCTTTTTCCGCAAGCATTTTGAGGATTGCCGGATCGAGGATCTGCCGATGCCGTTCGGCGCGGTGGCGACGGCGCTGCACGGCGGCAACGAATTGTGGCTGCGCGAGGGCTCGCTGGTCGATGCGGTGCGCGCCTCGATTGCCTTGCCCGGCGTGTTCACGCCGGTCATGGTGCAGGAGCGCCTGCTGGTGGACGGTGGCCTGGTCAATCCGGTGCCGGT
>JAAYCV010000285.1 GCA_012729605.1 Ramlibacter sp. | reverse complement strand
CGCATCCAGACGCAGGACCTCTTTCTCTATCGTGATGCGCCGGCCCCGCAATTCGAGGGCTGCGGCGTGCAGCCCGAATGCTTCACCGACCAGTCGCAGCGCATCCCCTCCGAATGGATGAACCAGGTCTCGCGCCTGGCGCAGAACGCGAACAAGACACCATGGAGCTCCTGATCCTCATGCTGGCTTCGGCCTGGCTCGCGGCCGTGGCGACCTGGCTGGGCTGCAGAATCCTGCAGCAGGAATATGGCCGTTACCGAGCCACCTTCCAACACGATACCGTGCACAGTCTGGCGGATTTTTTCGTGTTTCTCGACCCTCGCCAGTTGTGGGGAGCCAATCTTGCGCTGGCGTGCGCGGTAGGCGGCATGAGCTGGCTCATGCTGGGTCACCCGGTGCCGGCGGGGGTGACCGGTCTGCTCACCCTGGTGCTGCCGAGAAAGCTGCTTCGCTGGGCGCGCCAACGGCGTTTCCGTCGCGTCGACGCCCAATTACCTGATTTTCTGCTGGCCCTGGCCGGTGCATTGCGCTCGGGGGCAGGCTTGCAGAAAGGGCTTCAACAGGTGTGCGAGCACGTGCAGCGGCCGCTGGGTCAGGAGCTGAGTCTGCTGTTGCAGCAACAGCGGGTGGGTGTGAATTTCTCCGAGGCGCTGGATGCCTTGCAACAGCGATTGCCCACCGAATCGGTCGCACTGGTCGTCGCCACCATCAAGGTGGCGGGCCATACGGGGGGAAGCCTGGCGGACACGCTGGAGCAGATCTCAAGAACCCTGCGCACCCGCTTGCAGCTGATGGGGAAGGTTCGTGCCCTGACCTCGCAGGGGCGCATGCAGGCCTGGATCATGGGCGGTCTGCCCCCGCTGCTGATTGCCGCCCTCTACCGCCTGGATCCGGTCACCATGGAAGGTTTGTGGACGACCCCGGCAGGCTGGGCGGTGCTTCTGTTGGTGGGTGCGCTGGAGTTCCTCGGGATCACCCTGGTTCGTCGTATCGTCAACATCGAGGTGTGAACATGTGGCTGCTGGTCAGCATGGTGATGACAGCCGTTTCCTTGTGCATGGCGGCGTGGTGGCTGGGTACGCCTTTTGTGCGCGTGGGTCTGACTGGCGGCCACGCCCGACCGATCCTTCTCATTGTGCTGTGGCCCTGGGTGCTGGCCGTGACGCCCTTGTGCAACCGCTGCATGTCTTGGCACTGGCGGCGGCGCATCCAGCAATTGCTTGAGCAGGCCGACGCCGGCCATTACGGCACCCCGCAGCAATTCCTCGCCTGGCAATGCGTGCTGTTCCTCATTTCGGCCAGCGGCGTGGCGCTGCTGCTGGCGGGCAGGGGTGGGCCCGGCATGACAGCCCTGGTTTGCCTGGCGGCGGGCGCACTGGCGGCCCTCTGGCCCGTCCGGTTGCTGCGCGAGCGCATCCGGCGCCGCAGAACGGACATGCTGCGGGCCTTTCCCTTTCTCCTGGACATGGTCACGCTGTGTGTGGAAGCCGGCCTCAATCTGCAGGGGGCAATGAAGCAGGCGGCTGAGAAAGGCCCTCAGGGGCCACTT
>JAAYCV010000056.1 GCA_012729605.1 Ramlibacter sp. | reverse complement strand
GCGCTCTACGACAGCACCACCGAAGGCGTGCCGCGCCAGAAAATCTGGGGCGGCAAGGTCAACGGCATCACCAGTGGCAAGGCCACTTTTGATGCCAGCGACTGCGCCCGCATGCCGCTGCCGCTGAGCGCCGACAAGCCCTACAACGACGCGCTGGAGTACATCCACCAGCAGGTGCTGCTGAAACAGGGCGATCGCCGCATTTCTGCCGTGGTGCACCGCGTGGTGCACGGCGGCAGCAAGTACTTCGAGCCCACCGTGCTGACGCCGGACATCGTGGCCGACCTGCACAGCTACATCCCGCTGGCGCCGCTGCACCAGCCGTTTGCGCTGGAAGCGATCACCGCCCTGCTCGAGCTCTACCCGCGCATGCCGCAGGTGGCCTGTTTCGATACCGGCTTCCACCACACGCTGCCCATGGTCGAGAAGATGCTGCCGCTCAACTGGGCAGCCTGGGAACGCGGCCTGTGCCGTTACGGCTTCCACGGCCTGTCCTATGACTACATGAGCCGCGCCCTGCCCGAACGCCATGGCGATCTGGCACGCAAGAACGTGGTCGTGGCGCATATCGGCAGCGGTGCCAGCCTGTGCGCAATGCAGAACCTGCAGAGCGTGGCCACCACGCTGGGTTTCTCGGCGCTGGATGGCCTGATGATGGGTTCGCGCTGCGGCGCGCTGGATCCCGGTGCGGTGATCTACCTGATGGAGATCGAGAAGCTGTCGCTGGAACAGGTCGGCCACATGCTGTACCACGAGTCCGGCCTGCGCGGCATTTCTGGCGTGTCCGACGACACCCAGGTGCTGCTGCCGCTGGAAGACAGCAACCCGCAGGTGCGCATCGCGCTGCAGCTCTACGTGCGCCGCATGGCCAAGGAGATTGCAGCGATGGCCACTGCCATGCAGGGCATCGACATGCTGGTGTTTACCGCCGGCGTGGGCGAGAACAACGCGGTGATCCGCGAGCGTGTCTGCGCCGAACTGGGCTGGCTGGGCGCGCGTCTGGACGCCGACGCCAACCAGCAGAACGCCGCCATCATCTCGGCCCCGGACAGCGCCTTCACCATTGCCATCGAAGCAACGAATGAGGAATGGGTCGCGGCCCAGCACGCCTGGGAGCTGATCGGACTCGGCTGGCGCTAAGCCCGCTTCTGAGCGATGAAAAAAATGGCCATCCGCGCAAGCAGATGGCCATTCTTGTTGGTGGCTGGTAGCGGCTGCGATCAGGCCTTGACGCGTGGCTTGGACCAGCCGACCGCGGTGTAGACCAGGATGGCGGCGCCGATAAAACCCAGACCGAACACCAGCGCAATCAGGAACCAGTCGGCCGGGCCACCGGCATCGGTAAAGCCCGATGACGACACCATCACCATCAGCACCAGTGCCAGGATGCCGCCCAGAATGCCGGCCGCCTGTGAGCTCACCATGCGCCCGGCGGCAATGCCGCCCTCTTTCATGAGCAGGGCAAAGAAGGCGATCGTGCCGCCAATGATGATGGCAAGCAGGATCCACAGCAGCGGACCCATCATTTCCTGGAACACCGCCAGCAGGATCAGGGGGTCAAGATCTTTCATGGTATGTAACTCCTTGGCTTAAGCGCGTCCGCGCAGCATGCTGATATAGGTAGGCTTGAGCGCCATGGTTTTCATGACCCAGCTGATCCACAGTTCTTCCAGCGGCGCGATCACGCCAGGGAAGGAGGGCACCAG
>JAAYCV010000284.1 GCA_012729605.1 Ramlibacter sp. | reverse complement strand
TCAAAGGCGACCTCCTGCACATCGTGGTTCCGGCACAGCGTGCGCAGATCCTCGGCCACCACGTCAAAGTCGGTGATGGCGCCATCGGTCACCTGCACATACCCCTGCCGCGCCCAGCCACTCAAGTGGGCGTTGCCACTCTCGTGCACCGCCAGCTCGTTCAGGTACAGGCGTGTGCACACATGCCACAGATCGTCCTGCTGGTGCACCGCCACCACGGCGGCAAAGTCCCGTTTCTGCGCCAGGTCCAGGCCCACCCAGACCGGCACCCCATCTGGAATGTCAGCCAGCGTCAGCCCAGGCGCAGCACACTGCTCCCAGGCGCGCATGTCCATCCAGGCGCTGTCTCCGTTCACCCAGACGTTGAGGCGCTTGGTCAGGAAGTTGTTCAGCGCGCTGGGCATGGCTTCCGCCTTGCGTGACGCTGCCACCATGTCGTCTTCAAGGACCGACTTGCCCCAGTTCGGATTCGCCTTCGCCCAGCTGATCGGCATGAACGGGTCATCACCATCGTCGATCGTGTAGATCACGCCGAAGATCGCCGGATCATCGATCACCGCATCCAGCACCTTCGTCGCGTGCGTGCGGCGCTCGTAGCAGATGCCGCTGCGATCGGTGCCGGCGGTCGTGATGTTCCACAACAGCGACTGTTCCCGCGCACCGCGCGCCGTGTCGATCACGTCATACACGGCGCGCGTCTTGTGGGCGTGCAATTCGTCGATCACGGCAAAGTGGATGTTCAGCCCGTCCAGCGTGCTGCCCTCTGCCGCCAGCGGCGTGTACTTGCTGGCCGACTGCGCCACCGTGATGCTGTGCTGCATCACCGCCACGCCCAGCCAGGTACGCAGCCCAGGCGTGCGGTCGGCCATGGCCTTGCTGTCGTCAAACACGATGCGCGCCTGGTCCCGCGTCGTGGCTGCGCTGTAGATCTCTGCACCCTGCTCGCCATCGGCACTCAGCATGTAGAGCGCCAGGCCGCTGGACAGCGTCGATTTCGCGTTCTTCCGGGGAACTTCCACATAGCCCTCACGGAACCGGCGCAGGCGCGTCTCGTGGTGCACCCAGCCAAACACGGTAGTGATGATCCAGCACTGCCAGTCTTCCAACTCAATCAGCCGGCCCTCACGCGCCCACTTGCCCTTGATGTGCGGCAGCAGCTCGATAAACTCGCACGGCCGCGCCGCACGCTCCGCATCGAACACATACGGCCAGGCCTCGGACAGTGACCGCTGCAGATCCTGCAACTGGCGATCCACAGCCAGCCGGGTCCACTTGCACGCAGGCACGGCTCCGCTGGCCACATCGCGCATATAGCGCTCTGCCGCCTCGACATAGGTGTTACTCATGTGCTCAGTTGCCGCGTCCGCCAACTACCGCGAACCGCGCAAATCCAGTGGGTGCCTCCGGCGTATCCATGCCCGGCAGCGATGCTTGAACATAGTTGCTGGGCGACACCCGGCCACGTGCCGAGGGGCTCAGCCCGAAATGCTGCAGGTAGCGGTTCACCTGCTCCCGGTGGCTCTTGATCAGCTGCACCATCACGCTTTGCTGCGCGTAGCCGCTGGGCGTCACCGCGTGGCTGGCCTGGTACACGGCATCCGGATAATCCATGCCGTTTTCGGCCATCAGCCGGTTGACCTGGCCGTTGAAGGCCTCTTCCAGCTCAGCCAGCCGGCCGGCCGCCTGGCAGTAGAGCGCCAGCGCCGTCCGGTCCAGGCCTGAGATCAGCCCCAGCTCTTCCAGCAGCGGCGTGATACGCTTCCATTCCTTGCGCGCCTCTTTGCCCAGGTGCCTGGGCGGTGCCGGGATCTCGATCCGCGGATTGACGCCGTCGCCCAGGTTCAGCGCCCGCTTGCCGGGGTTTCCCTCCAGCAATTTCAGCGCTGCCGGCTTCGGCATGGGGCCACGTGAGCCGGCCATATCACCCTCCCTTGAGGGGTACCCCCCCATCGAAACTTGCGCGCGCAAAAATTTGGGGAACCGGTCGGTTTCCGGTGCGCGCGCCCCGAACTTTCACCACCCCCCTACCCCTTCCGGTAGACGTCCCAGGCCCGGCGCACACCGCGCGCCCGTTCGGCCTTGCTCTTGATGTCGTGGCAGGCGTCACACAGCGGCTGGATGTTGCCATCGGCATCCGTGCCGCCCTCTTCCAGCGGAATGATGTGATCCCGCTGCGTGGCCAGCCGCACCAGGCCCAGCCGCCCGCACTCCCTGCACAGCGGTTCCCGCTCGAACAGCTCAGCGCGCAGGCGCTGCAGCTTGCGACCGGTGACCCGCTTGACCGCCGTGGGCTTCTTGACCCAGGCCGGCCGCTTGTGTTTCTCGCACCGGGCGGAACCATCCCGCACCAGCACCCCACAACCGGGATGCGAACAGGGACGGGGAGCAGCAGCAGGCACAGACATTCCTCCACGCATCGCCCAAAACAAAGCCCCGCAGGCTGTGACACCTGCAGGGCTTCTGCGCCTTAGCGATGGATGCGGACACCTCTACGACGTTGCCCAAATACTAGCAGAAGTGTCTATGACGTAAAACTCCCTTGCGCTGCGGCTCGCTCCGCTTCAGCCTGGGCGCGCATCTTGTCGTGCTGCTCACGCTCAGCACGCAGCCAGTTATCAATGTACCGATCAGCCTGGTCCAGCTGGGCGTTGATAGTGCAGCGCGCCCGCCCCATATGCCGCGCCACCTCGCTGACACCCATGCCGCGCAGATAGTGACAGTCCAGGGTTTCGTACAGATGGCTGCTGCGGCTCAGCTTGAGGGACTGGACTGCACGATCGACCGCCTCAGCATCCGCCTCAGAGTGCGGAATGGAAGCGCCGTGATAGCTGGTGCCACTCCACACGTCTTCTGCCCACACCGCCATGATGTTCCTGCTGCTGTAGCCCAGGCCACCATCATTCATGCGCGACCGCCACAGCGCCCAGTTTTCCAGCTTCTGCCGAATGTGCTCGATACGCGCCATGTCAGCGCCCTCCCGCTGCCAAACCAAGGCACACGTCTGCACCACCTACTGATGCTGCTGCCCCTTGAAGTGTCCAAGTGTCCATAGTGTCCAACCATTTATATAGAGTTCACGGGTGAGTGTTCGCGGGAGCGCGCGCGCCCGCACCCGCGCACCCCCGCCTGCGCCCGCCCGCATCGCGGGGAGCGTGGACATATGCCTTGTGCCCATCCAGACAATGCAGCGGCCTCACCTTCAAAAACCGTGATTTTGCTGTTCTGGTGGAGTCCATGGAAAACCTTGGACACCTTGGACACTTGGACACTTTCAGGTCATGGGCGCATGGCAGGCCATCCCCGTCACTACCCCGCAGACCCGGCGTACTCTGGCCGAATTCACTGTGCCGCCGCGATTCACGCCTCCAGACGCAGCACAGGCAGGGCAGCGCGTTTCAGGCACTGCCGGTTGGACGAATATGCGGTGCTGCTTCACGCCTCGCACCACTCATCATCATTCATGTCCGCCAGGAACTGGGCGGCCATACTCTCAGGGGGCGCGTCTCCTGCCGGAACCGACGATATCGGTGCATCAGCAGGCTGTTTCCTCGCCTCATCATCTGGATCAACAGGCGGCCACACCGCAGGCCTGACAAAGCCCCAGGCGCGCGCACCGTTGATCTGCTTCTTGTCACGCTGCCAATCATACTGCTTGAGCCAGCCACGAATCTGGTTTTCCAGGCCGGGAGTGGTCTTGGCCACATCAGAACCCAATGCCTCCACCAGGTGCGCCACCGTCACAAACGAGGTCATGACGTTGACGCTACGCGCCTTGTCCGCCTCGCCGGGCTCGCGCGTCAGCAGACGCAGCAACATGCTCTCCACCGCCGTTTCGATCAGACGGCTGTCTTGCATCGGCTTGAACAGCCGCGTCTCCTGCTCTGACGTAGGCGTATAGGGCTGCCCCTGCAGGTAGCGCGCGAAGGCCTCCGCAAACAGCTGGCCCCGCATGCGCGCCACCCATTCCGTATTGATCAGCTTACGCACCGGCACCGGCCAGAATCGGCGGTTACCAGTGCGGTCCCGCAGATAGGTGTCTTCGTTCGTCGTGCCGGTCAGCACGCACTGGCGCGGGAATGACTCGACCGTGGCGCCATAGGCCACCCGGTACCGATCCACCTTGGAACTGATGAATGCCTTGATGGCATTCACGTCCGCCTTGGACATGGCGCTCAACTCCGCAATCTCGTACCCCCACACGCCCTGCACCTGCTCCTGCGCCTCCTTGCCGTGCCCCATGTCAAACGGCGTGTCGCTGAACCATTCAGCGCCCACCAGCGTTTCCACCAGCGTGGACTTGCGCAGGCCGCCGTCACCCTCCAGCACAGGGCAGTAGTCGAATTTGCAGCCCGGCTCCATCACGCGCCACACCAGGCCTTGCAGCCAGTAGGCACCCACCAGGGACAGATACTCAAAGCGCCCCGGCAGATCTTTCAGGGTTGCCGGCGTCTCGCCCAGGGCATACACCAGCCACTTGTCCAGCCGCGCACGACCATCCCACTTCAGGGTCAGCAGCCATTCACGAATCGGGTGAAAGCGCTCGGTATAGGCCACCGTCTGAATCGCCTCTTCCAGCGACGCCTTGCTGATAGCCGGCAGCCCATAGGTGTCGGTCAGGTACTTGCCCAACAGCAGGGAATCAGCACCGCGGATCTCGCCAGCTTTGGCATGCGGCCACGGCCACGCCACCCTGCAACGCACCGTGTTGGTCAGCTCGCAGTAGGCCAGCACGCCCATCAGCGCCGGATCATGCTCCAGCGCGCTGATGACCAGCTTGCGCGACACGCTCCAACGCGCCTTCTCTTCGTCCCAGTACCACGACAGCCATTCCGGCACTTTCCGTTTGCCACAGCGCACCATGCCATTGGCGTCAGGCACAGAACGCCCGGAATCAGCCGCCCCGGTGTCACCGGAGCTTAGGGGTATATCACCCTCCGGCGCATCGCCAGCCGGCCGCTGCAGTGGCTGCGCACGGCCGAAGAGCGCCAGCACATCGGCATGCGTCCATCCGTCATCCACGATGGCATCCTTGCAGTCCCATCCATCCGGGCGCTCACCCGGAGCCGGGATTGGCAGCATGCTGACCGTACAGCCATGTGTATCACGCAGCAGCTGGGCGATGCCCAGCATGGCCTGCATGCCTGGCTGCTTGTCCAGTGGCAGCAGCGGCTTTGTCTCCTGCAGTGCCCGCTTCGCCTCGACATCATCCTTGACCTGCGCCTGCTCATCTCGTGTCAGCCTTTCGCGCTTGGCGTCGCAATCCGGCCACAACAGCACAGTGCTGCCTGCAACCCAGGTCCAATCAGATTTCTTCCAGGCATTGCATCCACCCGGCCAGCTGGCCACACAGTAGATGCCTGGGCTCTCCGAATCCAACAGGTCTTGCAAGACGCAGGCCTTGACTTCACCTTCGACCAGCACGACGGTCCGACCATCTGGCAACTGGCCGCCAGGCAAATAAAGCGGCCGCGGCTCATCCCAGAATTTCCACGACCATTTGCACCCCTGGTCGCGCTGGCTCTGGCAATATGTGTACGGCACCGTCTCCTTGCCGCCGCCGCTAGTTTGGAATCGCACCACGTAGCCGTACAACCGACCATCGCAGCGGTATTCGGCGGTATGCACAATGTCTTCTTGCGTGCGGGAATAGTGCCAAAACGTAGGCTGTGGCGCAGTGTTCGGCACCGGCATCAGTGACACCCACTGCTCTCGCTCATTGGCTGGCTTCTTGGATGGCGCCGGAGGCGGCGTGGCAGCACTTGCCTGATGGCGTTTGCCATCCGCATGCACAACAACGCCAGCAACGCTTTCCAGCCCGTAGGCGCGCGCCAGATCAACAGCAGCGCGCACCGGCTTCAGGTCATTGATGGCGGCATACAGACTGATCAGGTCACCACCATTTTCACCGCTGGCAAACTCGGACCAGACGCCGGTATGCAAGTTGACACTGCAGCTGCCGCTGCCTGGCCCGTCTTTGCCCTCGCCGCCGCTCAAGCTACCACAGACCCATTCGCGCCCGACGCGCGTTCCCCCCGGCAACCACGCTGGCACCAACGTTTCCACTTGAGCCAGCAGCGCATCTGCCAGCGCCTTGAAATTGATGGGGGGCAAGGGTGCACGTGTATCGCTCATGCCGCACCACCTTCCGACCGGAGACGGCCCATCACGCCGGCGTCCGCATCACCGGCAGCGTGTTGATTCGTCATGGTCACCCCCAGCGTCTCAGTGCGTTTTCCAGCTCGCAGGGATCGCTGCGCAACTCAAACGGTTCATCATTGGCAGCCACCGGCAACCATGTGGCTACAGGCCTGTTGCGATAGCTCACAACGCGATCAGGTCCACGGCGTACATGTCGCGCACGACTCATGTTGTCAAGCGCACGACGGGCAGCGTCACCGCTGACCATTGCACGAGCGGCCAGCTCTCGCATGGTGCTGCCCGGAGCCTCCTGCACTGCCTCCAGCAGTGCCAACCGTATATCTCCAGCAGGTCTCATACCTCTGCCCCCCCTACCCAGGGCTTGACCTTGGACGCATAGGCCGCGCTCACGGCAAAGCAGCCCTTCGGCAGATCCGCGCCACGCTCAGGACACACCAGATGGAATTCCAGCGTATGGCTGCCAGTCACACGCATGTAGCGCGCCGGCCGGCCACTGGGCAACTGATAGGTGGCGCCCACCTCCAGCTGCTCGTGCAGTTTCTGCGCGCGGCGCGATTCCGCCTTGTTGCGCGCCCACGCCTCTTTTTTTGTCTCGAACATCATCGTGCCACCCCCGCGATCCGCTCCATGCGGCTCATCAGATCCACCATGCCGGCTTGCGCCTGGATGAACTGGCGCTTGAGCGCCGCCATTTCGTCTTCGGGCTCAACTGGCACCGGCGCGCTATATCCGAGTTCCATCGACAGATATTCCATGCCGTCGTGAAAATTCTTCTGGCGCGCCAGGCGCAGGATGTAGACCACCTGCTCCGGCGACAGCTTCGCTGGGCGGTCTTCGTTCAGGGCATCCAGCAAGGATCGCTGCGCAGCCTCTGGCGTTTTCTCCGGCCAGAGCAGCGCACCCACCTGTTTCGAGCCGCCGCAGGCCTTGACGCAGGCAATCAGCATGTCGTTAACGCTCTCCATCAAACCTTCCCTTTACGAAGCCTTCCGAAAAATTCGGAAGCGTTCGCATAGCCTACGAACGACAAAAAAAAGAGACTAGAGACATGAACAAAACATCCATTCCACGCCTGCGATTGATGCAAAATGATGCCTATTGTTTTA
>JAAYCV010000283.1 GCA_012729605.1 Ramlibacter sp. | reverse complement strand
TCCTCATCGCCACCGTTTTCTTCCACTTCGGTCACAACCGCCAGTTGATCGGGATGCTCCAAGTTGAACAGCAGGTCGATGGGACGACGACGGCCGCGCACCGATACCGGCTCACCACGAATGACGGCCGAGAGAGATGTCAGACGCTGCTGACCATCCAGCAAAAGCCGCGTGCTCTGGTAGGGATTCGTGCTCTGGCTGACCGCGAAATCCTGCAGTGGCACCGCTTCATCTGTTTCCCAAAGCAGGATGGCGCCCGATGGGTAGCCGCGATACAGCGAATCCAGCAAATCGCGCACCCGTGTAGAACGCCACACATACTGGCGCTGCATTTCCGGCAAGCGCAGCTCGCCGCGCTCGATCATGGAAACCAGTTCTTCAACGCTTGCTTCGGCCTTGGCCATGCTATTTCCTCGATCAGGATGCGAGCAGGAAGCGCTCGCGGTGCCATTGCAGATAATGCTGGTGCTCGCTGGCCAGCCAGCGCAGCCTCATGCCCGGATGAATGCCAAGCCCCTGCAGATCGCCTGCGGACAGGCGGGCGCTGGTCAGCAAGTGCCCGGTATCGTCAAAGCTGATCAGAAAGCGATCAAACAACGCATCCAGATTGGCCACCAGCAGGAAACCGTTAAAGGCATCCAGCCGCTCGGCATCATCGGCGCACTCGGCCCAGGGTTTGGCATGGCTGGCACGCAGCACCTCAGGCACATTGATGCCGGTTACCGCACAGGCACCACCCCAGTAAGCGAGCAAGGCATCGCGGTAACGCGCCTGTCCCACACGCTGGCGCACCAGGCGTTCGACTTCCGTGCCGCGTGCTTCGGCAGGCATCGCTTCCACCGCTTGCGCCACGGCAGCGTGGTAGTCGCGCACCGCCTGGTTCGGCAAGGCCTGCGACAGACTGGCTGCACGGCGCAGCAGGGCGGCCAGATTAGCCAGGGTAGGAGCACAAAACACATCACCAGCGGCGGACCAGGGCTGGAAGCTGCGCAGCAACTCCGGCAACAGCGCGGGCGTGGCCGGCTGAAAGCGCACTTCAAAGCCTTCGGCCAATGCTGTCACCACTGCCTGACTGCGATGACGGGCCGAAGCCAGTGTCACCGCATCGCCAGCCGGCGATAGCACGTGCTCGAAGCCATTGTCGTGGCCGGCTTTCTCGATGAGAGTGCGTTGCAGGGGGTTCATGTCTGCGTCCAACCCACCCGGTTCCACTCGATGGCGCGCTTGCGCCAATGGGTATCGATGGCTTGCACAAAATCCGGGTGTACCAGCTTGGCGCGCGCCTCACACCAGTCGATCGATTCACGCCTCACTACGACGCCTTCCAGCGGTAGCCCGTTGCGATACCGACTGGAGGTATCCATGAGCAGCTGCTTCAACTCCGCCAGTGTGATGTAGCCGCTCGCTATCAGCGGCACTGTAAACAGGCCGGCCTGGCTGGCCAGAGCGTTGCGCCGGGATGTGCTCCAGAAACGCCCACTATTACGGTCATAAACATCGAACAGCAGGAACCAATCAGGCAGCGCGTTGTAGTCCAGTGAATGGCGAGCAGCGCACCATTCGCCGAACAGCATCAATTCGGGACGAAGCACGGCACGCAATCCGACCTTATGTCGCGCCAGCCAGGCTGGCAACCGTGCAAACTGTCCCGCATAGGGCTCAACCAGATACTGCCCGCGGTTCTGCGTGCGCAGCTCGCCATCGGGCGACAGTGACAGGCCCAGATTGGCACCGTCGAGCTTTTCCTCCACGACCACATCGCCGGAGAGCAGCGATTGCGCCTCTGCAGGCGAGAGCACCTTGTCGTCGCGTGGCATGCCATCTTTGGCCAGCCAGGCGAGATGCGGGGTCGAGGGGAAGCGGAAGTAGTCTGACATGGAAGATCAGCCAGGTAATTCTGGCTCAGGCTTGGCAGGAAATTTCTTTCGATAAGAGTTGCAAACGTCGTCTGCGCACAAGAACTTTACTTC
>JAAYCV010000282.1 GCA_012729605.1 Ramlibacter sp. | reverse complement strand
ATGGTGGCCTTGCCGTCACGGCCGGCCACCGGGAACAGGCGGCGCAGCGGCGGGCGGTAACCGCACTGGAACATGGCGCGGGCGCGCTGGATGGCGACATACAGCAACTCGTCCTTGTTGGCGACGATGGTGTCGCTGTGCAGGATGTAGTCCAGGTCACGGCTTTCCAGTGCGCTGGTGCCGACCTTGGCCATGGCCGCGGCGGTAAAGCCTTCGGTCAGGAAAGGCAGCAGATCGGTACCGGTGCTGTAGGAAGCCTTTTCGGCAGCGCGACGGGCGATGTAGGTCATGCCGCCGCCGCCGGGGATCACGCCCACGCCCATTTCGACCAGGCCGATATAGCTTTCCATGGCTGCCACGCGGGCGCTGCAGTAGACCGACAGCTCGCAGCCACCGCCGAGTGCCAGGCCACGGATGGCGGCAATCGTCGGCACCTGGGCGTAGCGCAGGCGCAGCATCAGCATCTGCAATTCTTCTTCCATGCCGCCCACAGTGATGGCACCGCCTGCGACAAAGCCCTGCATCACGGTCTGCAGATCGGCACCAGCGCTGAACCACTCGTCGTTGGACCAGATCACCAGGCCCTGGAAATCGCGCTCGGCCAGATCGACCGCGTGCATCAGGCCCTCACCCACGGCCGGGCTGATGGTGTGCATCTTTGTCTTGATGCTGGCGATCAGCACCTCGTTGTCCAGCGTCCACAGGCGCACGCCGTCGTCTTCGTAGACGGTGGTGCCAGCCGTGGCGGGATCGGGTGCCTGGCTGCCCAGCACATCCTCGCGGAAGTACTGGCGCTGGTAGACCGGCAGATTGGACAGTGCCTCGAACTGGCCGGTGGTCGGGTTGAACGAGCCCTGCGGCGTGTGCACGCCACCGGCTTCGGCCACCGGGCCGTTGAAGACCCAATCGGGCAGCGGTGCGCTGCTCAGGGCTTCGCCCTTGTCGATGTCTTCCTGGATCATCTTCGCCACGTCGAGCCAGCCGGCTTCCTGCCACAGCTCGAACGGGCCCTGCTTGCTGCCGTAGCCCCAGCGCATGGCAAAGTCCACGTCGCGGGCGGTATGGGCAATGTCCTTCAGGTGGACGGCGGCGTAGTGCATCTGGTCACGCAGCACCGCCCAGACGAAGCGGCCCTGCGCGCCCTGGCTGTCACGCAGCAGGCGCAGGCGCTCGGCGGCGGGACGCTTGAGCATGCGGCCATAGACATCGTCGGACTTCTGGCCGGCCGGTACGTACTCGTCGCTTTCCAGCTCGTAGCGCATGATGTCGCGGCCCACCTTCTTGTAGAAGCCGGCCTTGGTCTTCTGACCCAACTGGCCTTTCTCGATCAGGCGTGCCACCACCGGCGGCGTGGCAAAGTGCGGATAGAACGGATCGGTTTCGAGCGACAGGTTCTCCTGCATGGTGCGGATCACGTGGGCCATGGTGTCCAGGCCCACCACGTCGGCAGTGCGGAAGGTACCGGAGCTGGCACGGCCCAGCTTCTTGCCGGTCAGGTCATCGACCACATCGAAAGTCAGGCCGAACTTGTCGGCTTCGACCATGGTCGCCAGCATGCCGGCAATGCCGATGCGGTTGGCGATGAAGT
>JAAYCV010000055.1 GCA_012729605.1 Ramlibacter sp. | reverse complement strand
TGCATATCTGGATGCCCTGTCGCGTCCACAGGGCTTACCCCGCCTGCAGCACCTGCGCTACCGCCCTGCCCATCTCCACCGTCGTCGCATGGCCGCCATGCAGGTCCGGCGTGCGTGGTAGGCCATGCTGCGGATCCAGCACCTGCTCGATCGCCTGCACGATGGCATCGTGCGCGTCGCGATGGCCCAGGAAGTCCAGCATCATGGCACCAGCCCAGATCTGGCCAACCGGGTTCGCGATGCCCTTGCCGGCAATATCCGGCGCCGAGCCATGCACCGGCTCGAACAGCGAAGGGAAACGGCGCGTCGGATTCAGGTTGGCACTGGGCGCGATGCCAATGGTGCCGGTACAGGCCGGGCCGAGATCGCTCAGGATGTCGCCAAACAGGTTGCTGGCTACCACCACGTCGAAGTAGTCCGGCCGCTGCACAAAGTGCGCGGTGAGGATGTCGATATGGAACTTGTCCACCACCACATCCGGATATTGGCGCGCCATCAGCGCGACGCGCTCGTCCCAGTACGGCATGGTGATGGCAATGCCGTTGGACTTGGTGGCGCTGGTCAGGTGCTGGCGCGGGCGCGATTGTGCCAGCTCGAAGGCGAAGCGCAGCACGCGGTCCACGCCCAGGCGCGTCATCACGGTTTCCTGCATCACCAGCTCGCGCTCGGTGCCCTCGAACATGCGGCCACCGATGGAGGAATACTCCCCCTCGGTGTTCTCGCGCACGATCAGCATGTCGATCTCGCCGGGCTGGCGCGGGCTGCCGTCGCGGCGCACCACCGGTGCCGTCACGCCCGGCATCAGGCGCGCCGGACGCAGGTTGATGTACTGGTCAAACTCGCGGCGGAACAGCAGCAGCGATTCCCATAGCGAGATATGGTCGGGGATCTTGTCTGGCCAGCCGACAGCGCCGAAGTAGATCGCGTCGTGCGTGCCGATCTGCTGCTTCCAGTCTTCCGGCAGCATGCGACCGTGCTGCCGGTAGTAGTCCCAGCAGGCAAAGTCGAAATGGTCACACTGCAGGGCAAAGCCGAAGCGCTGTGCCGCTACCTGCAGCACGCGCAGGCCTTCGGGCATGACTTCCTGGCCGATGCCGTCGCCGGCGATGACGGCAATGCGGTGCGTTTTCATGGCGCTACCGGATCAGCGGATACGCTGGCGGATTTCCGGAATCGCCTTGCGCATGTAGTAGACCATGGACCAGACCGTCAGCACCACCGCCAGCCAGAGCAGGATGTTGCCCCAGAAGCGGGTATCGATCAGGTCGAACAGCTGGCCGTTATAGAGCAGGAAGGGAATCGCCGTCATCTGCACCGTGGTCTTGATCTTGCCGATCATGTGCACCGCCACGCTGCGCGACGCACCGATCTGCGCCATCCATTCGCGCAAGGCGGAAATGGCGATTTCACGGCCAATGATGATGAGGGCGGCAAACACGTCGGCACGCTGCAGGTGCACCAGCACCAGCACGCTGGCACAAACCAGGAACTTGTCGGCCACCGGATCCAGGAAGGCACCAAAGGCCGAAGTCTGGTTGAGCTTGCGCGCCAGGTAGCCGTCAAACCAGTCCGTCATGGCAAAGATGATGAACATCAGCGCCGCCACCAGGTTCTGCGTCTGCTCTGCCAACGGCATGTAGAACACCGCCATCAGCAGGGGAATGGCGGCAATGCGCGTCCAGGTCAGGGCGGTGGGAATGGTCAGGAACATGGCGTATCAGGGCAAACGGTATCCTGCCGATTGTGGCATGGAAACATCAGCCCCGGCGCTGTCAGTGCAATGCGCGGTAGATCTGCGCCGCCAGCTCGGTGGAAATACCCTCGACGCTGGCCAGATCCTCTTCGGAGGCCTTGGCCACGCCGGCGACTCCGCCAAAGCGCTGCAACAGGCGCGCGCGCCGTTTCGGGCCAATGCCGGGGATGTCTTCCAGCCGGCTGCCGCCGGTGCGTACGCGGGCGCGCTTGGCGCGCATGCCGGTAATGGCAAAGCGGTGTGCCTCGTCGCGGATCTGCGCCACCAGCATCAGTGCCGCCGAATCCTGGCCCAGCCAGATCTTCTCGCGGCCATCGGCAAACACCAGCTCTTCCAGGCCGACCTTGCGGCCCTCGCCCTTTTCCACGCCGACGATGCGCGACAGGTCCATGCCGAGATCGCTGAACACCTCGCGTGCCACGCCGACCTGGCCCTTGCCGCCATCGATCAGCACGATGTCGGGCCAGCGCGGAGCCTTGTCGCTGTCAGCCGCTTCACCCGATTCGGCCGCCTCGTCCTGCCAGGCACGGATCTGCTCGGCCAACTTGCCGTAACGGCGCTGCAGCACCTGGCGCATGGCGGCGTAATCGTCACCGGGCGTGATGCCCTCGATGCCGTAGCGGCGGTAGCGCGAGGGCTGCATGGCGTGGTTCTGGAACACCACGCAGGAAGCCTGGCTGGCCTCACCAGCGGTGTGCGAGATATCGAAGCACTCGATATGCAGGCTGTCGAGCTCCTCGCGCTCCAGCCCGAGCGCTTCAGCCAGCGCCCGCGTACGCGCACGCTGCGAGCCCTCTTCGGCCAACAGGCGCGCCAGTTGCAGGCCGGCGTTCTGCTCGGCCATCTGCAGCCAGGTGCGGCGCAGTTCACGCGGCTGGTGCACCGCCGTGATCTTGCGGCCGGCCTGCGCCGACAACGCCGCGACCAGCGCCGGTTGCAGCGGCACGCTGGTCACCAGCACCGGCGGCATGTCGGAACCCAGGTAGTGCTGCGCGACAAAGGCTTCGAGTACGGCCTGCTCCAGCTGTTCGTGCGTGGCCTCGATGCCGCCCTCCTCGCCTTCGACCAGCTTGCGCGCATCATCGAGCTGCGACGGAAAATGCGGCTTGTCGCCCAGATGGCGGCCACCGCGCACCATCGCCAGGTTGACACAGGCCTTGCCGCCCAGCACCTTGACCGCCAGGATATCGACGTCCTTGTCACTGGTGGATTCCACCGCCTGCTGGTGCAGGATGGCGCTCAGCGCCGACAACTGGTCGCGCACCTGCGCCGCCTGCTCGTACGCCATGCGCTCGGAGTAATCCATCATGCGCTGCTGCAGCTGGCGCATCACGTCATCGGCCGAGCCATCGAGAAAGGCCTGGGCATGCGCGACATCATCGGCATAGGCTGCCGTATCGATCAGGCCGACACAGGGTGCGGTGCAGCGCTTGATCTGGTACAGCAGGCAGGGCCGCGTGCGGTTGCTGAAGACCGAATCCTCGCAGGTGCGCAGCCGGAATACCTTCTGCAGCAGCTGGATGCTTTCCTTCACCGCCCAGGCGTTCGGGTACGGGCCGAAGTAGCGGTTGTGCTTGTCGGTGGCGCCACGGTAATAGGAGATGCGCGGAAACGCGCCGGGCTGCGGCTTGTCGTCCGGCAAGTTCTTGTTATGGCTGATGCCGCTGAAGCGCAGATAGGGATAGCTCTTGTCATCCCGGAACAGGATGTTGTACTTGGGCTTGAGCGTCTTGATCAGGTTGTTTTCCAGGATCAGCGCTTCGGCCTCGGAGCGCACCACCGTGACTTCGAGCCGGCGGATCTTGCCCACCATGAAGCCGATGCGCGTGCCGCCGTGGTCCTTCTGGAAATAGCTGGAGACACGCCGCTTCAGGTGGATCGCCTTGCCGACGTACAGCACCTGGTCGTCGGCATCGAAATAGCGGTAGACACCGGGCAGCGCCGGCAGCGCTGCGACCTGCTCCAGCACGGCGGGATCATGGCCGCTGCTGGCTGCGGGCGTCGGGGATTCTGCGGGCTGGGGGTCCTGGGGCGATGCGCTCATGCCTGCATTGTAGGGTTGCCGCACCGGGATGACGGACAATGCGGGCATGCCTGATACCACTGCCCTGCCCGCCCTGCCGCCCTTGCAATGGGACATCTTCTGCACCGTGATCGACAACTACGGCGATGCCGGCGTCTGCTGGCGTCTCGCCAGCCAGCTGGCCAGCCGCGGCCAGCGCGTACGCTTGTGGATCGACCAGCCAGAGGTGCTGACCTGGATGGCACCGGAACACAGCGCGGTGGACGTACGGCACTGGGTCAGCCCGCTGCCTGCGGCCGATCTGCCGGCCCAGGCAGGCGATGTGCTGATCGAGGCCTTTGGCTGCGAACTGGATGACAGCGTGCAGGCCTGGTGGGCGCAGGGCCATGGCGCCAGCGGCGGCCTCTGGCTGAACCTCGAATACCTGTCGGCCGAGGACTATGTGCTGCGCTGCCACGGCCTGCAATCGCCGGTAATGAGCGGGCCAGCCGCCGGATGCAGCAAGCGTTTTGTCTATCCGGGTTTTGTGCCCGGCACTGGCGGGCTGCTGCGCGAAACCGGCCTGCTGCAGCGCCAGCAGAACTTTGACCGTGCCGGCTGGCGCCAGCAACTGGGCGTGGCGACTGGCAGCGATCTGGTGTTGAGCCTGTTCTGTTACGAGCCGGACGCGCTGCCAGCCTTGCTGCAACAGCTGTCCGGCAGCGCCAGCCCGAACAGCTGGCTGGTATTCCAGGGTC
>JAAYCV010000281.1 GCA_012729605.1 Ramlibacter sp. | reverse complement strand
TGGATGCGGATGCAGTCCTGCGGCTTCGCGTAGGCGAAACTCCAGCCACTCAGGCCGTCGTCCACCAGCTGCGCCAGTTGCACGCGGCGCGTGGCGAACTTCCAGGGGTGCATTTCCAGCAGCGTGTCGCGCGCCATCGGGTAGAAGCGTGCGCAGTGTTCAGCCTGGGCGGAACCTTCAGGCGGGTCGATGCTGGCCAGCGTGGCGTTGTCGCCCAGGCGTGCCAGCGCCAGATTGCAGATGTCGATGACGGATGCCATGGTCTTTTGCTCCTATGAAAAACGGGGGCACGATGGCCCCCGCTCTTGTTGCGTGTCGCAGGCCGTGGTCAGGCCTGGTCGTTAGCGGCAGCCTGCGGCTTGCGGGCAGTTGCCTTCTTCGGCGCGGATTCGACAGACTCCACCGGCTCGAACCACGAACCGGCCTCGCCTTCCTTCACGTCGAACACCTCGCCAGCTTCGCGCAGCTTCTCGTAGAAGCCCGCCCTGGTTGCCTGCACCTTCATGTTGGCCACCTATCAGATCGCGTCAGGGTGCGCGGCATTCTGCTGGATACCGGCCACCACCTGTGCGTCGAACTTGCCAGCAGTCAGCGGACCAGTGCCCACGGTGTAGTTCAGGCGCACGTAGCGGCGATGCTTGGTCGGCATCGGGATCACTACCTGCTGGCCAGCCGCCAGCGCGGTGATGGCGATGGCACCGGTAGCCACCACGTCCGCCCAGGAGCTGTTGTCGGCAGAGTCCTGCACGGCGAACGTGACGGTGGCAGCGCCGGCAGCAGTCGGCGTGACGCCCACGGTGACGACCATGACGGCACGGTCGCTCAGGCCGGTGTTCGGGTTGACCTGGCCGAAGTCGATCACGTCGGTGGACGGCGCGGTCACGGTCACGGCCTGGTCGTTGGAGATCTTGAGCAGTTTGTCGATGATCATGATGTGTTCCTCGTTCAAGCGGGGCCGGTCATTCCGGCCCCTTGGGGGTTAGACGACGCGGGCCTCGGTGTTGAGCAGAGCGTCCACGGTGCGGATCGGCACGCCACGGAAGGTTTGCCAGAACTTGCCTTCCAGCTCCTGCGTCTTCAGCGCCAGGCCGCTCTTGCCCATGGACTGGATATCCAGCGCCTCATGGACAGCGCGGTTGGCGTAGAACACGGCACGACCCATCTGCAGGTTCGGCACGCGGTGCAGCGCCTTGGCCATCAGGGTCAGCAGATCCGGGCCGGTGCCGGCCGCCAGGTCGGATGCATCGATGTTGGCAATGCGAACCACGAAGCGCCAGTCACGCAGCACGGCACCGATATCCCACTTGTAGTGGGTGCGGTAGCCCTGGTAACGGCCGCCAGCAGCATCGGTCAGGGTGTCTTCGCCCAGGTCGCGCGACTGCAGACCAGCCTTGCTGCCCTTGGGGTAGATGGTGTGCACCGTGTTCGGGGACCACACCACCAGCCAGACGCTGGTGTTATCGCTGCCAGTGCCGCCAGCGTCGATGATGTTCTGGCCGTTCTCGGCCGCCTTTTCGCTGTAGCGCGGAGCCAGGCCCATGAACTTCTCGGGCTCCAGCGAGCTGTTGCCGTAGAACAGGGTGTTGGCCATGGTCTGGTTCAGGCCTTCGATGAAGGCGCGATCCTCGGACAGACGCCAGGCGGCGCTGTTGCCGTTCAGGTCGGCCAGTGCCTTGTCCACCTCGGCGTAGGTTTCCAGCATGCCCATGCTGTCCTTCACCGGGACGGTGCGGGATTTCTCGGGCTGCACGCCGTAGTTCAGCATGCGCCAGGTGCCCTGCGGCAGGCCGCTGCGAACAGTGGTCTTGTGCTCGGTGAAACCGTTGGCCTCGATGACAGTCATGTCCTCCAGGATCTCGTTGGTTTCTGCCAGCAGCTCGACGATCTGCGGATCGATCTTGCCATCGGCGGTCATGCGGCTGGTAACGTCAGCCAGCGTGGGGTTGGTGGTGCTCAAAGTAGCCATGGGGTTTTACTCCTGGTTTACGGGTTCATGTTGGATGCGCGGTACAGGCTGCGCGGATCTGCAGCCTTGTTGGTGCCGCCCTGGCCGGTCACCAGACGGTCCTCGCTCATGTCCTTGCCAACGCGGTAGAACAGGCGGATGACCTCCGGGTTGTTGCCCAGGGTGGATTCGTTCAGCAGCTGGCGCAGCTCGGGCGATGCGTAGGCCTCCATGGCCTTCTTGGCCACGCCCAGGTTCTCCTGGAAGCGCTCGCCGCCAATCTCCTGGTCGGTGCGCGCGGCATTGGCCCATTCGATACTGGCCGCCTGCAGCTGCTCCATCTGGCGGGTAGCCAGCACCGGCTGCATCTTGTCCAGCATCATCTGCGCCTTGTCTTGCGGCAGGTTCAGCTCCTTCGCCACTTCGCTGAAGTTGGCGATGACGGCATCGTCAAAGGTGAAGCCCTCCGGTGCGGTGAAGTCGTACTTCTCCGGCGCACCTTCCGGCTGCTTGACCTCGGCCTGCTGCTGGCCCTGCGCCTGTTCGCCGGCAGGCTGCTGCGGTTGACCGCCCTGCTGCGTCTCAGTGACGCCCGGGTCGGCGGGTTGTGCTGCGGCTTCGCCTTCGCTGGTATTTGCGGCGTCAGTCATCAGCGTGGTGTTCTCGTCCATCATCGGCTTGTTGCTCCGTGATCATGGTTTGATACAGCTCCGGGCATGTCGCATTGATCAGGCCGAGCAGCCGAAGCCCTCCGTTCCTGCCGCCCTCGTTGAATGCCATCTGCATGGCGTTCGTGTTGAACGACAGCCGGAACACACCGGCCTGATCCAGCAGCCGCCACACGATGCGGCGACCGCGCCTGCTCCCCATGAGCCACTTGACGTCTGCCTCTTCGGTATCGCGTGCGTTCTTTGCGTGCTGGCTGGCTTGCGCCTTGGCTCGCTCCTGCGCGCGGATATCGGTCGGGTCGTACGTCATGGCTGCAATTTATGGCGCTGTGCCTGCGGTATGTGCACCGGTCAGGTGTAGCCGCTGAAGGCGGCCGTGGCATCGGTCAGCAGGTTCGGCTGGCTGGTGTCCACCTGGCCCAGCTTGGCCGCGGCGTCTGCTGCCTGCTGCGCCATGGCGGCCTGCTGCTGTTGCTGCGCTGCTTGCGCGCGCTGCTCGCGGATCAGCGCCACCTTGTCACCCGGCACGATCAGCTCGGGATCGATGCCCAGCGCATCGGCGTAGGCGTCTGCCCAGCGGTCCGCGTCCAGTTTGTCCAGCACTTCAGGCTTGATCTGCGCCACGGCACCCAGGCTGCCGACGAAACGGTCCACGCTGTTGGTGGCCACGGCACGCTGCGCCTGCGCCAGCATGGACACGAATTCCACGTTCAGCTCCATGCCGGCCAGCTCTTCAGGTGGCGGCGGCACGATGCCGGCCTCCAGCATGCGGCTGAAGGTGGTGGCGATCAGCGGGTCCAGGATCTCGTTGTGCATGCGCTCCAGCACCGGGCCCAGCATCAGCAGCTTTTCCTCATGACGCTCTGCCACCTCGGTCGCCGTCATGCTGCTGTTGGTGCTGTTGGCGATCATCAGGAACAGGTCAGCGTAGAAGCTGGCTTCGATGCGCTGGCGCACGTCCTGAATGTCCATCAGCAGGTGGTTCAGGTCCAGGTTCACGTCGAATGCGCTGCGGATGCCACCGCCCGGGCCGGCCTGGTCCACGTAGCTGATGCCACCAGGCAGCGTGTCCAGGTCGCGGTTCTTGAGCGCCACCGGCACCTGCAACGGCGGGTTGCTCTTGTAGTCGATGACCTGCGCCTTGCGCAGCTGCTGGTGCTGCAGCTGCTTGATATCGCCCAGCGCCTCCATGGCCGGCGACTGGCCGTACACGTCACCGCCAGTTGTCGCCCAGCGCGGACACAGCGCCGGGAATTCCTGGAAGCCGGATTCACTCAGCAGCTGGTCGTTGTCAGCGCCGTCCTCGAAGTAGACGGAGGCCCAGGCCATGTTGCGGTTGTCGCGCTTGGACTTGTCACGGTCGGCGCGCGGCTCGATGGCGTGCTTGACCGTCACCCAGGCATCCAGTTGCCCACGATCCCACAGCTGCTGCACCGTGCGGCTGCAGGCCTCGTAGCCGAATTCCCGCACCATCTGGCTGACGGTCATCTGGAATTCGCGGTACAGCGTATCCACCAGGCCGCGGTGATCGGTCGCCAGGCAATACTCGCCGGCCGTGCGCGGGTAGTGGTGGATGATGCCGTCGTAGTCTGCCAGCACGATGTTGCTGGCCGTGCCGAAGGTGGCCAGCTCCTCGTACATGCTGTGCAGTGCGCGGTACGTGTTGGACCGCGAGAACACCTGCTGCATCAGCGTGGTGGTATCTGCCAGCCACGCCTTCACGGCTGCGCTCTCGTCCAGCTCGGCCACGCTGGTGGTCAGCCGGAACCACGGACGCGCCGGGCTGGTCATGCCGCTCATCATGCCGGCAGCCAGCACGCGCATGGCGCGGGTGCCGGTGTTGTCCAGGATCTTGTTGTGCCGAACGTCGCCCAGGTTGCGGTCGGCCACAAAATACCGGCCAGCACGCGGCAGGACGTACTCACTGATGTCCTGCCAGTGCGACATCCAGCTGGCGCGCTCGTTCTGCAGCTGCGTCCAGCGGCGCTGCAAGTCCTTGCGCTTGGCCTTGCCTTTGCGCTCGCCCTGCATGGTCAGCCGCCCAGCAGCGTATTTTTGCCGAGCGTGAGCGCGTCCTGAGCCACGCCCTGCGGGCCGGTCAACATGGTGCTGCCGATGCCAGCATTGTTGGCAGCGCCTGCAGCGCCCAGCGCGCCGGCAATGTCAGCCTGGCGCTGGTTGGCGCGGTTCATGTCCTGTTCGGCCTGCTTGGCCTGCTTGTTGGCATTGGCCTGCGCCTGGTTGGCGGCGTTGCGAGCCTCCTTCTTTTGCTGGTTGCCGCTGTAGACGGACACGCCTGCACCCACCAGTGCAGCGCCCAGAATGGCGGTTTCAATTCCCATGATCTTCTCCTTGGAGCGGCTTGTAAAAAACGGCATTGGTCTGGCTGTAGCTGCGGCTTCGGCGCATGACACGATCCAGCCGGCCACCAGTGGGCGCGCTGATGAACAGGCCGGCAGCGCCCTGCTGACGCGCGAATCCTTCCAGAAACCGCATGAGCTCAGCGCCTGCACCAGTTTCAGGCAGCGCGAAGATGGCCTCTACCGTGGCCACCATGCGGCTGAAGTGCAGGTGCTCGCTGAGCAGCAGCACGGCAAACCCGATCAGCCGGTCGCCATCGTGTGCTGCCACGACGTGGATCAGGCCCGCCGCTTCCAGATGCAGGTACGCGTTGAAGTTCACGCCGCGCACTTTGTCCATGCCGACACGCGCAGAATCCGCCTCCTGCTCGTACGCCAGTGCAAGCGCCGGAAAGTCAAGATGCGAAGCGACCGCCTCGACCGTGGAAAGCTCTACAGTGACCATGCCGTGCAGGGTATGGCCGTGCCCTGCCGGTATGTGCACCGCTATCAGCGGCCGGCGTAGGGGTCGTATTCGCGCCGGCTGGTCTTCGTGCGGTACTGGTCCAGCGGGTTCTTTGTGGATACCGGGTAAGCGAAGGTCAGCGCCAGCGCGTCAGCCAGGTCAGGCGAGCCGCCGCCCTGCAGTCGCTTCTTGATGTCGTCCTTGGATTCCAGCACGCGCCGGCCCGTGGCGTCGTACCAGTAAAC
Source organism: Ramlibacter sp. (assembly GCA_012729605.1). GTDB lineage: Bacteria > Pseudomonadota > Gammaproteobacteria > Burkholderiales > Burkholderiaceae_C > Brachymonas > Brachymonas wangyanguii. The sequence continues at coordinate 2,785 of JAAYCV010000281.1, read as the reverse complement.
CGGCGTGGCCAGCTCCTGCTTCAGGTCCTTGTCGTTCGGGATCGCGCCGCCAGCGCGGATCCAATCGGCCAGCTCCGACCACATTTCCACGCGCCGGTTGACGAACAGATTGGCCTTCGTGGCCTTGCCGCCAAACGGCACTTCGATCACGTCCTTGCCCAGTTGGCGCAGCCGGTCGATGACGCCAGACCCTGCGCCTGCATCGATGAACACCGCATCCGGCTGCCAGTCCTCGATCGCGGCGGCCACACGCGCGGCCAGCTCCATGTTGTCAATGCCGCGATACACGGACGGACTGAAGGCCTGCAAGCCCTGCCGCTTGAAGATGACGCTGCGGTCGTCGCCAAAACGCGCCGGGTCCACACCGATGATGCGTGGCAAGCCATCGGTATCCCGCGCCGTGTAAACGCGCCTGGCGGCCTCTTCTGCCTCGGACAGCGATATCAGCTGGTCGTCGCCTGCCGCGCTGAAGTCGCACAGGTATTCCCGGCTAAACGATGTTTCGCTCATGTCCCGGCGCAGGCGCGCCACCTCTTCCTCGTCGATGGCGTTGGTGTCGTAGACCGTGTACCGGCCAGCATGCCAGTCCGGCAGGCCATCGGCGCGGTAGTAGATCTCGGAGAACAAGTTGATGCCGGACGGCGTGCCAATGAACACGGCCCATCCCATGCGGTCCGACAGCGCCGGCTGGATGATGTCGTTCCAGACCTCGGGTTTGATCTGCGCCACCTCGTCAATCACCACGCCATCCAGTCGCACGCCGCGCATGGCATCCGGGTTGTCGCCGCCGAAGATCCGGATCACGGCACCGTTGTGCTGGAAGGTGGCTGACAGCTCGCCCTCGTTGACCTCCACGGCGCTGACCTGGCGCAACGGCTCCAACTTCTGCTTCAGGCGCGCCCAGGCGATGGCCTTGGCCTGCTTCAGGAATGGCGCGATGTAGAAAAACTGGCCCAGGTCCAGGCGGAACTTCATGGCCTTGTCGATCAGCTCCATGATGGCCAGCTCGGTCTTGCCGGCACGCCGGTGCAGGGCCAGCACCGTGAAGCGCTTGCGGCTCTTGTGGCATTCCTGCTGCCACTCCCGTGGCGCGTAGTCCAGCCGAACCTGCTTACTGGTCGCCATCTGGCACGCCCGTAACCACGTTGATACTCACGCCGCCCTGGTGCTCCACCTGGCGCTTGTCGCCGTACAGGCGCGGAGCGGTCTTCTGCAGCAGCCACTGGCGTGTTTCCACGCGCAGCTTGGAGCGTGCAATCCACTCCTTGTCAGCCTTCAGGCCGTGATCGGTCTCCACGGTGTCGAAGGCGGTTTCGTCTGCAATCTGCAGCAGCTCAGCCTCCAAGATGCCGGCGGCGACCTCCCGCGCGCGCGCGATGGCTAGCGAGAAGTCTTCACGTTGCTCCATCCAGCGGTAAATCGTCGTCCAGTGCGGCATGTCCGGATCGCGGCAAACCGCGGCCACCGTGCGTCCGGCAGCCAGCCGCTCGCAGAATTCCTTCGCGACCGCCGTTGAATACGTGACGGGTTGCGCGCCGGATTTTTTCGTCTTGGATGTTGCCTTCTTCGTTGCCATGCCCCGATTCAACCACGCGCCTCGTCGCTTATGTGCACCCGCTTGAACCCGGCAGGCGTCTGCGCCCTGCGCTCGTAACGGCAGATGCGGCCGACCGTGTGCTTGCTCACCTCGAATTTGCGCGCCAGCTCGCTGTAGGCCATGCCCTCTTCGGCCAGCTGGCGCATCAGCTCGACCTCGGCATCCGACAGGACCGCGCGCTGGTGATCCTGCCCGATGCGCTGGCCGTACTCGTTGATAGCTGTAATTTTTTGCATGAAGCGGTTTCCTGTAGAAAATTGCAAATACAACCCGCCAGGCCTTCCAGGGTTAGAAAAACTTTTTGCCGTGTTGCAACCAACAACCCCCTGCAACATTGCAACAGCAACACCCCCATAAAGGGAGGGTGTGTTGCAGTTGCAAAAAGCTGCTTTGCACGCTGCAACACGTTGCACCAAGTTGCACAGATGTTGCAGTGTTGCAGAGGTTTTTGCTCCATTTGCAACGCAACACGGCGCAACGTGTTGCACACCTATTGCAGTGTTGCGCGCCGTGTTTTTCGTATTGGTAATTTGCTGCGCATTCATTTGCGTGCCTTTCTGTGGGTCGGGCAGTGCTTGGTGTAAAACGCGTTCGTCCTTTCGTACCCGTCGACGGTAGTTTTGACTGTGAAGCTGCCGCCGCACACCGCGCAAGCCCCCTCGAACAGCGCCAGATTGATCTGCCGACCGTCCCTGGTGGTGTAGGGCTCGGTGCCGATGCACTTATAAGTGCGGCCCTTGAATATGTGTTCTGTGCCCTTCTGGGCTTGCTTCAGGTACGCCATTACATGACCCCCAGGCAACCGTCTTCCATGAAGTAAGGGGCTTCGTCGCCCTCGCACAAGGCCTGTAGCGCCCGCTTGGCAGACTGCTTGCGGGTGTCGCGCTTGCCATCGGCTGGCGGATCCGACCGGCGTACACACTCCGCGATGACCGCTTCGACCTCGATGCCGGCGGACTGGCCCAGCGCCATCTCGCCCACCACCTCCATGACCAGCCGCTCCCATTTGCCGGCCGCCCGGGTTTCCTTGCCGGCCTTGACCACGACAGGCGCAGCGGCCTCGATCACGACACAGGAGTCGATGACGTCACCGTCCTCGTCCATGCCGATCGGTACGACCTCCAGATCGAAACCCCATTCGCCGGTGTCGTCGCCGTCCTTCTGCTTGGACACGCGCAGGGCGCGCTG
>JAAYCV010000054.1 GCA_012729605.1 Ramlibacter sp. | reverse complement strand
TCGGGTGGGTGGAGAAGAAGGCCGAGCCCTGGCCGGCGCCGTTGGCGGCCATCTTCTGCCACAGCGTCAGCGCGGCGGATGGGTTGTAGCCAGCGCGTGCGGCCAGTTCCAGGCCGAACACGTCAGCCTCGGTTTCCATGGTGCGGGAGTAGGGCAGGTCCAGCGCCAGCTGCTTGGCGATGCCGGCCACGTCCATCATGCCGCCGCTCAGGCCGAGCAGCGAGCCGCCGATGGACAGCGCCATATCGCCGGCCATTTGCTGCGATACCTGCTCGCGCGAGTGTTCGCGCAGGGCGTGCGCCATTTCGTGGCCGATTACGGCCGCCAGCTCGTCATCGGTCAGGTTCAGCTTCTGGTACAGGCCGGTATAGACCGTGACCTTGCCGCCCGGCATCACGTTGGCGTTGACATCGTTGTTGCGGATCAGCGCCAGATCCCAGTTCCAGCGTGCCGCATCGGGGCGGAAATGGGCGACCTGGGTCGACAGGCGACGCATGATGTTGACCACGCGGTTGTAGTCGGCACCGCTGCTGATCAGCACGCCCTTGGACTGGGCGGCGCTCTTGCGCTGGTTGAAGGCCTGTTGCGAGGCCTGCACCATCTCGGCTTCGGACACCAGCAGCAGCTGCGAACGGTTGCTACCAGTGACGGAACCGGTAGTGGAGGTGGCACAGCCGGCGAGGGCGGCGGTGACGGCAACGGCGACGGCAGCGCGGCGTGCCATGGTGATCAGAGGCTTCTTGGACATATGGGATCTCCCTGTGTTCTGGTGGCAGCCTGGCAACAGGCCGGCTGCACGGATCTGACGTTTCGGATGTTAGACCAAATTGCCGGAAGCAGTTCCGCTTGGCCTGTAAACAATCGTCAGCCGTGAAAAAGTATCGCTGTGGACGCCTGTCTTGAAAATCGGAAGCCTTGCCCTACCTGTGTAGGACAGATTCCAACCTGTTGATTTTTCATTCCAACAAGACTACCAAGACAAGCATGAGTACCCATCAACACGCATTCCAGGCCGAAGTCGCGCAACTGCTGCATCTGGTCACCCACTCCCTGTATTCCAACCCCGACATTTTCGTGCGCGAGCTGATCAGCAACGCATCCGATGCCAGCGACAAGCTGCGTTTCGAGGCGCTGGAGCAGCCCGCCCTGTACGAAGGCGATGCCACGCTGCAGGTGCATGTGGCGATCGACAAGACAGCCAAGACGATCACCTTTACCGATAACGGCATCGGCATGAGCGAGCAGGAGGCGATCGACCATCTGGGCACGATTGCCAAGAGCGGCACCAAGGACTTTGTCAGCCGCCTGACTGGCGACCAGAAGACCGATTCGCAGCTGATCGGCCAGTTTGGCGTGGGCTTTTATTCCGGCTTTATCGTGGCTGACAAGATCACCGTGGAAAGCCGTCGCGCCGGCCTGCCGGCAGAGCAGGGCGTGCGCTGGATCAGCGGTGGCACCGGCGAATTCACCACCGAAACCATCACGCGCGAGCAGCGCGGCACCAGCATCACGCTGCACCTGCGCGAGGACCAGCTGGACTACCTGAACGGCTACAAGCTCAAGAGCATCATCGCGCAGTACTCCGACCACATCAGCCTGCCGA
>JAAYCV010000053.1 GCA_012729605.1 Ramlibacter sp. | reverse complement strand
TTCAGTTCACGCTTGACCTTGGCCAGGATGTCCAGGCCGGCCTGCATGCCGGGGCCACGGAAGCTGCTGCCACTGGAGCGGTTCGCCTTGTCGTAGCTGCTCTTGAAGATGAAGGGAATGCCCAGCTTGCCGGTGATTTCCTGCAGGCGACCGGCCACATCCAGCTGCAGCTGTTCGCTTTCGACCACGCAAGGGCCGGAAATCAGGAAGAAGGGATGCTCCAGACCAACGTCGAATCCGCAGAGTTTCATGCTTGCTCCTTGCCGGACTGCTGGCGTTGCAGCGCGGCCTTGATGTAGGAATTGAACAGCGGGTGGCCGTCCCAGGGGGTGGACTTGAATTCCGGATGGAACTGCACGCCCACGTACCAGGGGTGCACATTCTGCGGCAGTTCGACGATCTCGGTCAGGTGCTCGCGCTGGGTGCGCGCCGAGATCACCAGGCCGGCCTCGCTCAGGCGATCCAGGTACTGGGTGTTGGCTTCGTAGCGGTGGCGGTGGCGCTCGGTCACCACGTCGCCGTAGATCTGGTGCGCCAGCGTGCCCGGCTTGACGTCCGAGCTTTGCGCGCCCAGGCGCATGGTGCCGCCCAGGTCGGAATCGGCGTTGCGCGTCTGGATGCTGCCATCGGCGTCCTTCCACTCGTCGATCAGGGCGATGACGGGGTAGGGTGTGTCGGGTTCGAATTCGGTGCTGTTGGCGTTGGCCAGGCCGGCCATGTTGCGCGCGTATTCGATGGTGGCGACCTGCATGCCCAGGCAGATGCCGAGGTAGGGCACGCCGTTTTCACGCGCATAGCGGGCAGCGGCAATCTTGCCTTCCACTCCGCGCTTGCCAAAGCCGCCCGGCACCAGGATCGCGTCATACACCGACAGCTCCTGCGCCACGTTCTCGGGCGTCAGCGTTTCGGAATCGATGTAGCAGATTTCCACACGGCTGTGGTTCTTCATGCCGGCGTGGCGCAGCGCCTCGTTGATCGACTTGTAGCTGTCGGACAGTTCCACGTACTTGCCGGCCATGGCCACGCGCAGCGTGTGCTGCGGGTGTTCCAGCGCGTAGACCAGATCGTCCCAGCGCTTCAGCGTGGCCGGCGGCGTGTTCAGGCGCAGCTTGTCGCAGATCAGGCCGTCCAGACCCTGCTCGTGCAGCATGCGCGGCACCTTGTAGATGGTGTCCACGTCCCACATGCTGATCACGCCCCACTCGGGCACGTTGGTGAACAGGCTGATCTTCTCGCGCTCCTCGCCCGGGATCTCGCGATCGGCGCGGCACAGCAGGGCATCGGGCTGGATGCCGATTTCGCGCAGCTTTTGCACCGTGTGCTGGGTTGGCTTGGTCTTCAGCTCGCCGGCAGCGGCAATCCACGGCACATAGGTCAGGTGGACAAAGGCGCTGTGGTTGGGGCCGAGCTTGAGGCTCAACTGACGCACGGCTTCCAGGAAGGGCAGGGACTCGATGTCACCCACGGTACCGCCGACTTCGCAGATCGCGACATCGACCGCATCCGGCGTGCCGATGCCGGCACCGCGCTTGATGTATTCCTGGATCTCGTTGGTGATGTGCGGGATCACCTGCACCGTTTTGCCCAGGTAGTCGCCGCGGCGCTCCTTCTCCAGCACCGACTGGTAGATGCGTCCGGTGGTGAAGTTGTTGGACTTGTTCATGCGCGTTTCGATGAAACGCTCGTAGTGCCCCAGGTCCAGGTCGGTCTCGGCACCGTCGTCAGTGACGAACACTTCACCGTGCTGGAAGGGGCTCATGGTGCCGGGGTCCACGTTGATGTAGGGATCCAGCTTGATCAGGGTGACCTTGAGGCCGCGCGATTCCAGGATGGCAGCCAGCGACGCCGCCGCAATGCCCTTGCCCAGGGAAGAGACGACACCGCCGGTGACGAATACGAATTTGGTAGTCATGGCCAATAGCGAGGCTTGCCCTCGCGTGGTGGGAAATTCCAATTATACGTACAGGCCGGCAGCTGCAGGCAAGCGGGACGGTTTGCGCCAGCTGCTGCGTGGTTTTTCTGATTGCCCGGAACGCGGATTTGTGTATGGTTGCAACCAGCAACAAAAAATGTGTAAACTTCGCAAAATAATTGTAGGTTGACCCGTCCTGAATTAAGTTGACACCACAAATTGGCAGGCTGCTCCTGCAGTTGCGGCCAATGATGCCCGATGCATCGCATCGGGCGTTTGCATTTTCAGTGAAGTATGAACCCGCTCGTGGTTAT
>JAAYCV010000280.1 GCA_012729605.1 Ramlibacter sp. | reverse complement strand
GCTGCCCTGGGCAGTACCTTCCTGAGCCTAGGCGCCGGTGCCGAAGTGGCAGCCAGCGCCAGCAATGCCATGGTGCGCGAACTGTCCGTGGCCACCATGCAAAGCAAGCGTTTCCAGGCCGGCATGGACGCTATCGGGTTGCGCTCGGAAGACATCGAAAAGGCCATGGCCACCGATGCCATGGGCACGATACAGATGGTTCTGAACAGGGTCAAGGAGCTGAACGCCGAAGACCAGATGCGCGTCACCACGCAGCTGTTCGGCAAAGAATACGGAGACGATGCCGGGAAGCTCGCCAACAACCTAGAAGAGCTTCAGCGGCAGATCGATCTGGCCCGCAGCAAGGAAGGCAGCGGCTCCATGGCCAAGGAGGCCGGCGCCCGCAATGACACCCTGGAAGCGCAGAAACTGATGGCGCAAAACCGCCTGTTCGAGACCGCTTCACGCCTGGGCGAAACGCTGGCGCCGATCCTGACGCAGATCTACATGCGCGTCGGCAACATCATGAATGCGGTCAACGACTGGATCCAGGCCAACCCCGAGCTGGCCAGCCGCATCATGAAGGTGGCGGCTGCTGCCAGCGTGCTGCTGATGGGCATTGGTGGCCTGCTGGCTGCAGTGGCTGCCATCATGGCTCCGCTGGCCATGCTGCGTTACGGCTTTGCCGTACTCGGCATCCAGGGCGTCACTCTGGGAGGCATGCTGGCCAAGGTGATCGGCGTGCTGCGCATGCTGGCCATGGCCGCCATGGCGCATCCGCTGATCGCCGTAGCAGCCCTGATTGCTGCCGCCGCCGTCTATATCTGGGCCAACTGGGAAACCCTGGGTCCCAAGCTGATCGGGCTGTGGAACCGGATCAGCAGCTACATACGCACCGTCGTCAGCAACATCACCACCTGGTTTGCCGGCCTGCCGGCTGCGCTGCGTGAGATGGGTGCACAGATGATCGATGGTCTGATCAACGGCATCACCAGCAGGCTGGCCGCGCTGCGTGAAACCATCGTGGGCGCCGCCAGCAAGGCCGCCGCGTGGTTCAAGCAGAAGATGGACATCAACAGCCCGTCCCGCGTGTTCCACCAGTTCGGCGTCTACACCATGCAGGGCCTGGCCCAGGGCATCCAGTCCAGCGACAACGAGCCTATCCGCGCCATGTCCGCCATGGCGCGCAACATCATGTCCATCCCGCTGGACCGCCGCCCCCCGATCGGTGCCGGTCGTGGCCTGGGCCCGACCGCCGCCATGCAGGGTGCAGCAGCTGGCGCAGCAGCTGCGGGCGCTGGCGGCATCGTCATCCACGTCCACGCGGCACCAGGCATGGACGAGCGCGCCCTGGCCAGCCTGGTGGGCCAGGAGTTCGAGCGTCGCACACGCGCTGCAGCAGCGCGCCGGAGATCCTCCTACCAAGACGCCGACTGATCCCCCGTTTATGAGGCGGCGCCGGGCGTCTCCCTGCCGGTTTTGGTCCTTTCGCCGGTAGCCGGCTGCCGCCTCACCAATCCCACCTGGCCAGCCTTCGCGCTGGCCTTTTTCATGCCCTGACTGGCCCGTTGTCCACAGGTAGCACCCACAGCCGATGGCGACATGGTGCGAACAAGGCAGACATAGCCGAAAAGTTTACGCGCACATCAGGCACCCCCATCGCGCACGGAAAAAAGCCGCTGGAATTTGTGGCCTACAAAAAAAAGGTAATAAGGTAACATCATCATCATGGAATCCTGAAATCCTCAATGTTCACGCGATGTTAGGACATCTTGAAGGCATCCAGAAAAAGGTAATAAAAGGGTAATTTAGGGGTAACAATATTACCTTTTCCAATTACCTT
>JAAYCV010000052.1 GCA_012729605.1 Ramlibacter sp. | reverse complement strand
GCCGTGTGTTCCGGGCTGAATCCGATCGCCTGCGTAGGCAGGAATACGGCCGGCAACTGTTGTGGCAGCCAGGGCAAGGTCGCCTGCACCATGCCATCGGCCAGTGCGGCGTCCACGCGCAGCGGGAGATGCGGCCCGTGCTGCTCGATCGCCGCCACCGGCAATACGGCGATGGCACGCGCCTTGTCCAGCCGGGCAAAGTCGGCGCTGATGGCATCGGCCCAGAAACGCGGAAAGGCGGTGGAGGCATTATCTTGCATGCCTGCATGATACCGAAAGCGCCATGCCTGCACAGGCCTTTGCCGGCCGGCTTCCGGCACCAGCAGGCTTGCCGCGATAATGGCTTGTCCTTGTGGACGCGGCCGGCTGTTTGGCCAGAACCAAGACGACAACCATTCCATGCCTGTGATTTCTCCCGAATTTTCCCGCCATTTGCGCCGTCTGGCGGGTGCCGGACTGGCCGCCCTGGGCCTGCTGGCCGGTGCCAGCCAGGCGCAGTCCAATCCGATCGCGGACACTACCGAAGTCCGTACTGACCAGGTGCAGGCGCGTCTGCTGGCGCATGCTCCCGAAGGCGTGATGGCCGGCAAGCCGGTCTGGCTCGGCCTGCAGCTGACGCACCAGCCCGACTGGCACACCTACTGGAAAAACCCCGGCGACAGCGGCCAGGCCACCACGCTGGAATGGAGCCTGCCGCCCGGCGTCACGGCCGGCGAGATCCAGTGGCCCATGCCGAGCAAGTTCCCGATCGGCCATCTGGCCAACTATGGCTACGATGCCAGCGTGCTGCTGCCAGTGCCGCTGACACTGGCGAATACCCCGCAGCAGCCGCTGCGCGTGCAGCTGGAAGCCTCCTGGCTGGTGTGCCGCGTCGAGTGCATTCCGCAAAGCGGCACGTTCGCGATCACGCTGCCGGTGCAGCAGTCCATCGCCAGCCATGCCGCCCTGTTCGATGCCACGCTGCAGCAGGTGCCGCAGGCCCAGGCCAAGGTGCAGGTCAAGGCGCAGGTGCAGCCACAGGACAGCACGATCCGCTTTGAAGCCAGCCAGCTGCCGGCCGACTGGCAGGGCAAGCCACTCAACCTGTACCCGGAAGATTTCGGCATCACCCAGCCAGCCGCTGCTGGTGAGCAGCGCTGGGATCAGGGAACCTGGCAGTTGACCGTCCCGCTGCAAGCCTTCCGCTCCACCAGTCCGGAAACGCTGTCCGTGGTGCTGGTGCCGCAGGCCGATACCGATGCCAAGGGCGTGATCCGCAATGCCGCCGATAGCGCCGGCGTGCTGGCCAGCGCCCCGGTACAAGGCGAGTGGCCAGCGCTGCAGCAGGTGACCGGCCTGTCGCCCGAGCTGGCGGCCGCGCTGCAGGCCGGCCAGAATGCGCCTGCCACAACGACCAGTGTGGCCCCGGTATCGCTGCTGCTGGCACTGGGCGGTGCCCTGCTCGGCGGCCTGCTGTTGAACCTGATGCCCTGCGTGTTCCCGGTGCTGGCGATCAAGGTGATGGGCTTTGCGCGCCACGCCCACAGCCCCTCGGCGCTGCGCGTCAGCGGCATCGCCTATACGCTGGGCGTGCTGGCCAGCGTATTGCTGCTGGGTGTGCTGCTGCTGGCGTTGCGCGCTGCCGGCGAACAACTCGGCTGGGGCTTCCAGCTGCAGAATCCGTGGATGGTAGCCGGCCTGGCCGCACTGTTCACGCTGATTGCGCTCAACCTGTCCGGCCTGTTCGAGTTTGGCCAGCTGCTCTCCTTGGGATCGCGCAACAGCGACAAGGAGCGCCATCCGGTCACCGATGCCTTCCTGTCCGGCGTGCTGGCGGTGGTGGTGGCATCGCCCTGTACCGCCCCCTTCATGGGAGCCTCCATGGGTCTGGCGATCAACCTGCCGGCCTGGCAGGCGATGCTGCTGTTTGCGCTGCTCGGCCTGGGGCTGGCACTGCCGATCCTGCTGCTGTGCCTGTTCCCGTCGCTGCTGCGCTGGATGCCGCGTCCCGGCGCGTGGATGCAGACCTTCCGCCAGCTGTTGGCCTTCCCGATGCTGGCCACGGTGCTCTGGCTGGTCTGGGTGCTGGGCCAGCAAAGCGGCATCAATGGAGCGGTCACACTGCTGGCGCTGCTGCTGATCGGCAGTGCGCTGGTCTGGTCGCTGGCGCTGCCCGGCCGCGGCCGCTGGTGGCTGGCCGGCGTATTTGCGCTGGCGCTGGCCTGGCTGGGCTGGCAGCATGGCGCGCGCCTGGCGACGCCAGTCGCCAGCAGCGCCACGGCAGCCGATGCCCAGTGGCAGCCCTGGTCGGAGGCGCGTGTGCAACAGGCGCTGGCAGCAGGCCAGCCGGTATTTGTCGACTACACCGCTGCCTGGTGCATCACCTGCCAGTTCAACAAGCAGACCGTGCTGTCCACGCCGGAATTCCAGCAGGCGGTGCAGGCGCGCAATGTGCTGTTGCTGCGCGCCGACTGGACCCGCAACGATCCCGCCATCACCGCCTCGCTGAACGCGCTGGGACGCAACGGCGTGCCGGTCTATGTGCTGCATGATCCGGCCAAGCCGCAACAGCCGCAGATCCTGACCGAAATCCTGCGCTTGGAAAACGTGCAGCAGGCCTTATCTGCCTTGTCATAAGCACCACCAACCAAGGAGACCTCCATGACCGATCGCATCCGCCAGATTCTGGAAAACGACCGCACCATTGCCATTGTCGGCATGTCCGACAAGCCGCATCGCGCCAGCCACGAGGTCGCCCACTACCTGCAAAAGCACGGCTACCGCATCGTGCCGGTCAATCCGCTGCTGGCTGGCCAGCAACTGCTGGGCGAAACCGTTTATGCAGACCTGCCGGCTGCCGCTGCGGCCCTGCAAGCCGCTGGCGAAGCCCCGATCGACATGGTGGACGTATTCCGCCGCAGCGAGGACGTGCCGCCGGTCGCCGACCAGGCCATCGCCATTGGTGCCAAGACGCTCTGGCTGCAACTGGCCATCTCCCACCCGGAGGCTGAGCAGAAGGCCGCCGATGCCGGCCTTCAGGTGGTGCGCGACAAGTGCACCAAGATCGAACACGCCCTGCTGGACTGAGGCATGGCGGCAGGCACCGGTCGCTCGCGCTGGCTACTGGCTGTGCCGGTTGCTGCCGCGCTGCTGGCCGGGGCTGGCCTGAGCTGGTGGTGGCTGTCACCCCAGCTGGATCAGCGCACGTTGCAGGCGCAGATCCTGGAACAGGAAGTGACGCGCCAGCACAAGGAACTGCTGGGCTACTCGCGCTACACCAGCTACCTGAGCGTCAGCAAGCAGACCCTCGAAGCCCAGGTCAAGCTGCTCACCGCCACCATGGTGCGCGCCGAGGGCGTGACCCAGGTGCTGGAACGCAACATCCTCAGCATTCCGTCCACCGGTACCGTGGCGATCTGGTACACCGCCGAATACCCGTTTGGCTACGACCTGCAGCCCGGCCAGTACGATATCCGCCCGACCGCAACAGACATCGAAGTACGGCTGAAAAAGCCGCGCCTGGTGGCAACGCCTGCCGTACGTGACCTGCGCTACCAGATCCTGTCCGGTGGCCTGTTCACCGACGAGAAAGCCGCCGTGATCGACCTGTATGCCCAGGCCGCACGCCAGGCCCAGGCACAGGGCGAACGGCTGGCTGCCGAACCGGCCGTGGTCGCCCTGTGCGAAAAGAAGCTGACCGAGTTCCTGCGCGATTTCCTGGCCAAGCAACCCGGTGTTACCGTGGTACCGCATATCCGCATCGCCTATACCGATGCGTGACAAGACCTTGTCATTACACCAATTTTGCAGTCATTCATGAAATTGTCATATTTGGCACCTAGCATTCCATATACAGTGCAACGCTGAGGCGTGACCTCGCTCTGAGAAATTCAAGTTACACATTTGTGACACCCCCTGCCGTGAGGCCAGCCAGCCCGGTAGAATTCTTTCGCAATAGCCACATGAAACAGGACTGCAGCACAGTCCGGAAGGGAAAACAACATGCGTGCCATCAAGGAAGCGCGAAAATTCATCAAGGCCAACCCGGCCGACCCCAGTGCCGTCACCCTGTCCCGTCTGGTGCTGGCACTCGAATCCGAAGCCGATTTCCCGATCGCTGACATCTACCTGCTGGACTACAGCAACTTCAAGATCGCCCTGCAAATCCTGCAGGAATGGCGTCTGGACCGCCACTACGCCGGCAAGTCCAAGCTGCTGGACACCTCGCGTCAGGCGACCGGCAATGGCAGCACCGCTGCCAGCACGGAAAGCGATACCAACAACGCAGCTGCAGCTGATGCCCAGCCTGCTGAAGCCGCTGCCGAGAAGAAGCCGGCCAAGGCCAAGGCTCCTGCCAAGCGCAAGTCGGCCGACAAGTAAGCCGGTGCTGTGCCACGCCTTGTGCCTGGCCAGCTGACCCGTCCTGAATTAAGTTGACACCACAAATTGGCAGGCTGCTCCTGCAGTTGCGGCCAATGATGCCCGATGCATCGCATCGGGCGTTTGCATTTTCAGTGAAGTATGAACCCGCTCGTGGTTAT
>JAAYCV010000051.1 GCA_012729605.1 Ramlibacter sp. | reverse complement strand
TGCAGCTGGTAGGTGACGCCGCGGTGCACGATGGTGATGCTGCGCTGGCCGCGCATCAACTGCTCGCTCGGGATCGCTGGCGGCGCGGCTGCTGGCGTGCCGTCCGTGGCAGCCGCCGGAGTCGGGGCGGCAGCGGGCGGGCGAGGCTCGTCCGACGCCATCATCGCTGTGGCTCCGTGACGAAGCCGACCTGGCTCAGTCCGGCCTGCTGGGCAGCAGCCAGGGTCTGCGCCACGGCCTCGTAGCGCACGTTGCGATCGGCCTGCAGTTGCAGCTGCGGTTGCGGTTGTTGCGTGGCGGCGGCCTGCAGGCGCGGCTGCAGTTCGCTGGCTGGCAGCGCCTGGCCGTTCCAGAACAGCGCGCCCTGGGCATCGATACCGAGCTGGATCGCATCGGGCTTGCGCTGTTCGGGTTCGCTGCTGGCTTGCGGCAGCGACAGGGGTACGGCGTGGTTCAGCACCGGCACGGTGATGATGAAGACGATCAGCAGCACCAGCATCACGTCCACCAGCGGGGTCATGTTGATCTCGTTCATCACGTCGCTGTCATCCGATTCGAAAGAAGAAAATGCCATGGGAAGACTCCTTGCGCTGCGGCTCAGTGGCTGTCCGGGGCGGTCTGCACGCGCGAGCCGGTCACCAGCCAGGCGTGCAGGTCATGGGCGAAGCGGTGCATGCGCTGGCCGACGCGCTTGTTGCCGCGCAGCAGGAAGTTGTAGCCGAGCACCGCCGGAATCGCTACCGCCAGGCCCATGGCGGTCATGACCAGTGCCTCGCCGATCGGGCCGGCGACCTTGTCGATCGAGGCCGAGCCGGAGCTGCTGATGCCCATCAGCGCGTGGTAAATGCCCCAGACCGTGCCGAACAGGCCGACAAACGGCGCGGTGGAACCAATGGAGGCGAGGATCGCGAGGCCGGATTGCAGGCGTGCCTGGCTGCCGTCCAGGCTGCTGCGCAGGTTCATGTGGATCCAGTCGCTGAGGCTGAGGCTGCTGTGCAGCTCGTTGTCACTCTGTTCGTGGTGTTTCTTGGCCTCCTTGCCCTGCAGCGCAAGTTGGCGGAACGGACTGCTGTTGCCGCCGAGCTGGTCCAGGCCTTCGGCCAGGCTGGCGCTGTGCCAGAACTGGTCGGTGCGGCTGGCGAGGCGGTTGTGGCGCCACAGGTCCCAGGCCTTGATCAGGATCACGGCCCAGGTGGCGACCGACATGAGCAGCAGGATCAGCGCCGTGGTGCGGGTGACCCAGTCGCCCTGTGTCCAGAGCAGGGCCAGGTCCATGGAGGAGCTAGAGGGAATCGACATGGTGAAAAAACCTTTGGATGAAGAAATGGAAAAACAGGGGGAATCAGCGATTGAGGCGGAAGGCGATCGGGACTGTCACGGCCATGGCAGTGGCTTCGCCGTTGCGCTTGCCGGGCACGAAGCGCCAGCGGCGTACCGTTTCCAGTGCCGACTGGTCCAGCTCCGGGTAGCCGCTGGATTGGCGCAGCGTCACGTCCTGGGCGTTGCCCTTGGCATCAACCATTACGCGCAGCAGCACGGTGCCGGTATCGCCGTTGCGCTTGCTGGCGGGTGGGTAGGGCGGCTTGGGGTTGTGCAGGTAGCTGGCGCGGGTGCTGGGCAGCACGACTTCGGCTGGAGCCTTGTCCTGGCTGCTCGGGCCCGGGCTGGTGTTCGTGGCTGGCGCTGGCTTGGCGGCGGGTGCGGTACTTTCAGCGGCCGGGCTGGGCTGGGTTGGTGCAGCCGCTGCGGTCATGCGCGGTAGCGGGTTCGGCGCTGGCTTGTTGCTGACCGGTTGCGGGGCAGGCTTGGGCTGGGGCCGTGGCTCTGGCCTGGGCAGCGGTTTGGCGACCGGTGGCTTTGCTGGCTCTGGCGCGGCAACGAGCTCCGGCTGCGGGGCAGCCTGCAGCGGAGCCGGTGTCAGCAGTTGCACCGTCAGTGGCGTGGGTGGCTCCGGCGGCGTCGGGCGCGTGGCGTTCAGGCTGGCCAGCAAGGCTGCATGGGCGAGCAGGACAGCGGCCACGATGGCGCCATCGCGCCAGGCCGGCGTGAAACGGGGGGAAGACAGGATCAGGGTGCTCATGGGGCAGGGTGGCGGTTCAACGCTGTGACACCAGCCAGGCGCAGGGCGCCACCACGGCAAGCGACAGAATCAGGCTCCAGATCATGGAAACAAGTCTCATTCAATTTAAAGAAGTGCATTATAAATAAAAATGATTCTCAATCAATAAAAAGATGGGAGGGTTGGATGCTGGCGACGTGCGGGCAGCCGCACAGCAGCATGGCGGCCTCGAATTCATCGCGCAGCAACCGCAGAACATGCGCGACGCCGCGCGCACCGGCATTGGCCAGACCAAAGACTTGTGGCCGTCCGAGCAGGGCGGCATCGGCACCCAGCGCCAGCGCCTTGAACAAGTCGGTGCCACGGCGGATGCCGCCATCGACCAGCACGGGGAAGCCACTGCCCACTGCCTGGCGTACCCGCGGCAGCAGGGTGGCGGTAGCGGGCATGGTGTCCAGCGTGCGGCCGCCATGGTTGCTGACGATCAGGCCGGCCACCCCCAGCGTCTGCGCCAGGCGTGCATCGTCCGGGTGCGTGATGCCCTTGAGCAGCAGCGGCAGCGCGGTCTGGTCCAGCAGCCAGCGTACATCGTCCCAGGTGGGTGCGCTGCTGGCCAGACCCTGGCACAGGCCGGCGCCGGGCTGATGCACGGCTGCGGGCAGGTGGGCGGAACGGATCTCCGGCGGCCACTGCAGCGGATGGCGCCGTTCGGCATCGCGGATGCCTTGCACCGGTGCATCGACTGTCAGTACCAACGCCTGGCAGCCGGTGGCTTCGGCGCGGCGCAGCAGCGCCAGCGTGTCGGCGCGATCGGGCTGGAGGTAGAGCTGGAACCAGAGCGGCGGTGCCAACGCTGGTTCGTGCTGCAGAATGGCGGCCACCTGTTCCACCGGCGTGTTCGAGAGCGTGCTCAGCACCATGCCGGTCTGGCTGACCTGGGCGGCAAAGGCGGTGGCGATCTCGCCATCGGGATGGGCCAGCCGCTGGTGCGCGACCGGTGCCAGTAGCAGCGGCCAGTCCAGCGTCTGGCCCAGCAGGGGCGTGCGCGTGTGGCTGTCCTGCATCGATGCCAGCACGCGCGGTGCCAGCTGCAGCCGTGACCAGGCCGCACGGTTCTCGGCATCGGTCAGGCCATCGGCAGCGGCACCGGTGAAGAAGGCCAGGCGGTCCGGACCCAGCCATTGTTCGGCATGGCGCTGGTGCGCATCGAGCGAAACCAGACCGGGCGGCAACGGATCGAGGCGGGGCGGCTGCATCAGGTTTCGGCCCACAGGCGCAGCAGGTTGTGATAAGTGCCGGTGAGCTGCGTGGTCTCGGCCGATTCGCCATGCTGCTGGCGCAGGCGCGTCAGCGCCATATCCAGTTCGTAGAGCAGGCGGCGCTGTTCGTCACTGCGCACCAGGCTTTGCAGCCAGAAGAAGCAGCCGATGCGCTCGCCCTGCGTTACCGGCAGGACCTGGTGCAGGCTGCTGGAGGGATAGATCACAGCGCTGCCGGCGGCCAGCTTGATGCGCTGCTCGCCAAAGGTATCGGCAATCTGCAGTTCGCCGCCCGTGTAGCTGGCGGGATCGTTCAGGAATACGGTGCAGGAGACATCCGACCGTACATAACCGTCCGGGCCGCGCAGCACGGCATTGTCGTAATGCGGGCCGTAGTATTCGCCCGGGCCATGGCGGTTGACGCGTGGCGGGAAGATCCGGTGCGGCAGCGCGGCGCTGAAGAACAGCGGGTGCTGGTGCAGCGCCCCCAGCACGATCTCGCGGATGCGCTGCGAGGCCGCGCTGTCGGGTGCCAGTTGCTGGTTGCGCTTGATCTGGCGCGCCACCACGCCGGCGCTGTGGCTGCCGTCGCGCCAGTCGGCATCGTGCAGCAGCACCTGGCGGATTTCGGCAAGTTGGCTGGCATCCAGCACGGAATCAATTGTCAACAGCATGGCGGGACAAGGGAAGAAGACCGGCGACTGCAGGCAGCGCCGGTCGAGTGGCGGAAATCAGAACTGGTGTTTCAGCGTCAGCTGAACGCGACGCGGCTGGCCCGGGCCGTAGAAGCCGCGATACAGGGTGTCGGCGTAGAGCTCGTCGGTCAGGTTGCTGACGTTGAGCTTGAGTGCGGTGGCATCGGTAAAGCTGTATTCGGCCATGGCATCCCAGGTCACGAAGCTGTCGGCCTTGACGGCGCGGCTGCCATCCGGATGCTGGCTGCTGCGGTAGTTGGCACCGGCCCCCAGGCGCAGCTTGGGCAGCACGCGGTAGGTGGTCCAGAGGCTGCCACTGTGTTTGGGCGTCAGGCCCGGGCGATCGCCTTCGACCTGGGCACCACCGCCGTTGGCGGCCAGCACCTGGTTGCTCTTGTCGATCTTCGCCGTCGGAATCCAGGTGTGGTTCCAGAACACTTCCCACTTGGGCGTCAGGCGGCCGGCAGCGTTGAATTCCATGCCCATGGCGTGGCGCTTGCCGGACAGCAGGTACTGTTCGGCGGCGCTATCCGGGTCCTGGTTGCGCTCGTTGTACTTCTCGGAATAGAAGGCGGCTGCCCCCAGCGACAGGCGCTGGTCCAGCACGTCCCACTTGCCGCCAATCTCGAAGTTGCGCGACTTCTCGGCTGGCGTGTTGGCCAGCTTGCGGTTGGCATCTGAGGTCGGGTTGGGCGCAAACTGGTAGGCATCGCCCGAGGTGTTGTACGAGGTGCCGTAGGACAGGTAGTAGGACGACAAGTCATTCGGCTGGTACAGCAGGCCCAGGCGCGGACTGAGCAGGGTTTCGCTCTTGTCGAAGCTGTAGGCGTCCGCAGTGGCAGTAGCCGCCGTGTTGTAGCTGCCCTTGAAATGGTCCAGGCGCAGGCCGGCAATGGCCTTCCAGTGATCGTTCAGTGCCACCGTGTCCTGTACGTAGACGCCGATATTCTTCGATTGGAAGGTGTTGTAGACTGGCTCGCCGCGCAGGTCCGGGCGCCAGTCGCCATTGTTGGGCTGGCCGACGGTGGTCGTCAGACCGCTCGCAGCACCAGGAAAGTTGTTGTTGCGTTTGGCATCTTCGTGGTACAGGTCGATGCCGGCCAGCAGCTTGTGCTCGCGGCCGCCCCAGTGGAATGTATTGCTGTAATCGCTCTGGAACTGCGTCACGTCGCTGCGACCGACACGGCCCTTGGGTGTGCGGGTAATGGTAGTGTCCGGGCCAAAATTCTCGATCGTGGTGGGTTGGCCGTTGGTCTCGCCCAGGCGGATCACGCTGGCCCACAGGTCGCGCTCATAGCGGCCATGGCGCAGCTGCGATTTCAGCTCGCCGCCATCGTCAAAGCGATGCGTGTGCTGCAACGTGCCATAGGTGGCCTGGGTGTTCAGCTTGTCGCTGTCCAGGCCGTAGAAGCTTTTTGCTTCCAGCGTCGGAATGATGGTGCCGGAGCGATTGGCGGGGTCGCTCAGGAACCACGGATGGCTGTAGCTGGAGCGGCCTTTGGTATCCAGGTGGTACAGGCCCACGGAGAACTCGTTTTTGGTGCCGATGCCCCAGCGGAAGGTCGGTGCCACGCCCCACTTGTCTTGCTCGGCGCCCCAGTTGTCGGCTTCCTGCTTCATCACGTTCAGGCGGAAGGCGGCATCGTCGCCAGTCTGCCAGTTGAAGTCGCCCTGGATGCGCTTTTCATCGCCGCTGCCCACGGAGGCGCTGACCTCGTGCTGCGTCATCAGGAAGGGCTGCTTGCTGGCCTGGTTGATCACGCCGCCGGTCGAGCCCTTGCCGAACAGCATCGAGGCCGATCCCTTGATCACCTCCACGCGGTCCTCGTTGAAGGTATCGCGCTCGTACAGACTGCCGTCGCGCAGGCCGTCGCGGTAGATGTCACCGGCGGTGCCGAGCGAGAAGCCGCGCAGGCGCACATCTTCCTCGCCGGTCTCGCCAGCCAGGAAAGTCACGCCGGCAGTGGTGCGCAGCACTTCGCGGAAAT
>JAAYCV010000279.1 GCA_012729605.1 Ramlibacter sp. | reverse complement strand
CGATGGCGCTGGGCAATCCGCAGCAGGGCCTGTTTGCCGTCACGGCGGCGGCGCTGGTGGTGGCCTTCAGTTCGGCCACGCAGGACATTGCGCTCGATGCCTTCCGCATTGAATCGGCTGTGGCCGAGAAGCAGGCGGCACTAGCCGCCACCTACCAGACCGGTTACCGGCTGGCGATGATCTGGGCCGGTGCCGGCGTGCTCTGGCTGGCTGCGGGGGCTGAAACAGCGCCTGCCGTACCGGCAGCAGCGGCCTCTGCCCCTGTCGGTACCCTGTACCAGAATAATGCCTGGATGACGGCCTATCTGGTGATGGCGGCCTCGATGCTGGTCGGCGTGCTGACGGTGCTGCTGTCGCCCGAACCGGTGCCGATCGCACACACCCAGCCGCGCACCCCAGGCGAATGGCTGAAGCAGACGCTGATCGAGCCCTTTGCCGATTTCTTCCGCCGCTACCGCTGGCAGGCGGCGCTGATCCTGTCGCTGATTGCCGTTTACCGTATTAGCGATATCGTGATGGGCATCATGGCCAATCCGTTTTACGTGGACATGCTGTACACCAAGGCCGAAGTGGCGGCGGTGACCAAGATCTACGGCGTGATCATGACGCTGGTGGGGGCCTGGATTGGCGGCGTGCTGTCCATGCGCTTTGGCGTGATGCGCATCCTCATGGCTGGTGCCGTGATGAGTGCCGTCAGCAACCTGCTGTTTGCCTGGCTGGCCGGCCATGGCCATGACGTGAATGCGCTGATCCTGGTGGTATCGGCCGACAATCTGGCCGGCGGTATCGCCTCCGCCGCGTTCATCGCCTACCTGTCCAGCCTGACCAATATCCAGTACTCGGCCACGCAATACGCGTTGTTCTCGTCGCTGATGCTGCTGTTGCCCAAGTTCGTGGCGGGATGGTCGGGGGCGTTTGTGGACCAGTTTGGCTATGCGACGTTCTTTACCAGTACGGCCTTGTTGGGGGTGCCGGTGCTGGTGCTGGTGTGGTTGGCGGGGCGGGCGCTGCCGCCGGCGGTGCAGAACGAGGGCGCACGATGAAGCATATTCTGGTGGTGGGCGGTGCTGGCTATATCGGCTCGCACATGGTGTGGCTGCTGGGACAGCAGGGCGTGCGCGTCACGGTGCTGGACAACCTGAGTGCCGGCCATGCCGATGCGGTGCTGCACGGCGAGTTGGTAGTCGGAGATATGGCCGATGAGGCCTTGCTGGATCGCCTGTTTGCTACTGGCGGTTTTGATGCCGTGATGCATTTCGCCTCGTTTATCCAGGTGGGTGAATCGGTGGCGGATCCGGGCAAGTATTACGCCAACAACGTGTCCAACACCATCACGCTACTGAATGCCATGCAACGTCATGGCGTGAAACGGTTCGTATTTTCTTCTACTGCCGCGACCTTTGGCGAGCCGCAGTACACGCCGATTGATGAGCGCCATCCGCAGCTGCCGATTAATCCGTATGGCCGGACCAAGTGGATGATCGAGCAGGCACTGGCCGATTACGACCAGGCCTATGGGTTGAAATCCGTCTGCCTGCGCTACTTCAATGCCGCTGGCGCGCATCCGGACGGTCTGCTGGGCGAACGGCATGAGCCGGAAACCCACCTGATTCCGCTGGTGCTGCAGGCCGCCTCAGGCCGGCGCAGCCATATCAGCGTGTTTGGACGTGACTACGACACGCAGGACGGCACCTGTATTCGTGACTACATCCATGTGATGGATCTGGCCGATGCGCATTGGCTGGCGCTGGAGTATCTGGCTGCTGGCGGCCAGAGCGCGGCCTTCAACCTGGGCAATGGTGATGGCTATTCGGTGCAGCAGGTGATTGATGTGGCGCGCCAGGT
>JAAYCV010000050.1 GCA_012729605.1 Ramlibacter sp. | reverse complement strand
TGCAGCTGCGTCCGGACCGTTATTACGACGAGGAGCAGCGCTGCCAGCGCTGGCCAGCCGAGACCCTCGGACAGGCCATGGGCCTGACGCCGGGAGCCAGCCAGTCCCGCCAGGCCACAGGCTGGCCAGCGGCGTTTGCGCTGCTGCGTGAGCAGATCCGCCCACATGCCAGCCTGATACTGCAATTGCTCGATGCCGTCATCGCAGGCGTGCTGCTGGGCGCGGCTGATCTGGCACCGCACCAGCTGCTGTTGCGCCAGCCGCGCCATGCGGAAGAGGGCGTGACACTGGCGCCACTGCACGATGTGCTGTGCCAGCCGCAGGCGCAGCGCATGGCCCTGGCGATCGGCCGGCACCAGCTGGCGACACCGCCAGGTTCAGTCGCCTGGGAGCGTTTTGCCTGTGATTGCCAGCTGTCGCCCAACCAGGTGCGCAAGCGCGTGCGCCAGCTGGCACAGGCCATGGAACAGCAACTGCTGGTTCAGCAACAAGACCAGGACAGCCTGCTGGCCCAGCGGGAGGAGCTGCAGACCGTCGCAGCCTTCCTGCTGACGCGGGCGCAGGCCTTGCAGCAGGTGTAAATGGCTCACCGCGCGCCCCTGATCATTGCCGATTATTCGGATGACTGGCCCCGACAGTTTGCCGCCGAACGTAATCGGCTGCTGGCGGCACTGCCGACAGGTTTCGAGGTCGAACATGTGGGCAGCACGGCGGTTCCTGACCTGGCGGCCAAGCCCATCATCGACCTGATGCTGGGCGCAGCCAGCCTGTCAGACATCGAACAGGTGCTGCCGCTGCTACAGGGCTTGGGCTATGACTACCGGCCCGAGCATGAAGTGGCGCTGCCCGAACGCCGCTTTCTGGCCTGGCCCATGACCCGGCCCAGGCAGTTTCATCTGCACGCGGTAGAAATCGGCAGTCCGTTCTGGCATGACCATTTGCGCTTTCGAGACCGGCTGCGCGCCGATCCGGAACTCGCGCAACACTACGCGCAGTTGAAGCGGGCACTGGCCAAACGCTTTGACGATGACCGCGCGGCCTACACCGAGGCCAAGAGCGGTTTCATCCGGGACGTACTGGCTGGCTGAGGCCGCAGCGCAGGGCCGGTCCGCCAGCCTGGCCTCAGATGTCTTCGAGCAGTACGTAAGGCAGTGGCAGCAGCTGCAGCTCCGGACCAGTGTCCGAACCGGCATGCAGCGTCGCCAGGCCCTGGCTCACGGCTTCCATCGCGTGCAGCTGCAGCGAGGCAATCAGTTCGAAGCCGTCTTGCGGCAGGGTAGCCACCTGGGCGATCAGGCCGCACTCGCCATCGCGCACGCTGTCAGCAGCGCCGGCGGTCGGCACCAGGAAAACATCCTGGCCGGCTTGCGGCAGGGCGGCACCATCGGCCAGCACGCCAGCCGCAATGCAGCCACGGCGCTTGATGGCACCGCGGAACTGGCTACGCGCCACCACTTCCTGCCCGGGATAGCAGCCCTTCTTGAAGCTGACGCCGCCCACGCTTTCGTAATTGATCATCTGCGGCACAAAGGCCTCCCAGGTCGCCTGAGACACCGTGGCCACGCCGCTGCGCACCTCGGACAGCTCCCAATCCTGGGCGCTGACACTGGCACCAACTGGTGCCGGCAGGCCTGCCGGCTGCAGGCACAGCGCACGCGGCAGCTGCGTATCCTGCCCCACGGACGGGTAGAGCCAGACCAGATCGCGCTGCTCCTGCTGCTGGTGCGCCCAGAGCACCGGCATGTCACCTTGCCAGGCCTGGCGTGCCGCCTCGCCCAGCAGGCCGTAGACAGCGATCTCGGCACTGACATCGGTCAGCGTCAGCTGGCTGCGCAGCTTGAACATGGTCAGGCGCTTCAGGATCTGCGCCAGCAGGTCCTGGCGGCACAGCAGCAAGTAGCGGTCCTCCTCGGCCGTGTGCAGCGTGCGCACGACGATGAAACTGGCCTGCATGCGGCCCTTGGCCGAGCAGAAGGCAGCCAGGCGCGCTTCGCCGGGCTGCAGCAGCGCCAGGTCATTGGTCAGCTGGCTGTGCAGGAAGCGCGTGGCATCGGCGCCGCGCGCCTCGATCACGCCCCAGCGGCTGTCAGCGCCGGAAAGTGTGGCCACGCCATCCGGCAGGCCAAAGGAAAGCAGGGGGGAACGGGGTGTAACAGGGGAGCTTTGCATGGCTGAATTATGATGTGGTTCTTTGGCGGGCTGTACCAGGCCCGCTCCGTTGAGCTGGTTTCAAGGATACCGTGTGCGCAAAATCATAGTTTTCATCCTGCTATTGCTGGGCCTGGCCGCTGGCGGCGTGTATTGGTGGTCATTGCAACCGCTGCGCTTGTCGCAGGACATGGTCGATCTGGAAGTCACACCGGGCGAAGGCGCGATCCAGATTGCGAAAGAAGCCGTGGCTGCCGGCGTACAGACCTCGCCGGACCTGCTGTCCTGGTGGCTGCGCCTGGCAGGACAGGCGCGCGGCGCCCAGTTCAAGGCCGGCACCTACGAGATCAAGCAGGGCGATTCCCCACAGGTGCTGCTGCGCAAGCTGCGCAATGGCGAATTTGCATTGCGCCAGGTGCGCATCGGCGAAGGCTGGAACCTGCGCCAGACGCGCGCAGCACTCGCCAAGGGGGACCATCTGCGTCCCGAATCCGCACAGCTGGATGAACAGGCGCTGCTGAAGACACTGGAACGCAAGGAAAACTCGCTCGAGGGCCTGCTGTTCCCCGATACCTACAAGTACGCCAAGAACGCCTCCGACATGACGGTGCTGCGCCTGGCCATGCGTACCATGGATCGCAAGCTGGAAGCTGCCTGGGCCAGCCGAGATGCCGATCTGCCCTACAAGAACCCCTACGAGATGCTGATCATGGCCAGCATCATCGAAAAGGAAACCGGCCGCCCCGAGGATAGGGCCATGGTGGCCTCGGTGTTCGTCAACCGCCTGCGCATCGGCATGCGCCTGCAGACCGATCCGACCGTGATCTATGGCATTGGCGACAGCTTTGACGGCAATCTGCGCAAGATCCACCTGCAGACCGATACTCCTTACAACACCTATACCCGGGCCGGCCTGCCGCCCACGCCCATCAGCATGCCGGGCGAAGCCTCGCTGGCCGCTGCCGCGCATCCTGCCAACAGCAAGGCGCTGTATTTCGTGGCGCGTGGTGATGGCAGCTCCGAATTCAGTGAGACACTGGACGCGCACAACCGTGCCGTCAACAAGTACATCCGGGGGCGCTGATGGAGATACGACTACCTGGCCTGTTCCTGAGCTTTGAAGGCATTGACGGAGCCGGCAAGACCACCCATATCGCCACACTCGAAGCCGCGTTCCGCGCCCAGGGCAAGACGGTGCTGCGCACGCGTGAGCCGGGCGGCACGCCGCTGGCCGAATCGCTGCGCGAACTGGTGCTGTACCAGGAAATGGACGCGCTGACCGAGGCGCTGCTGGTATTTGCCGCACGCCGTGACCATGTGCAACAGGTGATCCTGCCGGCACTGGAGCGCGGTGACGTGGTGCTGTGCGACCGCTTCGCCGATGCCACCTTTGCCTACCAGGGCGCCGGCCGCGGCTTTGACTGGTTCACGCTGCAGACGCTGGAGCACATGGTGCTGCACCAGCGGGACATCCAGCTGCAGCCAGCGCTGACGCTGTGGTTTGACCTGCCGACCGAAGTGGCGGCGCAGCGCCTGGCCGGTGCGCGCGAGCCGGACAAGTTCGAGGCCGAGCAGCAGGAATTTTTTGAGCGCGTGGCTTCCGGCTATGCGCGCCGCGCCAGCGAGGCCCCGGAACGCTTTGCCCGTATCGATGCCGCCCTGACCCCGGACGCAGTCTGGCAGCAGGTGGAACAGGCAGTGCGTGAGAAAGGCTGGCTGGCATGAGTACACGCAAGCCGGCTGCGCCGGCCTTTGTCGCCCCGCCACAAGACGGCCCGCTGCCGCCCTGGCTGCAGCAGCAGATGCTGGACCTGCTGCAACAGCGCGGCCATGCCTGGCTGCTGCAGGGGCCGTCGGGCTTGGGCCAGTACGCCATCGCTCTGGGCCTGGTGCGAT
>JAAYCV010000278.1 GCA_012729605.1 Ramlibacter sp. | reverse complement strand
TCAAGAAGTCCTGATCTGACTGACGATCCCGCGGCTGCCGCACTGGCGGCAGTCCGCTGACGCGCCGGGCCATCGCGCCCGGCCCCCTCTCCCCCTGAATACTGCACATTCCCATGGAAATATTCGGCATCCCCCTGGCAGGCATCCTGAGCCAGCTGCTGATCGGCCTGGTCAATGGCTCCTTCTACGCCATGCTCAGCCTCGGCCTGGCCGTCATCTTCGGCCTGCTCAACGTCGTCAACTTCGCCCACGGCGCCATGTTCATGCTCGGCGCCATGCTCGCCTGGATGGGCGGCCAATACCTGGGACTCAGCTACTGGGTCATGCTGTTCCTCTCGCCGCTGATCGTCTTCTTCATCGGCATCCTGATCGAGAAACTGCTGCTCAAGCACCTCTACAAGCTGGACCACCTCTACGGCCTGCTGCTGACCTTCGGCATCACGCTCATCATTGAAGGCCTGCTGCGCACCAACTACGGTGTCTCCGGCCTGTCCTACAGCGCCCCCGAACTGCTGCGCGGCTCCACCGACCTCGGCTTCATGGTGCTGCCCAACTACCGCGCCTGGGTCGTGGTTGCCTCTCTCGCCGTCTGTCTGGCGACCTGGTTCATCATCGAGAAGACGCGTCTGGGCGCCCTGCTGCGCGCCGGTACCGAGAACCCCAAGCTGGTCGAGGCCTTCGGCATCAACGTGCCGCTGATGGTGACCCTGACCTACGGCCTGGGCGTGGCACTGGCAGCCGTTGCCGGCGTGCTGGCGGCCCCGGTGCTGCAGGTCAGCCCGCTGATGGGCTCCAACCTGATCATCGTCGTCTTCGCCGTGGTAGTAATCGGCGGCATGGGCTCCATCCTCGGCTCCATCCTGACCGGCCTGGCGCTGGGCGTGATCGAGGGCATGACCAAGGTGTTCTACCCCGAGGCCTCTACCACCGTGGTGTTCGTCATCATGGTGCTGGTGCTGATGTTCCGCCCCGCGGGACTGTTCGGCAAAGAGAAGTAATTGCAGAAGGTATTCCAAATGAACAAGACCATCGGCTACGCCATCCTCCTGCTACTGGCACTGGCTGCACCCTTCATGGTGTACCCCGTGTTCATGATGAAGCTGCTGTGCTTCATCCTGTTTGCCTGCGCCTTCAACCTGCTGCTCGGCTATACCGGCCTGCTCTCCTTCGGCCACGCCGCCTTCCTCGGCGGCGCCGGCTACATCACCGGCTGGGTCATGACCCAGGTGATTCCCGATCCGGTCATCGGCATCATCGCCGGTACCGCCTTTGCCACCGTCATCGGCGTCATCATGGGCTATGTCGCGATCCGCCGTCAGGGTATCTACTTCGCCATGATCACGCTGGCGCTGGCGCAGATGTTCTTCTTCGTCGCGCTGCAGGCCAAGTTCACCGGCGGCGAGGACGGCCTGCAAGGCGTGCCGCGCGGCATGATTGCCGGCGTGCTGGACCTGAACAACGACTTCACCATGTACTACGTGGTGCTGGCCATCGTGGTGGCCGCCTACCTGCTGATCTACCGTACCGTGCATTCGCCCTACGGCCAGATCCTGAAGGCGATCAAGGAGAACGAGCCGCGCACCATCTCGCTGGGCTATGACGTGGACCGCTTCAAGCTGCTGTGCTTCACGCTGTCGGCGGCGCTGGCCGGCCTGGCCGGTGCGACCAAGACGGTGGTGCTGGGCTTTGCCACGCTGACCGACGTGCACTGGTCGATGTCGGGTCTGGTGATCCTGATGACGCTGATTGGCGGCATGGGCACGCTGCTGGGCCCGGTGGTAGGTGCCACCATCGTGGTGATCCTGGAGAACCGCCTGGGCAACATCGGCAACTTCCTGGCCAACCTGACCGGCGTGAACTGGTTCAACAGCCTCGGTGAGCAGGTCAATCTGGTGATCGGCTTCATCTTCGTGATCTGCGTGATGCTGTTCCGCCGTGGCATGGTGGGCGAGTGGCTGGCCTTTGTGGAGCGGTTCAGGAAG
>JAAYCV010000277.1 GCA_012729605.1 Ramlibacter sp. | reverse complement strand
TGATGGAGCGCAACCCCCAGGTCGAATGGAATCTGGTGGATGACATCATCTATGGCTGTGCCAACCAGGCCGGCGAAGACAACCGCAACGTGGCCCGCATGAGCGGCCTGCTGGCTGGCCTGCCGGTCGATGTGCCCGGCACCACCGTGAACCGCCTGTGCGGCTCCGGCATGGACGCCGTGGGTCTGGCTGCGCGTTCCATCAAGGCCGGCGAAACCGAGCTGATGATCGCCGGTGGCGTGGAAAGCATGAGCCGCGCACCCTTCGTCATGCCCAAGGCCGAATCCGCCTTCAGCCGCAGCAACAGCGTGCAGGACACGACGATCGGCTGGCGCTTCATCAACCCGGTGCTGAAGCAGATGTACGAGACGCACTCCATGCCGCAGACGGCCGACAACGTGGCTGCCGATTTCGGCATCAGCCGCGCCGACCAGGACGCGCTGGCACTGCGCTCGCAGCAGCGCTGGGCTGCCGCCAACGCCGCCGGCCGCTTTGCCGACGAGCTGATCAGCGTTACCATTCCCAAGAAGAAGGGTGATCCGGTCATCTTCACGACCGACGAGCATCCGCGCCCGGAAACCACGATCGAGCAGCTGGCCAAGCTGAAGGGCGTGAACGGCCCTGACCTGACCGTGACTGCAGGCAACGCCTCTGGCGTCAACGACGGCGCCTGTGCGCTGCTGGTGGCTTCCGAGCAGGCGGCTGGCAAGTACGGCCTGAAGCCGATCGCCCGCGTCGTCGGCATGGCCACGGCTGGCCTGGCGCCGCGCATCATGGGCTTTGGCCCGGCTCCGGCCGTGCGCAAGGTGCTGGCCCAGACCGGCCTGACCCTGGCACAGATGGACGTGATCGAGCTGAACGAAGCCTTTGCCGCGCAGGCACTGGCGGTGGTGCGCGATCTGGGCCTGGCCGATGATGCCGAACACGTGAACCCGAATGGCGGTGCCATCGCCATGGGTCACCCGCTGGGTGCCAGCGGTGCGCGTCTGGTGACGACCGCAGCCTACGAGCTGAAGCGTCGCGGCGGCCGCTACGCGCTGTGCACCATGTGCATTGGCGTGGGCCAGGGCATTGCCATGGTCATCGAGAGCGTCTGAGCCGGAGTGTCCGCATGAGCAAGTACACGACCCTGAGCATCGAGCGCGACGGCGCGGTCGCCACCGTGTGGATGGACCGCCCCGATGTGTTCAACGCGTTTGACGAGCAGCTGATTGCCGAACTGGATCAGGCGTTTGCCGAGCTGGATCAGGACGACAGCGTGCGCGTGGTGGTGCTGGGCGGCAAGGGCAAGCATTTCTCTGCCGGCGCCGACCTGAACTGGATGAAGCGTGCCTCCACCTTCACCGAGGAAGAGAACCGCGCCGATGCCCTGCGTTTTGCCGGCATGCTGCGCCGCATGGCCACCATGTCCAAGCCGACCGTAGCCCGCGTCCAGGGTGCAGCCCTGGGTGGCGGCACCGGCCTGGCCGCCGCCTGCGATATCGCGGTGGCCAGCGATGACGCGAGCTTCGCGACCTCCGAAGTGAAGTTCGGCATCATCCCGGCGGTGATCAGCCCCTATGTGCTGCGTGCCATCGGCCCGCGCCAGTCGCTGCGTTACTTCCAGAGTGCCGAGCGCTTCAGCGCGGAGCGCGCCCAGCTGATCGGCCTGGTGCACGAAGTGTGCGCCCGTGATGATCTGGATGCCACGGTGAAGGCCGTGGTCGAACCGCTGCTCACCGGCGGCCCTGGTGCCCAGCAGGCGGCCAAGGACCTGGTGGCAGCGATCCACGGCCTGCCGATTGGCGAAGCCGCTGGAGAAGAGACTGCCCGGCGCATTGCGCGCCAGCGTGCGACCCCCGAAGCCCGCGAGGGAATCGGGGCATTCCTGGAGAAGCGCAAGCCATCCTGGCTTGCCTGAGGCTGCCCAGCCGACTCCAATTTCCCCAAGTAGTAAGGAGACTTCACTATGTATACACAGTCCTTTAGTGTTTCGGACGAGCCGGGCAAGCAGCAAAAACCGGTTCTGTCTACCGAATCGGCCGAGCAGATGGCCAAGTTCGATGCCCGCATCGACGCTGACGGCCGCATTGAGCCGCAAGACTGGATGCCCGAGGCTTACCGCAAGACCCTGGTGCGCCAGATCAGCCAGCACGCCCACAGCGAAATCGTCGGCATGCTGCCCGAAGGCAACTGGATCAGTCGCGCTCCGAGCCTGAAGCGCAAGGCGATCCTGATCGCCAAGGTGCAGGACGAGGGCGGTCACGGCCTGTACCTGTACAGCGCTGCCGAGACCCTGGGTACCGGCCGCGACAAGATGCTGGACGACCTGCACTCCGGCAAGGCCAAGTACAGCTCCATCTTCAACTACCCGACCCTGAACTGGGCCGACGTTGGCGTGATCGGCTGGCTGGTGGATGGCGCTGCCATCATGAACCAGGTGCCGCTGTGCCGCTGCTCCTACGGTCCTTACGCCCGTGCCATGGTGCGCGTGTGTAAAGAGGAATCCTTCCACCAGCGCCAGGGCTACGAAGGCCTGCTGGTGATGATGCAGGGTACCGAAGCACAGAAGGCTATGGTGCAGGACGCCGTGAACCGTCTGTGGTGGAAGTGCCTGGCCATGTTTGGCCCCCCGGACGCCGACAGCCCCAACAGTGCCCTGGGCATGCGCTGGGGTATCAAGCGCGTTTCCAACGACGATCTGCGTCAGAAGTTCATCGACGCTACCGTGCCGCAGGCCAAGGTGCTGGGCGTGACCCTGCCCGATCCGGACCTGAAGTGGAACGAAGAGCGTGGTCACTACGACTACGGCCAGATCGACTGGAACGAATTCTGGGAAACCGTTAACGGCAATGGTCCTTGCAACAAGGAGCGTTTGTCCACCCGCGTGAAAGCGCACAACGATGGTGCATGGGTTCGCGAAGCCGCAAACGCCCACGCCCGCAAGCAACAGCAACGTCAAATCAAGGAGGCAGCATGAGCATCGAACTTAAGGATTGGCCCCTGTGGGAAGTATTCGTCCGCAGCAAGCAGGGTCTGGAGCACAAGCACTGTGGTAGCCTGCACGCGTCTGACGCGGCGCACGCCCTCGAAGCCGCACGTGATGTGTACACCCGTCGCCAGGAAGGCGTGAGCATCTGGGTGGTGGAATCCAAGAAGATTACCGCCAGCAACCCGGATGACAAGGGCGAGCTGTTCGATCCGGCCGCCGACAAGATCTACCGCCATCCGACCTTCTACGAGATCCCGGAAGAAGTGGGGCACATGTAATGAGCGCAACGACTGAATACCTGTTGCACCTGGCGGACAACGCCGTGGTGCTGGGCCAGCGCAACGCCGAATGGTGCGGCCACGGCCCCGCGATCGAGGAAGACATCGCCCTGGCGAACGTCAGCCTGGACCTGATCGGTCAGGCGCGCCTGCTGTACCAGCAGGCCGCCGAGCGCATCGGCAACGGCGCGACGGAAGACCAGCTGGCCTATTTCCGCGATGTGCCGGATTTCCGCAACTACACGCTGCTGGAACTGCCGCACCACTCCGCGCTGGTCGGTTACGCCAAGTCCAACATGGACTACGGCACCACCATCGTGCGCAACTTCCTGTACAGCGCCCTGATGGTGCTGGTGTGGGATCGCCTGCAGTCTTCTTCCGACGAGCAACTGGCTGCCATCGCTGCCAAGTCGCTGAAGGAAGTGCGCTACCACCTGCGTCACTCGCGTGACTGGCTGGTGCGTCTGGGTGACGGCACGGAAGAGTCGCACGAGCGCGCCCAGGCTGCCCTGGACCACCTGATGCCCTACACCGAGGAATTCTGGAAGAACTCCGCGATGGAACAGGCTGCCCTGGCAGCTGGCGTCGGTGTCGACATGGCCGTGCTGCGCCCGCAGTGGGACGAGCTGGTGAATGACGCCCTGGCACAGGC
>JAAYCV010000276.1 GCA_012729605.1 Ramlibacter sp. | reverse complement strand
CAGCGCGGTCTGAATATCATGGAGTTCTGCAAGGCGTTCAACGCCCAGACCCAGGGCGTCGAGCCGGGTCTGCCGCTGCCGGTGGTGATCACCGCGTTTGCAGACAAGAGCTTCACCTTCATCATCAAGACGCCGCCCGCAGCGACGCTGATCAAGAAGGCCATCAAGCTGGACAAGGGTTCTGCCAAGCCGAACACCGAGAAAGTTGGCAAGATCACCCGCGAGCAGCTGGAAGAAATCGCCAAGGCCAAGATGAAGGACCTGACGGCTGCCGATCTGGACGCTGCCGTTCGTACGATCGCCGGCTCTGCCCGTGCGATGGGCGTGACCGTGGAGGGCGTGTGAGATGGCCAAACTGACCAAGAAGCAAAAAGCCCTCGAGGGCAAGGTTGACAGCAACAAGCTGTATTCCGTGGCGGAAGCCCTGGAGCTGGTAAAAGAGTGCGCGACTGCCAAGTTCGATGAGTCCATCGACGTGGCCGTGCAGCTGGGCGTTGACGCCAAGAAATCCGACCAGGTGGTGCGTGGCGCCGTGGTGCTGCCCAATGGCACTGGCAAGACCAAGCGCGTTGCCGTGTTCGCCCAGGGCGCCAAGGCTGAAGAAGCCAAGGCTGCTGGTGCTGACGTGGTGGGCATGGACGACCTGGCTGCTGAAGTCAAGGCCGGCAACATGCCGTTCGACGTGGTGATTGCTGCTCCGGACGCGATGCGCGTGGTGGGTACCCTGGGTCAGATCCTGGGCCCGCGCGGCCTGATGCCCAACCCCAAGGTGGGCACCGTGACCCCCGACGTGGCTACCGCCGTCAAGAACGCCAAGGCTGGCCAGGTCCAGTTCCGCGTTGACAAGGCTGGCATCATCCACTCGACCATCGGTCTGCGTTCCTTTGACAACGAGAAGCTGCAGGGCAACCTGGCAGCCCTGGTGGAAGCGCTGAACAAGGCCAAGCCGGCCAGCAGCAAGGGCCTGTACCTGCGCAAGGTGGCCGTGTCTTCTACCCAGGGCGTTGGCGTTCGCGTCGACACCCAGACCATCGCTGCCTGATTGGCGCGATAAAGGCTTTGCACCGGGTAACCGGTGCAGGAGGTGGGCTGCCGGGCTTCGGTCCGGCAGGCCATCCAAGACCGCTGGCGTGCCGCAAGGCACTTAATCCTGCAAGCCAGCGCAGATGGCGATCCCGCACACAAGAGGTTGAAGGGAATCGGGTAACCGGTTCCAGGTTTCCGAAAGTGAGTTGGTCGCTGCAAGTAAGGGCGTGCATGTGGAGTGATCTCATGCACATTTTGAGGAGTAGATCTTGAGTCTCAATCGCAGTGAGAAAGAAGCGGTCATCAACGAAGTGACCGAACTCGCCGCTAAAGCTCAAACGCTCGTGATGGCGGAATACCGTGGTATCACGGTGGCCGACATGACCGAGCTGCGCAGCAAGGCCCGTAGCCAGGGCGTGAGCCTGAGCGTGTTGAAGAACACGCTGGCCCGTCGTGCCGTGGCCGGCAGCAGCTTTGAGTCTGCGGCTGACCAGATGACTGGTCCGCTGATCTATAGCTTCTCCGAAGACGCAGTTGCCGCCGCCAAGGTGGTAGCCGATTTCGCCAAGACCAACGACAAGCTGGTCATCCGTGGCGGCGTCTATGCCGGAAAAGCTCTGGATGTGAACGGCGTGAAAGAGCTGGCCAACATTCCTACCAAGGAAGTGCTGCTGTCGCAGCTGTGTGGCCTGCTCATGTCTCCGGTGTCGCGTACTGCACGCGTGCTGGCGGCTCTGGCAGAGAAAAAAGGCGAGGAAGTTGCTGCCTGATCGGCGGCAGATCCTGTCAACCAACATCATTTTTTAGGAAAACATCATGGCATTTGATAAAGACGCATTCCTGACCGCTCTGGACACCATGTCCGTCATGGAACTGAACGAGCTGGTGAAGGCTATCGAAGAGAAGTTTGGCGTGAGCGCTGCCGCTATGGCTGCTCCGGCTGCTGGCGGCGCTGCTGGCGGCGCTGCTGCTGCTGAAGAAAAGACCGATTTCGATCTGGTCCTGACCGAAGCTGGCGCCCAGAAAGTTGGCGTGATCAAGGTGGTGCGCGAAATCACCGGCCTGGGTCTGAAGGAAGCCAAGGACCTGGTGGACGGCGCTCCCAAGACGATCAAGGAAGCCATGCCCAAGGCCGACGCAGAAGCCGCTCAGAAGAAGCTGGTGGAAGCTGGCGCCAAGGCAGAACTCAAGTAATCGGGTTCTTCCTGAGGCTGGAGTGCCCGAAAGGCATTCCAGCCTTTGGTGTTTCTTGCGCGCACCGGCTCCGGGCTGGTGCTGCAGCAGAAAACACCTTCAAGCACAATGTGCCTCATGCCTGTTGTGCTTGAAAGTGTCTTCTGTTCCCGATGGCGGAAGACCCTTGGTTCGGGTCGCGTGCAACGCGTGACCGTCTGCCATTGGCTGGTAGGGGCCAGCCACCAAGATTGCGGGCAAGCGCAGGCCCGCATCCATCCGAGGAAAGACTAACCGCCGCGCTAGCAGACCAGACTGCTAGACGTCTTCACCTGGAGAGCCCATGTCTTACAGCTATACCGAACGCAAACGGATCCGCAAGAGCTTTGGCACACGCGACAGCGTGCTGAAGATCCCGTATCTGCTGCAAATGCAGCGTGATGCCTACACCGCCTTTCTGCAAAAGGACATCGCGCCGAAGAAGCGGCGCACCGAAGGCCTGCAGGCTGCGTTCGAATCCGCATTCCCGATTGTCTCGCACAACGGCTTTGTGGAAATGAAATTCGTCGAGTACAACCTGGCCAAGCCCGCATTTGACGTGCGCGAGTGCCAGACGCGTGGCCTGACCTTCGGTTCTGCCGTGCGTGCCCGTGTACAGCTCATCATTTATGACCGCGATGCGTCCACCGCCCAGTCCAAGGTGGTCAAGGAAGTGAAAGAGCAGGAAGTCTACATGGGCGAAGTGCCCCTGATGACCGAGAAGGGCTCCTTCATCATCAACGGTACCGAGCGCGTGATCGTGTCCCAGCTGCACCGTTCGCCCGGCGTGTTCTTCGAGCACGACAAGGGCAAGACGCACAGCTCGGGCAAGTTGCTGTTCAGCGCCCGCATCATTCCCTACCGTGGCTCCTGGCTGGACTTCGAATTCGACCCGAAGGACGTGCTGTACTTCCGCGTCGACCGTCGCCGCAAGATGCCGGTCACGATCCTGCTCAAGGCGATTGGCCTGAACCCGGAACAGATCCTGGCGAACTTCTTCGTCAACGACCACTTCCGCCTGATGGACACTGGTGCCCAGATGGAGCTGGTGCCCGAGCGCCTGAAGGGCGAAGTGGCGCGCTTCGACATCATCGACAAGGACGGCAAGGTCGTCGTTGCCAAGGACAAGCGCATCACTGCCAAGCACATCCGCGAACTGGATGCGGGCCAGACCAGCCATGTGAGCGTGCCGGAAGACTTCCTGATCGGCCGCGTGCTGAGCAACAACATCATCGATGGCGACACCGGCGAGATCATTGCCAAGGCCAACGAGGAGCTGACCGAAGCGCTGCTGAAGAAGCTGCGTGAAGCCGGTATCCAGGAAATTTCCTGCATCTTTACCAACGAGCTGGACCAGGGTGCCTACATCTCCCAGACGCTGCGTATCGATGACACGGCGGACGAGTTTGCCGCACGCGTGGCGATCTACCGCATGATGCGCCCCGGCGAGCCGCCGACCGAAGATGCGGTGCAGGCACTGTTCCATCGCCTGTTCTACAGCGAGGACAGCTATGACCTGTCGCGCGTCGGCCGCATGAAGTTCAACGCCCGTATCGGCCGCGACGAGGCCGAAGGCGCGATGGTGCTGTCCAACGAGGACATCATGGCCGTGGTCAAGACGCTGGTCGACCTGCGCAACGGCCGTGGCGAAGTCGACGACATCGACCACCTGGGCAACCGCCGCGTGCGTTGCGTCGGCGAACTGGCCGAGAACCAGTTCCGCACCGGTCTGGCACGTATCGAGAAGGCCGTGAAGGAGCGTCTGGGCCAGGCCGAGCAAGAGCCGCTGATGCCGCACGACCTGATCAACTCCAAGCCGATTTCTGCGGCGCTGAAGGAGTTCTTCGGAGCGTCCCAGCTGTCGCAGTTCATGGACCAGACCAACCCGCTGTCCGAGATCACGCACAAGCGCCGTGTCTCCGCACTGGGCCCGGGCGGTCTGACGCGCGAGCGCGCCGGCTTCGAGGTGCGCGACGTGCACCCGACGCACTATGGCCGCGTCTGTCCGATCGAGACGCCGGAAGGTCCGAACATCGGTCTGATCAATTCGCTGGCGCTGTACGCCCAGCTGAACGAATACGGTTTCATCGAAACCCCGTACCGCCGCGTGGTGGATTGCCAGGTGACCGATGAGGTCGACTACCTGTCCGCCATCGAGGAAAGCAAGTACATCATCGCCCAGGCGAACGCCACGCTGGACGAGAACGGCAAGCTGACTGGCGAGCTGGTATCTGCCCGTGAAAAGGGTGAATCGGTGCTGGTCGATCCGGCCGAAGTGCAGTACATGGACGTGTCCCCGGCACAGATCGCCTCGGTGGCGGCTGCGCTGGTGCCGTTCCTGGAGCACGACGACGCGAACCGTGCGCTGATGGGCGCCAACATGTCGCGTCAGGCGGTGCCGGTGCTGCGTCCGGAGAAGCCCATGGTGGGTACCGGTATCGAGCGCGTGGCCGCGGTCGACTCCGGCACCGTGGTGACGGCGCAGCGCGGTGGCGTGGTCGACTATGTCGATGCCACCCGTATCGTGGTGCGTGTCAACGACAACGAAGCCGTGGCCGGCGAAGTGGGCGTGGACATCTACAACCTGATCAAGTACCAGCGTTCCAACCAGAACACCAACATCCACCAGCGTCCGATCGTCAAGCGCGGCGACGTGCTGGCCAAGGGTGACGTGGTGGCTGACGGCGCATCGACCGACCTCGGCGAGATCGCCATCGGCCAGAACATGCTGATCGCCTTCATGCCCTGGAACGGCTACAACTTCGAGGACTCGATCCTGATCAGCGAGCGCGTGGTGGCGGACGACCGCTACACCTCCATCCACATCGAGGAACTGGTGGTGATGGCGCGCGACACCAAGCTGGGTGCCGAGGAAATCACGCGTGATATCCCGAACCTGAGCGAAGTGCAGCTGAACCGCCTGGACGATTCCGGCATCATCTACGTCGGCGCGGAAGTGAATCCGGGCGACGTGCTGGTGGGCAAGGTCACGCCCAAGGGCGAGACCACGCTGACGCCGGAAGAGAAGCTGCTGCGCGCGATCTTCGGCGAGAAGGCTTCTGACGTGAAGGACACCTCGCTGCGCGTGGACCAGGGTTCCAGCGGTACCGTGATCGACGTGCAGGTGTTCACGCGTGAAGGCATCCAGCGCGACAAGCGCGCCCAGCAGATCATCGACGACGAACTGAAGCGCTACCGTCTGGACCTGAATGACCAGATGCGTATCGTGGAAGCCGACGCCATGGACCGTCTGCGCAAGATCCTGATTGGCAAGGTCGCCAACGGTGGCCCGCAGAAGCTGGCACGTGGCAGCACGATCGATGCCAAGTACCTGGATGGCCTGGACAAGTACCACTGGTTCGACATCCGTCCGGCAGACGAGACCGTCGCCGATCAGATCGAAAGCGTGAAGAAGTCGCTGGAGCAGGAGCGTCACAGCTTCGACCTGGCCTTCGAGGAAAAGCGCAAGAAGCTGACGCAGGGCGACGAGTTGCCCGCCGGCGTGCTGAAGATGGTCAAGGTCTACCTGGCCGTCAAGCGTCGCCTGCAACCGGGTGACAAGATGGCCGGCCGTCACGGTAACAAGGGTGTGGTGTCCAAGATCGTGCCGGTCGAGGACATGCCCTACATGGCCGACGGTACCACCGCCGACATCGTGCTGAACCCGCTGGGCGTGCCGTCGCGCATGAACGTGGGTCAGGTGCTGGAAGTGCACCTGGGCTGGGCCGGCAAGGGCATTGGCCATCGCATCAACGAGATGCTGCAGCAGGAAAAGACCGCTGCCGAAGTGCGCCAGTACATGGAACAGGTCTACAACAGCTCTGGCCGTGTCGAGACGCTGCAGGACCTGGACGATGGCGAGGTGCTGTCCATGGCCCGCAACCTGACTGGTGGCCTGCCGTTCGCCACGCCGGTGTTCGACGGTGCTTCCGAGGAGGAAATCCTGGGCATGCTGAAGCTGGCCTACCCGGACGAGGTCGCCGAGGCCAAGGGCCTGACGCCCTCGCGCACCCAGGCCTACCTGTATGACGGCCGCACCGGCGAGCGCTTCGAGCGCCCGACCACCATTGGCTACATGCACTTCCTGAAGCTGCATCACCTGGTCGATGACAAGATGCACGCCCGTTCCACCGGTCCGTACTCGCTGGTGACGCAGCAGCCGCTGGGCGGCAAGGCCCAGTTCGGTGGCCAGCGTTTCGGTGAGATGGAGGTGTGGGCACTGGAAGCCTACGGTGCGTCCTACGTGCTGCAGGAAATGCTGACCGTGAAGTCGGACGACGTGCAAGGCCGTACCAAGGTCTACGAAAACATCGTCAAGGGCGAGCACGCCATCGATGCCGGCATGCCGGAATCGTTCAACGTGCTGGTCAAGGAAATCCGCTCTCTGGGTATCGATATCGAGCTGGAACGCGGCTGACCGGGCAGGGCGCCGAGGCGCCCGCCCTTCCGTGTTCCCCTTGTTGCATCCCCATTTAGGAAAGAGACATCATGAAATCTTTGCTCGACCTGTTCAAACAAATCAAGCCCGAAGAGCACTTCGACGCCATCAAGATCGGCCTGGCTTCGCCCGAGAAGATCCGCTCCTGGTCCTTCGGCGAAGTGAAAAAGCCGGAAACCATCAACTATCGTACGTTCAAGCCCGAGCGTGACGGCCTGTTCTGCGCCAAGATCTTTGGGCCGATCAAGGACTACGAATGCCTGTGCGGCAAGTACAAGCGCCTGAAGCACCGCGGCGTGATCTGCGAGAAGTGCGGCGTGGAAGTGACGCAGACCAAGGTGCGCCGCGAGCGCATGGGTCACATCGACCTGGCTGCACCCTGTGCCCACATCTGGTTCCTGAAGTCCCTGCCGTCCCGTCTGGGCCTGGTGCTGGACATGACGCTGCGCGACATCGAGCGCGTGCTGTACTTTGAAGCGTACGTGGTGACCGATCCCGGCATGACGCCGCTGAAGAAGTTCAGCATCATGTCCGAAGACGACTACGACAAGAACCTGGACGAATACGGCGACGAATTCCAGGCCAAGATGGGTGCCGAGGGCATCAAGGACCTGCTGGAAAGCATCGATATCGATTCCGAGATCGAGCGCCTGCGTGGCGACCTGACCGGCTCCGAAGTCAAGGTCAAGAAGAACGCCAAGCGCCTGAAGGTGCTGGAAGCCTTCCGCAAGTCCGGCATCAAGCCGGAGTGGATGGTGCTGGAAGTGCTGCCGGTGCTGCCGCCGGACCTGCGTCCGCTGGTGCCGCTGGACGGTGGCCGATTCGCAACCTCCGACCTGAACGACCTGTACCGCCGCGTCATCAACCGCAACAGCCGTCTGCGCCGTCTGCTGGAGCTGAAGGCACCGGAAATCATCGCGCGCAACGAGAAGCGCATGCTGCAGGAAGCCGTGGACAGCCTGCTGGACAACGGCCGTCGTGGCAAGGCCATGACGGGCGCCAACAAGCGTGCCCTGAAGTCGCTGGCCGACATGATCAAGGGCAAGGGTGGCCGTTTCCGCCAGAACCTGCTGGGCAAGCGCGTGGACTACTCCGGTCGTTCCGTGATTACCGTGGGCCCGACCCTGAAGCTGCACCAGTGCGGTCTGCCCAAGCT
Source organism: Ramlibacter sp. (assembly GCA_012729605.1). GTDB lineage: Bacteria > Pseudomonadota > Gammaproteobacteria > Burkholderiales > Burkholderiaceae_C > Brachymonas > Brachymonas wangyanguii. Next base: position 8,954 of record JAAYCV010000276.1, on the reverse strand, counting down.
GATGGCGCTGGAGCTGTTCAAGCCCTTCATCTTTGCCCGTCTGGAGCAGATGGGCATCGCCAACACCATCAAGCAGGCGAAGAAGGAAGTCGAAAACAACAACCCGGTGGTGTGGGATATCCTGGAAGAGGTGATCCGCGAGCACCCGGTGATGCTGAACCGTGCGCCGACGCTGCACCGTCTGGGTATCCAGGCCTTTGAACCGATCCTGATCGAGGGCAAGGCGATCCAGCTGCACCCGCTGGTCTGTTCCGCGTTCAACGCCGACTTTGACGGTGACCAGATGGCCGTGCACGTGCCGCTGTCGGTGGAAGCGCAGCTGGAAGCGCGCGTGCTGATGCTGGCATCCAACAACGTGCTGTTCCCGGCCTCCGGCGAGCCCTCTATCGTGCCGTCGCAGGACGTGGTGCTGGGCCTGTACTACGCTACCCGCGAGAAGATCAACGGCAAGGGCGAAGGCATGGTGTTTGCCGACATCCAGGAAGTCGAGCGTGCGCTGGAAAGCAAGGAAGTCGAGCTGACGACGCGCATTTCCGTGCGCCTGACCGACTACGCCAAGAACAAGGAAACCGGCGAGTTCGTGCCGAATACCGGCCTGGTAGAAACCACCGTCGGTCGTGCGCTGCTGTCCGAGATCCTGCCGCAGGGCCTGCCGTTCAGCATCATGAACAAGGCACTGAAGAAGAAGGAAATCTCCAGGCTGATCAACAGCTCGTTCCGCAAGTGTGGCCTGAAGGAAACCGTGGTGTTTGCCGACAAGCTGCTGCAGAACGGTTTCCGTCTGGCCACGCGCGCCGGCATCTCGATCGCGATCGAGGACATGCTGGTGCCGCCGCAGAAGCACGAGATCATTGGCCGTGCCGAAGCCGAAGTGAAGGAAATCCAGCAGCAGTACTCCTCCGGTCTGGTGACCGCAGGCGAGCGCTACAACAAGGTGGTGGACATCTGGGGCAAGGCCGGTGACGAAGTGTCCAAGGTCATGATGGCCCAGCTGGCCAAGCAAAAGACCAGCGACCGCGATGGCAAGGAAGTGGATCAGGAGTCGTTCAACTCCATCTACATGATGGCCGACTCCGGGGCGCGAGGCTCTGCTGCGCAGATTCGTCAGCTGGCCGGCATGCGTGGCCTGATGGCCAAGCCGGACGGCTCGATTATCGAGACGCCGATTACCGCGAACTTCCGCGAAGGCCTGAACGTGCTGCAGTACTTCATCTCCACGCACGGTGCGCGAAAGGGTCTGGCGGATACGGCACTGAAGACGGCCAACTCCGGTTACCTGACGCGTCGTCTGGTGGACGTGACGCAGGACCTGGTGGTGACCGAGCATGACTGCGGTACCAGCGATGGCCAGGTGATGCGCGCCATCGTCGAGGGTGGTGAAGTGATCGAGTCGCTGCGCGATCGTATCCTGGGCCGCTCTGCCGCCGAGGAAGTGCTGCACCCGGAAACGCGTGAAGTGCTGACCCGTCCGGGCGAGATGTTCGACGAGGACATGATGGACGTGCTGGAAGCTGCCGGCGTGGACGAGGTGAAGGTGCGTACCGCACTGACCTGTGCCACCCGCTTCGGCCTGTGCGCCACCTGCTATGGCCGCGACCTGGGCCGCGGTGGCCTGGTGAACGTGGGCGAGGCAGTCGGCGTGATCGCTGCCCAGTCCATCGGCGAGCCGGGTACCCAGCTGACCATGCGTACCTTCCACATCGGTGGTGCGGCATCGCGTGCCGCCATTGCCAGCAGCGTGGAAGCGCGCTCCAACGGTTTCATCGGTTTCAACTCGATGATGCGTTACGTGAGCAACCGCAAGGGCGAGCTGGTGGTGATTTCCCGTTCCGGCGAGATCATCATCTCCGACGAGCACGGCCGTGAGCGCGAACGCCACAAGGTGCCGTACGGTGCGATCCTGTCGATCAAGCCCGACCAGCAGATCAAGGCCGGCACCATCCTGGCCAACTGGGACCCGCTGACGCGTCCGGTGATCACCGAGTACGCCGGTCAGGTGAAGTTCGAGAATATCGAGGAAGGCCTGACCGTGGCCAAGCAGGTCGACGAAGTGACCGGCCTGTCCACGCTGGTGGTGATCGATCCGAAGCGCCGTGGCTCTACCAAGGTGGTGCGTCCGCTGGTGAAGCTGATCGATGCCGAAGGCAAGGAAGTGAAGATCCCCGGTACCGACCACGCAGTGGCGATCGGCTTCCAGGTGGGCGCGCTGATCCAGGTGCGTGACGACCAGGAAGTGGGCCCCGGCGAAGTGCTGGCGCGTATCCCGATGGAAGGCCAGAAGACCCGCGACATCGTGGGTGGTCTGCCGCGCGTGGCCGAACTGTTCGAAGCCCGCACGCCGAAGGACAAGGGCGTGCTGGCCGAGATGACCGGTACCATCTCCTTCGGCAAGGAAACCAAGGGCAAGGTGCGCCTGCAGATTACCGATCCGGAAGGCAAGGTCTGGGAAGAGCTGGTACCCAAGGAAAAGAGCATCCTGGTGCACGAAGGTCAGGTGGTGAACAAGGGCGAGAGCATCGTCGATGGTCCGGCCGACCCGCAGGACATCCTGCGCCTGCTGGGCATCGAGGAGCTGGCGCGCTACATCGTGGACGAAGTGCAGGACGTCTACCGCCTGCAGGGTGTGAAGATCAACGACAAGCACATCGAGGTGATCGTGCGCCAGATGCTGCGTCGCGTCGTGGTCGAGAACCCTGGCGAGTCCAGCTACATCGCCGGTGAACAGGTCGAGCGCAGCGAGATGCTGAACACCAACGATGCGCTGCGTGCAGAAGGCAAGATGGAATCGACCTACAGCAACCTGCTGCTGGGTATTACCAAGGCCTCGCTGTCGACCGACTCCTTCATCTCTGCCGCATCCTTCCAGGAAACCACGCGCGTGCTGACCGAGGCTGCCATCATGGGCAAGCGCGACGAGCTGCGTGGCCTGAAGGAAAACGTGATCGTGGGTCGCCTGATCCCGGCCGGTACCGGTCTGGCCTACCACCAGGCGCGCAAGACCAAGGACGAGATGGACGAAGCCGAGCGCATGGCGATTGCCCAGGCCGAAGAGGATTCCCTGTTCGCCACCAGCGACGATGTCGCCGGCGAAGAGGCTCCGGCAGCTCCGGAAACGGACGCTGGCGAGGAGTGATCCACACGGCAGCCTGTGCCTGACAGGCTGCCGTATCGCCACAGGCGCTTGCCCGTCTGCTGACGCAAGTGCATGATGAACCTGTGCAGCCCGTGCTGCACAGGTTTTTTTCTGGCTCGGACCCACAGTCCGATCCATGTCTACGAAACAGGAATCCCGATGAACAAGCCGGTTTCAGTCCCGCCGAATCCCGCCGCCAGCCGTGGCGATACCCCGCTGTGGCAGCAGCTGCAGCAGGTCGCCGTGGTGATGCAAAAGGTGGAGGCCGGTGCCAGTGCCACTACTGCGCTGGAAGCGGTGCCGGCGGCCATCCGCCCGGGCGTGCAGGCGCTGGTGTTCGAGACGCTGCGCGGGCTCGGCGTGGGACGGGTGCTGTGTCGCCAGCTGGTGCAGCGACGTCCGGCACCCTTGCTGCAGGCCTTGTTGCACAGTGCGCTGGTACTGGCCTGGCAGGCTGGTGAACAGCGCGAAGATGGCCGTGGCTATACCGACTTTACGCTAGTCAGCCAGGCGGTGGAGGCAGCCAAGCGCCATCCGAAGCTGCGCCACAGCGCGGCGATGGTGAATGCCGTGCTGCGGCGTTACCTGCGCGAGCAGCCGGCGCTGCGCCAGGCGGTGCAGCAGGCCAGCCCGCAGGGCGATCCGGCGCTGCTGAACGTGCCGGAGTGGTGGCTGCAGCGGCTGCAGCGCGACCATGGTGCGGAGGCGGCTACGGCCCTGATCCACCATGGCCAGCGCGCCGCACCGATGACGCTGCGCGTCAATGCACGCCACATGAGCGCCGATGCCTATCTGGAACAGCAGCTGCGTCCGGCCGGGCTGGATGGCTGGCGTCAGGGTGTCTATGGCATCGTACTGCAGCGCCCCTGTCCGGTGCAGCAGCTGCCGGGCTTTGCCGAGGGCTGGGTATCGGTGCAGGACATGGCGGCACAGCTGGCGGCACCGCTGTTGCTGGAGGCGCTGCCATCGGGTGAACGCCTGCGTCTGCTGGATGCCTGTGCCGCACCGGGCGGCAAGACGGCGCACCTGCTGGAGCTGGGCGACCATGAGGTGCTGGCGCTGGACCAGGATCCGCAACGCTGCGAGCGTATTCACGATACGCTGCAACGCCTGAGACTGCCGGCCGAGGTGCGCGCGGTGGATGCCGCCGAGGTGGAACGCTGGTGGGACGGCCACCTGTTTGACGGCATCCTGCTGGATGCGCCGTGTACCGCATCGGGCATCGTGCGGCGCCATCCGGATGTGCCCTGGCTGCGTCGCGCCTCGGATGTGCCGCAGCTGGCAGCCGCCCAGGTGCGCCTGCTGCAGGCATTGTGGCCGCTGCTCAAGCCGGGTGGCCGCCTGCTGTACTGCACCTGTTCGGTATTCCGGGAAGAGGGCGATGCGCAGATCGAGGCGTTCCTTTTGCACCACAATGATGCACTCCGTCTGCCAGCACCCGGGCATTTGATACCCATGGGGGTTAGCGGAACTCCCCGTCTCATGGACAATGGGGTGGCCGGTGACACTGCTGTGACTGGCCTGATGGATCATGACGGTTTCTACTATGCCCTGCTTGCCAAACGCGACTGAACCCGCGCCGCTGTCCCGCCGCCATGTGCTGCGGGCTGCCGGTGCGGCCACGCTGTGCCTGGCCGGTGGCCTGCCGGCCGCCTGGGCCGCATCGGCATCGATCCAGAATGTGCGCTTTGAACTGACGCAGGATGCGGTGCGCATGACCGGCAATGTGCGCTTTGCCTTGTCCGATGGCGTGCAGGAAATCTTGAACAAGGGCGTGCCGCTGTATTTCGTGTTCAGCACCAATACCGTGCAGGAGCGCTGGTACTGGTCCAACCGGCAGGTGCACAAGCGCCAGCGCTACATGCGCCTGGCCTATCAGCCACTGACGCGCAAGTGGCGTGTGAATTTCAGTACCGAACCGTTCAACCGCAGCGGCGTGACCGGTGTGGTGGTCAACCAGAACTACGATACGCTGCAGCAGGCGCTGAGCGTGATCCAGCGCATTTCCAACTGGGAAGTGCTGCCGAGTGCCGACTGGGACAAGGATGCCGGCTTTGCCGTCGATGCGTCCTTCCAGCTCGATATCAGCCAGCTGCAGCGGCCGCTGCAGATCGGCACCAGCAGCCAGGCCGACTGGAATATCGAGGCGCGCCGCAGTTTCCGCCTGAACCAGCAGGAGCTGGTGTCGCCGGGCGGCTGAGCGTTCCGTCAGGCGGCAGCGCACTATGTCCCGACCGGCTTCCCCACCACGCCAGGGCTTGCTGAAGTCCTTTGACCGCTACTGGAAGACCAGCGGCGCGACGCTGCGCTGGGCGGTGCCGGTGATCCTGCTGCTGATCCTGTCGATCGTGCTGGTGATGATGTTCCTGCTGGCACAGGCGACCGGCAACAGCGCCCTCTACGAACCCCACTTCGAGCGCCTGCTGGTCGTCAACCTGGTACTGGCGGTATTCCTGTTTGCCATCATCCTGTGGATGGGCTGGCGCGTCTGGTCGCGCTACCGGCGCGGCCGTTTCGGCAGCAAGTTGCTGCTGAAACTGGCCGCGGCCTTTGTGCTGGTGGCCAGTGTGCCGGGGGCGCTGATCTACCTGGTGTCCTACCAGTTCGTCACCAGCTCGATCGAGAGCTGGTTTGACGTGAAGGTGGAAACCGCGCTCGGGGCTGGCCTGAACCTGGGCCGCAACGTGCTCGACACCATGACGCACGATGCAGCGATCAAGACCCAGGCCGCCGGCCAGCAGCTGGAGCACACGCCGGTGTTCAACCTGAACCTGGAGCTGGAACGTCTGCGCCAGCAGCAGAATGCCGAGCACATGATGCTGTGGTCGCAGAGTGGCGAACGCATTGCCAGTGCCGGTGGCGCGCTGTTCACCGCCAGTGCGATTGCGCCTTCGCCCGAACTGCTTGCCGAGCTGCAGCAGAAGCCGGTGCTGGCCAGCATCGAAGGGCTGGAGGCATCGACCGATGCCGATATCACCGACGCGCAGACCGAGCAGAAGCTGCAGCAGCAGCTCAGCCGCCATGCCCGCATCGTCGCTTACACCATGGTGCGTTCCAGCGGCTTTGGCCTGCTGGAGCAGGCCTGGATCCTGCAGGTGGTGCAGCCGCTGCCGCAGGAGCTGCTGCAGAACGCGCTGATGGTGCAGGATGCCAACCGCGAATACCAGGAGCGCGCGCTGGCACGCAGCGGCATGACGCGCATGTTCATTGGCACGCTGACGCTGACGCTGATCCTGGCGGTGTTTGGGGCCGTGCTGCTGGCGGCGGTGCTGGCGACCCAGCTGGCGCGGCCCTTGCTGATGCTGGCCGAGGGCGTGAAGCAGGTGGCGCAGGGCGACCTGAGTCCGAAGCAGGTCTATGAGGTGGATGACGAGCTGGGCGGCCTGACGCGTTCGTTCTCGATGATGACGCAGCAGCTGGCCGATGCGCAGCAGGCGCTGACCAGCAGCGTGGCCGAACTCGATGCCTCGCGCGCCGAGCTGCAGACGATCCTGGACAACTTGAGCAGTGGCGTGATGGTGCTGGATGGCGAAGGCCATGTGCTGTCGGTCAACCCGGCGGCGGAGCGCATTCTGCAGGTCACGGAATCGGACCTGATTGGCCACGAACTGGCTGGTTTTGCCGGGTTGGAGCAGCTGGCGCTGGCGGTGGCCAGCCAGTTCGAACTGATGCAGGAGGGCGAGGAGCCCCTGCCGCCGCAAGAAGAGACGGCGCCGGAACAGGACGAGGAGCTGCTGGAAGAGCGCTTCCGCAGCAAGACCACCTCCGAGTACTGGCAGCAGACCGTGGAGCTGAACCCGGGATCGCATGCCGGGCTGCAGCAGGACAATACCACGCTGATGCTGCGGGGCGTGAAGCTGCCGGTGCCGGAACTGCAGGGCGCACGCCTGCTGGTGTTCGAGGACATCTCGGCGATCATCTCGGCGCAGCGCGCGCAGGCCTGGGGCGAGGTGGCGCGCCGGCTGGCGCACGAGATCAAGAACCCGCTGACGCCGATCCAGCTGTCAGCCGAGCGCATGGAAATCAAGCTGATGGACAGCCTGCCGGAACAGCAGCAGGCGATCCTGGCCAAGTCGGTGCGCACCATCGTCGAGCAGGTGGATGCCATGAAGCGACTGGTGAACGAGTTCCGCGACTATGCCCGCCTGCCCACGGCCGAGCTGGCGCGGACCGACCTGAATGCGCTGGTGACCGATGTGGTGCAGATGTACGAGGCCACGGAAACTGCCCAGTCCGTGCCGGTGGTGATGGAGCTGGATCCGGAATGCCAGCCGGTGATGGCTGACGCCCAGCAGCTGCGCCAGGTGATCCACAACCTGGTGCAGAACGCGCAGGATGCTCACGAGCACGCCGGCCTGGTGCATCGGCCGGTGCTGCTGCAGACGCAGTGGCGCCCGATGACGCGCCGCGTGCGGCTGTCGATCAAGGACGAGGGCGGCGGTTTCCCCGAGCATATCCTGGTGCGTGCGTTTGAACCGTATGTCACGACCAAGTCCAAGGGCACCGGCCTGGGGCTGGCTGTGGTGAAGAAGATTGCCGACGAACATGGCGCGCGGCTCAAGGTCGGCAACCGTGAACCGGTGGGCGATATCAGCGGTGCGCAGGTTAGCCTGCTGTTTCCGCCGCTGCCGGAACAGGTGGAATCGCCGGCTGCTGCATCAGCCTGACGGAGGCGGTGTGCTTGTGGCACAATGCCTGTATCATTGTCGCAACACATTCCGGATTCCCCGGGTGAGGAAGTACAAAGATGGCAAAGATTCTGGTCGTGGACGATGAACACGGCATACGGGAACTGCTTTCCGAGATCCTGAACGACGAAGGGCACGCGGTGGACCTGGCGGAGAATGCCGCCGAGGCGCGTCAGGCACGCCAGCAGAGCAACTACGATCTGGTGCTGCTCGACATCTGGATGCCCGATACCGACGGCGTGACCCTGCTCAAGGAATGGTCCGGCCAGGGGCTGCTGACCATGCCGGTGATCATGATGAGTGGCCACGCCACCATCGATACCGCAGTCGAGGCCACGCGCATCGGTGCCCAGGCCTTCCTGGAAAAGCCGATCACCATGCAGAAGCTGCTCAAGGCAGTGCAGCTGGGGCTGGCCCGGGATGGCGGTCGTCCGGCCGAGACGGTCAGTGCGCCGCCGCCCATGGCTGCTGCACCGGCGCCGGTGATGGCTGCCGCCGATAGCGCCGTGCCGGCAGTGGGTGCGCCTGCCATGGTCGCGCCAGCCTACCAGCCGGTCGCTGCGGCACCGACCGGCATGGCCGTGCAGAACAGTTTCCAGAGCTTCGACCTGGACAAGCCGCTGCGTGACGCGCGCGACGAGTTCGAGCGCTGCTACTTCATCTACCACCTGCAGCGCGAAAATGGCTCCATGACCCGCGTCGCCGAGAAGACCGGCCTGGAGCGCACCCACCTGTACCGCAAGCTCAAGCAGCTGGGCGTGGACATTGCACGCGAGAAGAAGCAGGCAGCCGGTTGAGGCCTGGATGACAAATTTTTTGCAGGACTTGCAAAAAATGCCAAAAACCCGTTATACTTAGCAGCTTCAAAGGCTCGGTAGCTCAGTTGGTAGAGCAGCGGATTGAAAATCCGCGTGTCGGTGGTTCGATTCCGCCCCGAGCCACCACTTCAAAAGTGGTGCAAATTCAAGCGCTTAGGCTCGAAAGGCCTGGGCGCTTTTCTTTTGCACATGACCCGTCCTGCCATAGGTTGACACTTTTCTTCATCAGGAAAGGAAAGAGTCATGGAAACAAGGGTCAAGCGCACACAGCGCGATTACACGCTAGCCTTCAAGTTGGCCGTCGTGGAACAAGTG
>JAAYCV010000275.1 GCA_012729605.1 Ramlibacter sp. | reverse complement strand
GGCGTTTCCGCCTGTCAGCCATCCCCGCGCGCCTGCCGCTCGAACGCCTCCAGCGCCATCGGACGCCCGAACAGGTAGCCCTGGAAGGACGTGCAGCCGTGCTCCAGCAGAAACCGGTGGTGCGCCGAGGTCTCCACCCCTTCGGCGATCACATCCAGGCCCAGGCTGTCTGCCAGCATGATGATCGTGCGTGCGATGGCCGCATCGCTCGGATGCAGCAGCACATCGCGCACGAAGCCCTGGTCGATCTTGATCTGGTCCAGCGGCAGCCGCTGGAGATAGCTCAGCGACGAGTAGCCGGTGCCAAAGTCGTCCAGTGAGAAGCCCAGGCCATGGGCCTGGAGCGCGCTCATGGTGGCGATGGCGTTGTCCACGCTGTGCAGCAGCATGCTTTCGGTCAGCTCCAGCTTGATCCGTGCGGGATCGGCGCCGGTATCCCGCAGCAGCGCCAGGACCTGCGCCACGAAGTCTTCCTGCAGGAACTGGCGCGCGCTCACGTTGATGGCCAGGTGCAGGTGCGCCAGCGCCGGATCATTGCGCCAGCAGGCCTGCTGGCGCAGCGCGGTTTCCATCACCCAATGGCCCAGCGGCAGGATCAGGCCGGACCCTTCGGCCAGCGGGATGAATTCGGCGGGCGACACCATGCCATGGAGCAGATGCTGCCAGCGCACCAGGGCCTCGGCGCCGATCACCCGTCCATCCTGGTCCACCTGGGGCTGATAGAGCAGCAGGAACTGCGCCTGGCGCAGGCCGTTGCGCAGCTCGGCCTCCAGCATCGCGCGGCGGTTCACCGCCTGCTGCATGTCGGGGTCGAAGAAGCGCAGCGTATTGCGCCCGGCGTCCTTGGCCCGGTACATGGCCATGTCCGCCTGCTTGAGCACTTCATCCACGGGCTCCGGGCGGCCGCTCAGCAGCGTCACCCCGATGCTGACCGAGAGATGATGTTCACGCCCGGCCAGGGTCCAGGGCTGGCGCAGCCGGGCCAGAATCAGCTCGCCCAGCATGCGGGCCTGGGCAGCGGCCTCGGGCGCTTCGCCGCTCAGGTTCTGCGCCACCACCACGTACTCGTCGCCCCCCAGGCGCGCCACGGTATCCTGCTCGCGCACACACTCGCACAGGCAGTCGGCGATCTGTTGCAGCAGCAGATCGCCGACTTCGTGGCCCCGGGTGTCGTTCAGGGTCTTGAAGTTGTCCACGTCCACGAAGAACACCGCAGTGCTCAGCCCCGAACGCATGCCGTTGACCGTCGCCTGCTGCAGACGATCCACCAGCAGGCGACGGTTGGGCAGTTGCGTGAGCGCATCGTAGAACGCCAGGTAGCGGGCCTCCTCCTCGGCAGCCTTGCGGCCCGAGATGTCGATGTCGATGCAGAACACCTCCGGCGGCTGGCCGGGCACGTGGATGAAGGCGTGGCTGGAGAGCACATCCACCAGCGAGCCGTCCTTGCGCTGCAGTTGCACCTCTCCCGCCGGAGCCACCTCGCCGGTGGCGAACATGCGGCGCATTTCCGCGCGTACCGCGTCGTGCATGGAGGGCGGAATGATCAGATCCAGCAGCTTGCTGCCCATCGCCTCCTCTTCCGTGTAGCCGTAAAGCCGCTCCGACGCCTTGTTCCAGTAGGTCGTGGTGCCATCCTCCAGGTAGCCCTGTACCGAGATGGACGGGATGTTGCGCAGCACCGAGCGAAAACGCAGCTCCGACTCACGCAGGGCACTCTCGGCCAGTTTGCGCTCGGTGATGTCGCGCGCCAGAAAGACCACCGCAGCCTGGCCGTTCACCAGCGTGCCCAGGGGCTGGGCACGCCCCTCGTAGTGGCGCACACCCGCATGCGTCCGTATCTCGTACTCGATGCCATGCATGCGGCCCGAGCGCAGAGTGTCGCCGACCAGCGCCCTGAAACGGTCGGCCTGCGCGGCAGGCAGCACGTCATGCAGGCACTTGCCGGCCAGTTGCGGCAAATCGGCCGACAGCACCTCTGCGCAGCGCCCGCGTTCATCGAGCACCAGCAGCACGTCGGGAATGGCCTGGGTGATCGCGCGCAGCCGGGCCGCCGTGTCCGCGAGGGCCTGTGCGGTGGCCAGGCGCTCCTCCACGTCGCGCAGCAGCAGCCCGAGCACCACCGTGGCGACGGTGAAGGTGAGCACGAAAGGCAGGGCGACCGTCTCGTTGACGCTCCGTACCACGTCGGGGGGCAGCAACTGGAACAGGGCCACCACCGCCAGGTGCAGCAGGAAGCCGAAGCATGCCAGCGTGGTCGCCTTCACCCCCAGCCACCCGCGCGCGCGCCTGATGATACGCCAGGCCCGACGCGGTGCACAGCATGATCACCAGCAGGCTCGTCTCCGTTCCCAGTCCGCCCAGCCACAGCCGTACCCCTGCCGCCATGAGCGCCGCGACGCCGGCCACCAGCGGGCCGCCGAACAGTCCGGCCATGCTGAGCACCACCGAGCGCGCATCGAAGATCACGCCCGGCACCAGCACCAGCGGCGTGAGCATGCCCACCGCGCAGACGCCGCCGAAGATGAGTCCGGAGACGAACTGCCCCGCAAGCGGGCGCTGACGCCATAGCCTCACATTGAAGCCGTGCAGAAAACACAGCGCCAGCAGCAGGGCGACACCTTTGGCAAGCTCGATGAACATGGACCGTCGTGAGTTTTTCGGGGAGGCCCATCATGGGGGAGTCGCGAACGACCGTAAATGCATTAATTGGCATGAAGCGGCC
>JAAYCV010000274.1 GCA_012729605.1 Ramlibacter sp. | reverse complement strand
GTATCGAGCCAGGCGTAGCCACGCGTCATGGTCTGCACCTGCAGCTGGCCGCGCTCCAGGTAGGTCTGGTTGACGCTGGTGATTTCCAATTCGCCGCGCGCGCTGGGTTTGACGTTTTTCGCGATCTCGATCACGTCGTTGTCGTAGAAGTAGAGGCCGGTGACGGCATAGCTGGACTTGGGCTGGGCCGGTTTTTCCTCGATGCCGATGGCCTTGCCCTGGGCATCGAATTCGACCACACCGTAGCGCTCGGGATCCTGCACATGGTAGGCAAAGACGGTGGCACCGCTGGTGCGTGCATTGGCCTGCTGCAGCAGGATCGCAATGTCGTGGCCGTAGTAGATGTTGTCGCCCAGTACCAGCGCGCAGGGATCGTTGCCGATAAAGTCTTCGCCGATCAGGAAGGCTTGCGCCAGACCGTCCGGGCTGGGTTGTACGGCGTATTGCAGCGTGATGCCCCACTGCGAGCCATCGCCCAGCAGTTGCTGGAAACGCGGTGTGTCCTGCGGCGTGGAGATGACCAGGATCTCGCGGATGCCGGCCAGCATCAGGATGCTGAGCGGGTAGTAGATCATGGGCTTGTCGTACACCGGCAGCAGCTGCTTGCTGATGGCCAGGGTGGCCGGGTGCAGGCGGGTGCCGGAGCCGCCGGCGAGGATGATGCCCTTGCGTTGGATGGTCATGGTCAAACCTTGTCGCTTGTGCTGGCCTCAGGCCAGGATTTCTTGCAGCATACGGTCCACGCCCTGCTGCCAGGCTGGCAGCGTCAGGCCAAACACCTGCTGCAGGCGCGTGGTGTCCAGGCGCGAGTTGGCCGGGCGTTGCGCCGGCACCGGGTAGGCGCTGGACGGGATGGCGACGACGGCCTCGGGCACGACACGCAGGGCCACGCCCTGGCGATGTGCCTGCGCCAGCACATGCTGCGCGTAGCCGTGCCAGCTGGTTTCGCCACTGGCGGCCAGATGGTAGGTGCCGGTGCAAGCCGTATCGCCGGCCAGGTATTGGCGCACGGCATGTGCCGTCACATCGGCGATCAGTTCAGCGCCGGTGGGCGCGCCCCACTGGTCGTTGATGACGTTGAGCGCATCACGCTCCTGCGCCAGGCGCAGCATGGTCTTGGCAAAGTTGCCGCCGCGTGCGGCATAGACCCAGCTGGTGCGGAAAATCAGGTGCGCCGTGCCGCTGGCGCGGATCTGCTGTTCACCGGCCAGCTTGCTGTGGCCATAGACGTTGAGCGGCCCGGTGGCCGCATCGACCGGCCAGGGCTGTTGGCCGCTGCCGTCAAACACGTAGTCGGTGGAGTAGTGCACCAGCAGTGCACCCAGCGCCTGCGCCTGTTGTGCCAGCACGCCTGCGGCGCTGGCGTTGATGGTGTGGGCCAGTTCGGGTTCGCTTTCGGCCTTGTCCACCGCGGTGTAGCCGGCGGCGTTGACGATGACATCAGGTTGCAGCAGCTGTACGGTGCGTGCCAACGCGTCGGGATCGGCCAGATCACCGTGCAGGGGCTGCCCCTGCCAGTGCGGGTTGCTGACCGCGTCACGGCCGAGCGCCCAGAGTTCCCCCAGCGGGGCCAGGCTGCGCTGCAGCTCCCAGCCGACCTGGCCATTCTTGCCCAGCAGCAGGATGCGTTTTGCCATGGCTCAGCCCTGCTGGTAGTGCTGGCTGACCCAGTCGCGGTAGGCTCCGCTCTGGACATTGTGCACCCAGGTCGGGTTGTCCAGGTACCACTGCACGGTCTTGGCGATGCCGGTGTCGAAGGTTTCAGCCGGGCGCCAGCCGAGTTCACGCTCCAGCTTGCGCGCATCAATGGCGTAGCGGCGGTCGTGGCCGGGACGGTCGGTGACGTAGGTAATCTGTTCGGCGTAGCTCTTGCCGTCGGCACGCGGGCGCAGCTGGTCCAGCAGGCGGCAGATGGTCTGGACGATTTCGATATTGGGTTTTTCGTTCCAGCCACCGACGTTGTAGGTTTCGCCCAGCTGGCCGGCTTCGAGCACGCGGCGAATGGCACTGCAATGATCCGTGACGTAGAGCCAGTCACGCACCTGCATGCCGTCGCCATAGACCGGCAGCGGCTTGCCGGCAAGGGCGTTGACGATCATCAGCGGGATGAGTTTTTCCGGGAAGTGGTAGGGGCCGTAGTTGTTGCTGCAGTTGGTGGTAAGCACCGGCAGGCCGTAGGTGTGGTGGTAGGCGCG
>JAAYCV010000273.1 GCA_012729605.1 Ramlibacter sp. | reverse complement strand
GGTTTCCACCAACGTTAGTGATGTGGCCGTCAGCATCAACACTGCGGTCGTCAAGGTCAAGGAAGCCCGCGAGTGCTACCGGCCCTTGAGCGATAGCGCTGACAAGAGTCTCTTTGACATTGTCAACGTTACGGCCTCCGGCTCAGTCGATCCTGACGACAACGCCTTCAGCTACCAGTACTACTGGCTGGCCTTCGATAATTCGACGCAGGCCATTGCGGCCATGGCTGGCGGCTATAGCTACAGTGAAGGCACGTTGGTGACGACGGCCGGCGACAGCGTCGCCGATCACCTGGTCGCCACGGGCTCGGAACTGGACCTCTATCAGGTTCGCAACCGCGTCAAGGTGGGCAACGCCTTGGTGCTGGCGGTCCTGGCGCTTAATGACAGTGGCAAGGCCAGCGAGGTGGAAACACGGCTGCTGGTGGTCAGGGAGTCCAATGCGGGCCCGGCTAGCACGCTGCTAGCGCCACTCAACTTCGTGTCCTTCACGCCGCTGAGCCCAGTGCCCGGCAACGACCTGGTCGTCAGTCTGTCGTCGGCGACGGCGCGCACGGGCAGCATCCACATCGAGTGGTACCGCAACTTGACGCTCTACAGCACGGATCAGCAGGCCGGCGGCACGGCGTGGACCTTCACCATGCCCGGCCGGGTGACCAATGACGACGGCACCTTCAGGGATGTCACGGTCAAGGGCGATGTCTGGTCCTTCAAGGCCTACTACACCGAAAATGGCATGACCAGTCGTGCCATACCGCCGACGGCCGAGTACAGCCGGAATATGCTGTTCCGCGTGGTTGGCGGGACCTACGATGACGACGCCTCGTCCGGCAGCGGCACCGCTGCCGGCGCCAGGCCGCCGCATCCGGTCAACGTCAGCATCACGCCTAGTCAGGCGGACGTCAATTCCATCCTGATCGCGAACGTGAGCGCGCCAGGCTACGAAGACAGCCTTGATGACGACGGCCACGTCTTCAGCTTCCAGTACCAGTGGTATGTCAACGGCGTGGCCGCCGCTGGCGAGACCCTGCCGTACTTCCCGGCTGCGGGCACGGCTATGGCAGCGGACAACCGCATCTCGGTCGCTGTCTTCAGCATGGACGTCTACGGCGCCACCAGCACGACCGTGATGAGTAACGCCCTGGCCATCCAGGCTAGCATCGCTGACGGCGGCACCACCGCCGGTGCCACCATGGCCTACGAAAACAACAGCACTCGCTCTATGGCCAATCGCATCCTGCCCAAGGATGTGGAGTCCAGTATGGCGGATGGCAATATCCAGCGGCATTACTTCCACGAAGCTGGCGATGTGGATTGGATGTGGTTCCTGGTGCCCGAGACCATGAGCAACAACAAGAAGCGCGTGCTCTTCGAAACCAACACCAATAGCGAGATGTACAACCGCTACCACCAGGCCGAGTTGGACTTCGGCGTGGATACCCAGTTGGTGCTCTACAACCAGCAGGGCGTGCAGTTGCACCGCAATGATGACTTCGGCAACCCGATTGGCATCGGTGGTACTCGCTATGCCCGCTTCGACCAGCTGTTGGATCCGGGTATCTACTTCGTGCAGATCAGCCTGGCCAACACCAAGGAATACGGCAGCAGTGTGACGGCGGCAACGCCGTACTACGTACACCTATTCATGGAAGAAGGGTCGACCTCGCTCGGGCCGACGCCGGCTACCACGGTGACGCTCAACCCGGCCAGCGCCGCCGGCACGGACAATCTGGTCTGCACGGTTGACGGCGCGCAGAGCACGTCCACTTCGGGTGTGACCTACCTCTACGTGTGGTACCGCGATGGCTTCCTCGTGCCCTTCGGCAAGACCAATGCCACCCTGGAAACCTGGAATACGCAGCGTTATCTGGTCTACAACGCCAAGAACTACAGCGCTGATGCGAACCTGAGCGCTGCGCCGCACGTCGTGCCGTCGGAGTTCACCGGTGCTGGTCAGACTTG
>JAAYCV010000272.1 GCA_012729605.1 Ramlibacter sp. | reverse complement strand
GAACGACTACAAAGGGACTTCCCACTTGCGCCGTTGGCCTGTTCGGCCCGGCATCGAAGTGCCAAGATTGCATCGCTGAATGTCAATCTGGATGAGCGAAAGGGGAAGTCCAAATGAATGCTACGACGATCGGGGTGGATCTGGCAAAGAACGTGTTCGTGGCCTGCGTGGGCGACGGCATGGGGCGCGTGATCGAGACGCGCGAGTTCAATCGTTGCGGCTTTCTGGCGTGGCTGTCGTCGCTGCCGCGCGGCACGGTGATCGGCATGGAAGCGTGCAGCGGCGCGCACTGCTGGGGCCGCACGATGGCGGCGCTGGGCCTGGCGCCGCGGCTGATGGCGGCCGATTTCGTGCGCGCCTACCGCAAGCGCCAGGCGGTCAAGAACGACCGGGCCGATGCGGCGGCGATCCTGGCCGCGCTGCACGCGCCGGGCATGCGCTTCATCGCGGTCAAGACCGAAGCCCAGCAACAGCGGCTGGCCTGGCACAGCCTGCGTCTGGGCTGGATCGAGGAGAGAACGGCGCTGTTGAACCGCATCCGCGGTGTGCTCGCCGAGTTCGGCATGGTGGTCGAGCCCGGTGCCACGCGGCTGCGGCGCTGGCTGGCCGAACACGAGTTCGACACCGCCCAGCCCATGATCGTGCGCCACCTGATCCAGAGCGTGCGCGACCAACTCGATGCGCTCGATGCCCGCATCGGCGAGTGCGACCGGCAGATCGCCGCGCAGCAGGCTAAGGATGCCGCCGCCCGGCGGGTGCGCGAACTGCCCGGCGTGGGGCAACTCACCGCCGACGCGATCACGGCCAGCGTGGGCGATGCGAGAATGTTCAGCAATGGTCGCCAGTTCGCCGCCTGGCTGGGACTCACACCGAGCCAGTACTCCAGCGGTGGGAAGCCGAAGCTCGGACGCATCACCCGGCGCGGCGACAGCTACCTGCGAAGCTTGCTCGTGCAAGGGGCGCGCAGCGTGTTCGCGGCCACCTTGCGCAAGGCGCGCAGCGCACCGGACACGCTCACCCGGCTGCAGCAATGGATCGTGGGCCTGAACGCCCGGGTGGGTTACCACAAGACGCTGGTGGCCATCGCCAACAAGCACGCCCGCCAACTGTGGGCGGTGCTGGCCAAGGGCGAGGCGTACAGCCCTGAAGCCTGGCGCCAGTGGGGGCAGACGGCCGAGCAACCGGCGGCCTGAGTCCAGGGCAACAAAGGCAACGATGAAGCAATGACTGCGCGCAAGCGATAGGCAAAACAGGTCAGACCGACCGGCTGAGAGCCTGGCTAACCTGATGGCCGACCATGAAGGGTGTCGCGGCTGATCCCCGCGCCCCGGTCGCGCCGATGAACGATTGAGGCCAGCCGGAGCGGTTAGTCGCATGGCCCCGGCACCACAGTGCCGAACAAGGCCGATTGGGGAAAGGCAGTCTGTTCTGTCCTTGTCCATTGCAATGCCGCCAGTCGAGAAGAGGTCACGCCCGAGCGTGATCAGCAGGAGAAGAAGATGCGTGCATGATCAACGGCTGCTGTCTGCAGAAAACAGTTGACGGGAAGTCCCTTGGGGACAGGATAGTGCATAAATGTCATATCGGCGACCAAAAGTGACCGGATACGGAAAACTCCGATCAGTGAAAGCTCGTTTTGCGCGGCGTGGCCGCGAAATAGCGCGCTGGAACGGCCGCGTACTGGCGACCACTATCCGGCTCGAAACGGCCAAGTTCTCTAAGCCGTGTCCAAAGGGCCAGGCGCGTTACTATTTACGTCGGAGCGCGGACGCGGGTTCGGTTCCGTGCTCCACCTTCAAGGGACAAATGGCCGAAATGGTGGACTTTGGGCCAAAAGAGGGGACATCTGTTCAGGCTACCGAACGGAATCGCACCGTTCTCCGTCCTGCTCCCTCACGAGTTCATGCCAGCGCGGCACACGACCCGAGGCGTCCGGTTCAGGCTCTGGTTCGACGATTTGCACCACAGCTTCCGGTACGCCACCCCGAACGCTGTTCGCCAGTTCCCATTGCAGGATGGCATCCATCGAAAAACGCAGGTTCCTGACCAGCAGCAGATGTGGGATGCGCTTTCGCTCTCGCTCGATTCGGTCAGTGAACAGGTGCGCAGGCAGGCTGGTCGCCTCGACGATCTCCTTGACACTGATGTACTGCAGTTCGGGCTCGGTGGCATCGGAAGGTTGAGGGTCGCCTTCGGCCTTCGGCGGATGAGTCACAGCGCGCGGGACACGGTCACCATCTCCAAGGATCGCCGTCCAGTGCTGGGCGCTCTGGCGTTCGAACTCGAGAACGTCCGCCTCGTGGTAACGGACGTGTTGAAACAACTTGTGCCAGACTGGCCCCTCGCCATCGAGGCGCCAGCGCCGCAGGGTTTTCAGGCTGATCTTCCAGCGGAAGGCAAGTTGCCGTTCAGTCATCACGGGGTAGTGCATCTTCTTCTCCTCAGCAGATGACCCCATGACAACGCTGTTCACCGTGGAAGCCAAGCTCAGTGCTTGATGATCACCCTGCGGCCGTTTCCGCAATCAGCACATCGGCCGGGATGCCCAGGCTCTTGTGCAGTCGTCGGATCATGGCCAGCGTCAGCGGGCGCTTGCGGCTCAGGACTTCGTAGACGCGGTTGCTTTTGCCGATGATCGGCTCAAGATCTTTGACGGACAGACCGCTCTGATCCATCCGGAATTTGATGGCTTCCACCGGATCCGGCGCAGTGATGGGCACGTGCTTGGCCTCGTAGGCTTGCACCAGCGTGGCCAGAATATCCAGGCGATCACCCTCCGGCGTGCCCAGATCAGGGTCG
>JAAYCV010000271.1 GCA_012729605.1 Ramlibacter sp. | reverse complement strand
CAATGGCAAGGACGGCGGCCTGCGCGCCGACCTGCGCATGCCCAAGGCCAAGTAAGCCGGTAGATCAGGCCAGCGGAAACAGCAGCAGCACGGCGCGGGCTTCCATGCTCTGCTCCAGCCCGACCGGGCCGAGTTTTTCCGCCGTTTTCGCTTTCACGTTGACCTGCTCGCGCGTAATACCAAGACAGGCGGCAATGCTTTCGGCGATCGCCGGCTTGTAGGCCGCCAGCTTGGGCTTTTGCGCGATCACGGTGCAGTCCACATTGCCGACCTGCCAGCCGGCCTCGCGCACGCGGCGCATGGCTTCGCGCAGCAGCACGCGCGAATCGGCGCCCTGGAAGGCGGCATCGGTATCGGGGAACAGCGTACCGATATCGGCCATGCCGGCAGCACCGAGCAGCGCGTCGGTGATGGCATGCAGCAGCACATCGGCATCGGAATGGCCGAGCAGACCCTTGTCATGCGGCACCAGCACGCCACCGAGCCAGAGCTCGCGGCCGGCGACCAGCTGGTGCGTATCCCAGCCTTCACCGATACGGAATGGAGGAAAAGTGGCAGTTGTCATGGCTGGATTGTCCCATGGCTGGCAGCGGCGCGTGCCTGGAGCACGGCTTCGGCCAGCGCAAAATCATCGGGATAGGTAACCTTGAAGTTCCAGGCGCTGCCCTGCACCAGCTGCGGTTGCAGGCCGGCCAGTTCGATCGCGCTGGATTCATCGGTGATGGCGTCCGGCGTGTGCTGCAGGCTGTCTTCAAGCGCCTGCAGCAGCAGGCCTAGGCGGAACATCTGCGGCGTCTGCGCCAGCCACTTGTCGCTGCGCGGGATGGTGGCCTGCACGCGGGCTGCCTCGTCCTGCTGCTTGAGGGTATCGGGCAGCGGTAGTGCCAGCAGGCCGCCCACGGCATCATCGGCACAGGCCGTGATCAGCTGGCTGATCTGCGCCGGCGTCAGCAGGCAGCGCGCCGCATCGTGTACCAGCACCCAGTCGTGATCGGGCACGCCCTGGGCACGCAAATGGCGCAGGCCGTTGCGCACACTTTCGGCACGGCTGTTGCCGCCAACACGGGCACGCTGCAGCTTGCCAGCCGGCAATGGCACGGCGTCACCATGGGCATCGTCCGGAGCCAGTACCAGCAGGATGGCATCAATCTGCGTGCAGGCATCGAAGGCAGCCACGGTGTGCCAGAGCATGGGCTGGCCGGCCACGGCGACGTATTGCTTGGGAATGCTGGCACCGGTACGGCTGCCGGTGCCGGCACAGGGAATCAGGGCATGCATGCGAGGGGTGTCCATGTCCTGCATTGTGCCTTGCGCAACACGTCATGCGGCTGCCCTGCAGCTCTTTTAAAATGGCACGATTCCCCATCGCCCTGCCCAGGCCGATGGGTAGCCTTGTTTGTACTGCACCGCTCATGAAACTCCCAAAGCTCACTCCTGGCCAGCGCCACGCCATGCCGCGCCCGCTGGCTTCGGCCGATGCCGCCCTGCTGGCCCGATTCGCCGCGCGCGACAAGGCCGAAGGCCGCTGCATGGCCATCGTCACCTCGGACGCGGCCGATGCCCAGCGCCTGCTGGACGAACTGCCGTTTTTTGATCCGGCGCTGCGCTGCGTGCTGTTCCCGGACTGGGAAACCCTGCCCTACGACCATTTTTCGCCGCACCAGGACCTGATCAGCGAGCGCCTGGCAACGCTGTGGCGCATCAGCCAGCATGACAAGCATGACGGTGCCGATGTGGTGCTGATCCCGGCCAGCACGGCGCTCTACCGGCTGGGTCCACCTGCCTTCCTGGCCGGCTACACCTTCCATTTCAAGACCGGCCAGCAGCTCGATGAAGCCGCGCTGCGGCGCCAGCTCGGCATGGCCGGCTACGCCCATGTGAGCCAGGTGGTCAGCCCCGGCGAATACGCGGTGCGCGGCAGCCTGATCGACCTGTACCCGATGGGTGCCGCACAGCCGTATCGCGTCGACCTGTTCGATGACGAGATTGACAGCATCCGCACCTTTGACCCGGACAGCCAGCGCAGCCTGGAGCCGGTGCAGGAAGTGCGCCTGCTGCCGGGGCGCGAGTTCCCGATGGACGATGCGGCACGCTCGCGCTTTCGCAGCAAGTGGCGCGAGCTGATGGAGGGCGACCCGACGCGCAGCCGCATCTACAAGGACATGGGCGAAGGCCTGGCCACCGCCGGTATCGAGTACTACCTGCCGCTGTTCTTTGACGAAACCGCCACCGTGTTCGACTACCTGCCCGAAGGCAGCACGCTGGTGCTGCACGATGCGCTGGAGGAACCGTTCCAGCGCTTCTGGCAGGACACGCGCGAACGCTATCGCCTGATGGCCGGCGACCCGGAGCGTCCGGCGCTGCCGCCGGAAGCACTGTTCCTGAGCGAGGAGCAGTTCTTTGGCGCGGCCAGGCGCTTTCCGCAGCTGTCGCTGCGCCCGCATGGCGGCGATACTGGCCTCTACCCCGAGTTTGCCCCGCTGCCTGACGTATCGGCCGCGCGTGGCAGCGAGGATCCGCTGCTGCGCCTGCAGGGCCATGTGCAGGCCAGTCCGCACCGCGTGCTGCTGCTGGCCGAAAGTGCCGGTCGCCGCGAAAGCCTGCTCGATTTCCTGCGCGCCAGCCATCTGCAGCCAGTGGCGATCGACAGCCTGCAGGAGTTCCTCGACAACGGCGAGAAGGTCGGCCTGGCAGCATCGCCGCTGATGGAAGGCTTTGCCTGGAACGAGCTTGGCATTGACCTGATTACCGAAGCCGAGCTGTTTGCCGGCAGTGGCGGCATCCAGCATCGCCGCCGCCGTCGCCAGGAGCAGGTCAGCGATATCGATACCCTGATCAAGGACCTGAGTGAGCTCAAGGTTGGCGACCCGGTGGTGCACAGCGCGCACGGCATTGGCCGTTACCAGGGCCTGATCAATATGGATGTGGGCCAGAAGAACCCGGACGGTTCGGCGGCATTGCAAGAATTCCTGCACCTCGAATACGCCGGCGATGCCACGCTCTACGTGCCGGTCAGCCAGCTGCACCTGATCAGCCGCTACTCCGGCGTCAGTGCGGAAGATGCGCCGCTGCACAAGCTGGGCGGCACGCAGTGGGAGAAAGCCAAGCGCAAGGCCGCCGAACAGGTGCGCGATACCGCTGCCGAACTGCTCAATATCTATGCCCGCCGTGCCGCGCGCGAAGGCTACCCGTTCCGTTTCAGCGCCGCCGACTACGAGGTGTTTGCCAACGATTTCGGCTTTGACGAAACTGCCGACCAGCTGGCCGCTATCCACGCCGTGATCCAGGACATGGTCAGCCCGCGCCCGATGGACCGGCTGGTCTGCGGCGATGTCGGCTTTGGCAAGACCGAAGTCGCGTTGCGCGCCGCCTTTGTTGCCGTCACCGGCGGCAAGCAGGTCGCCTTCCTGGCGCCAACCACGCTGCTGGCGGAACAGCATTTCCAGACGCTGAAGGACCGCTTCGCCAAGTGGCCGATCCGCATTGCCGAAATTTCTCGCTTCCGTTCCAGCAAGGAGGTGACAGCGGCCATCAAGGGTATCGCCGATGGCACGGTCGATATCGTGGTCGGCACGCACAAGCTGCTGTCGAGCGAGGTCAGCTTCAAGAACCTGGGCCTGCTGATCATCGACGAAGAGCACCGCTTTGGCGTGCGCCACAAGGAGCAGATGAAGCAGATGCGCGCCGAGGTCGATGTGCTGACGCTGACCGCGACGCCGATCCCGCGCACCATGGGCATGGCGCTGGAAGGCCTGCGCGACCTGAGCGTGATTGCCACGGCGCCGCAGCGCCGGCTGGCGATCAAGACCTTTGTGCGCAGCGAAAGCAGCGGCGTGATCCGTGAAGCGGTGCTGCGCGAACTGATGCGCGGCGGCCAGGTCTATTTCCTGCACAACGAGGTCGATACCATCGAAAACCGGCGCCAGCGGCTGCAGGAAATCCTGCCCGAAGCACGCATCGCGGTGGCGCACGGCCAGATGCCGGAGCGTGAGCTGGAACGCGTGATGCGCGAATTCGTGGCGCAACGCCACAACATCCTGCTGTGCTCGACCATTATCGAGACCGGCATCGACGTGCCGAGCGCCAACACCATCCTGATCAGCCGCGCCGACAAGTTCGGCCTGGCGCAGCTGCACCAGCTGCGTGGCCGAGTCGGCCGCAGCCACCACCAGGCCTATGCCTACCTGATGGTGCCCGATCTCGACAGCCTGACCAAGCAGGCGCAGCAGCGGCTGGAAGCGATCCAGCAGATGGAGGAGCTGGGCAGCGGCTTCTACCTGGCGATGCACGACCTGGAAATCCGCGGTGCCGGCGAGGTGCTGGGTGACAACCAGAGCGGCAACATGATGGAAATCGGCTTCCAGCTCTACAACGAGATGCTGTCCGAGGCGGTGGAACAGCTCAAGGCCGGCAAGGAGCCGGATCTGCTGTCGCCGCTGCAGGCCGTGACCGAGATCAACCTGCATGCGCCGGCGCTGCTGCCGGATGACTACTGCGGCGACGTGCACCTGCGCCTGAGCTTCTACAAGAAGCTGGCCACGGCCAAGACCACCGATCAGGTCGATCGCCTGCTGGAAGAGCTGGTGGACCGCTTCGGCAAGCTGCCGCAGCAGGCCGAAACCCTGGTCTACGTACACAAGCTGCGCGTGATGAGCCAGCCCTACGGCGTGCTCAAGGTAGAGGCGGCGCCGACCGTGATCACCATCACCTTCAAGCCGAATCCGCCGGTAGACCCGATGGCTATCATCCAGCTGATCCAGAAGAACAAGCACATCAAGCTGGCCGGCAACGAGAAGCTGCGCATCGAGCGTGCGCTGGAAAAACCGCTGGACCGGGCCCTGCTGGTGCGCGACATCCTCAAGAGCCTGGGCCAGCCGCTGCAGGAGGCCAACCCCGCCTGACCGAATACACGGTTTATGGGGATTGCATGCGTCATGGCGATCACCTATGGTGAACAGCATGGATGTCCTCGCTTGCAGAGCGCCATCCATGCCGTCCAAAGTCTGTTCTGCCTGCGAGAGTCCCATGCCCCCCTTCAACCTGACGCCCACTGACTATCTGCCCGCCCCGGTGCTGATCGTGGAGGATGAGTCGCTGATGCGCGAGAAGCTGCTGCGCCTGTTGCTGCAGCTGGGCTACACCCAGGAGGCGCTGGTATTTGTCACCAACCTGGCCGAAGCACGCCGCTGGCTGGCGCAGAACCCGGCCGCCATGGCGCTGGTCGATCTCGGCCTGCCGGATGGCAGCGGCCTGGATCTGATCACCGAAATGCGCGAGCAGGATCCGGCACTGAGCATCCTGGTGGTGTCATCCTGGAGCACCGAGGACATCATCATGCAGGCGCTCAAGTGCGGCGCCACCGGCTATGTGCTGAAGGAGCGTGACGATATGGAGATCGCGCTGTCGATCCGCAGCGTGCTGCGCGGCGGTGCCCCGATCGATCCCTTCATCGCCAGACGCATCCTGGAGCAGCTGACAGATGCGCCGAAACCCGAGAAAACCAGCCCGCCACCGCTGCGCAGCCGGCAGAATCCGGACGAAGAGGCCCTGACCAAGCGGGAATATGGCATCCTGCAACTGGTGGCCGAAGGCCTGAGCAACCGCGAAATCGCCGAACGCCTGTTCCTCTCCCGTCATACGATCGAATGCCATATCAAGCACATCTACCGCAAGCTGGCCGTTTCCGGACGCACACGTGCTGTCTACGAAGCGCGTGCGCGTGGCTTGCTGTCCTGATCGTCGGCTGGCTGCTGCTCCTGCTGCCGCAGCCGGCTGCAGCGGCCTTCACGATTCCGATTCCTGCCGCGACTGAACACCAGGGCACCGCACACTGCGACCCGCAGATCCTGTCGGTAGCGGCGGCGCGTGCTCCCGAACATCCTGACCAGCGTCCGACCAGCGGCTGGGAAAGCGTGACCCTGCCCGACCACTGGACGCAGCGCTGGATCGGCTACAGCGGCACCGTCTGGTACCGCATCCAGTGGCAGCACGCCTGTGCCACGCCGGTGGGCGTCACGCTCAATGCACTCAGCCAGGCTGGTGCGCTCTACCTGAATGAGGAGCTGATCTGGAGCGACCAACGGTTCACCGAACCGCTGCCACGCAACTGGAACCTGCCGCACTACTGGATACTGCCGGCCAGTTCGCTGCAGAT
>JAAYCV010000270.1 GCA_012729605.1 Ramlibacter sp. | reverse complement strand
GCCTTTGGCGGCGTCAAGGGCCGTACCGAGCTGCCCGGCATGGTCGAGCAGGCGATGGACGGCACCATCCAGCTGGAGCCTTTCGTCACCCACACCATGCCGCTGGAAGACATCAACCAGGCGTTTGACCTGATGCACGAAGGCAAGTCGATCCGCAGCGTGATCCATTACTGATCCGTAAGCGGCACACGCGACAACGGGGCCGGCATCGCCATGATGCCGGCCCCGTTGTCGCTGGAGGGTGAGTCAGCCGCTGACGCTGGCCTCTTAGTGGCCCACGTTGATCTTCTTCCAGCCCGGGTGGCTGAAGTAGTCGCCATAGGTGTTCAGTGCCTTGGCCACGCTGAGCACGCCATCGGCACGCTTGGCGTTGCCCTGCTTGCCCTTGGTCATCTCGCTACCCTGCATCATCTGCGCGATCAGGCCGTGCAGCTGGGCGTCGGCCTTGGGCTCGAGCTTGCAGTTCTTGATGATGTAATTGATCTGCGTATTTACCTGCTTGTCGAAGGCGGCGTAGTCGGCGGCGCTGGCCTGCTTGCTGTGGGCGCGTTGCAGCATCTTCTGGGTCGAAGCGTGGATGGCGTTCATGCCTTGGCGCAGCGGGGCGTCGCTGGCCCATTTCTGGCCGTTGTTGAGCTGGATCGCGGGTGTGGCGCCGTGATCGCCATGGTTATGACCACCCTCGGCAGCCAACACGGCCAGCGGGCTGGCGAGAGCGACGGCGAGGATCAGGGGCAGGGAACGGCGTTGCATGATGGGAGTCTCCTGGAATAGACAGTGCAATAGTGCGTTGGGCTTGGGCCGGATCAGCCGGCTTGCTGTTACTAACGACGGGCGCAAGCAAAGGTTCCCGCAGGCATCCAGTTTTTTTGAAAAAAGAAAAAGGCACCCGATGCAGGTGCCTGGTCGTGCCGGGAGCGTGGTGTGGCCTCAGGCCTGCCGATCGCGTATCACGCCGATAATAGCGCCCAGCGGCACATAGGGCGAGCGCCAGCTGCGGCTGTCGCTGGAGGCGGCGCGGTTGTCGCCCAGGAACACGCCATGTCCGGCCGGCACTTGCCAGCTGCCGGTCCTGCCGCCCGGATGCGCCACATAGGGCTCGGGCACATGCTGGCCGTTGCGCTGCAGGCCGCGGTGATCCAGCTGCAGCCGGTCGCCCGGCAGGCCGAGCAGGCGCTTGACGATGCGTTGCTGTAGCTCTTCGGAGTACAGCACCACGATGTCGCCGTGGCGCAGCTGGCTGGCATGGTGCACCGGGCGTGCCAGCAGCAGCTGACCGGCCCGCAGCGTGGGCTGCATCGAATGCGATTCGACCCGGATCACCAGACCCGCATAACGGCGAAAGCCCAGCGCCGCAGTTGCTGCGGTCGCCAGGGCTATCGGCCAGAGCCAGAGGTTGCTCATGGCTCGGTGGATCAGTGGGCGTGGTGCGCGTGGCCGTGGCTGCCGCAACCACCGCCGTGTCCGTGATCGTGGTCATGGCCTTCGGCGTACTTGAAGAAGGACACATAGTCTTCCACGTGGGCACGTGCGGCCACCAGATCGTCGATATCGAAGTTCATGCTGGCGCGGGCCCGCTCGAAGCGGCTCTGCAGTTCGGCATGCTGCTTTTCGGGCATCAGGGCCAGCAGCGGCTGCAGGTTGCCATCGAGCATGGCGGCATCGGCAGCGATGACCTTGGGATCCAGCGCAGTACCGCTGGGCTTGATGCCGTCGTAACCGGCACCTTCACCAGCGCGGTGGATACGCACCAGGTTTTCCAGGAAGTGGCGATCGGCCAGTTCAGCGGCTTCGCCGCCCAGGGCACGTACGCGGATTGCACGTTCGAAGATCGGGCGCAGTTCGGCTTCGCCATCGGCAAAGATCCACTTCAGGGCGTAGTTGGCATTGCCGGTCTGCAGCGCCTTGTGGCCATCGACAACGGCGGGACCGTCTTCGGTATCGCAGTGGGCGCTGGCACGGCGCGGGGTCAGGGCGATCAGGGCAAACAGGACGATGGCCGAGAGGATGAGGGTGATCATGGACATGGTGTTCTCCTTGGGGTTGATGAAAAAGCCGCCGTCATCTGGCCGGCTTATTCATACAAACGAACGGGAGCGCAAAAGGTTCCATGATCACGATCCATGAAATTGTTACTTGTTGTGTAACTGCTCTTCCTGCGTCGGTTCTGCCGAGTAGCGGCTCAGTAGCAGGGCCAGCAGTTTGGCGCGCTGGGTGTCATTGAGCAGCTCGCGTTCGGCCGCCAGCTGCGCAATCACGCGTTGCTGCTGGGCCGTCTGCAGTTCGGCGATGCGTGCCTGCTCCCGCTCGATGGCGGCCGGGTCCGGCGTTGGCGCCAGGATCGCCTGCACCAGGGCTTCGCGGTGCTGGCGGATCTGCTCCCAGTTGCGGCTCAGGTCCTGCAGAAAGGGCTGTTCCAGCGCCTCCCACTGCTGGCGCTGGGTCGCGTCCAGGGCCAGCATGTCGGTCAGCTGCTGCGGGGCGGCATCGGCCTGTGGCCGCCATTGCTGCCAGGCCACGGCCGACAGCATGCCGAGGTTGAGCGCCAGCGAAGCGGCCAGCAGCCAGTTCAGGGATTTGCGGTAGTTCATGGCAGCGTCCTTGTCATGCGGCAGAGTTCGGGGGCGGCGCAGAGCCCGCCTGGCGGGACCGGATCGAACACGCGCACGCTGTTGATGCCGGCCGTGGTGCCGACGGTGGCTGCCGGCAGCAGGCCGCCGCCGAGCCAGAGGCCGGCCGCCAGTGCGACGCTGGCGGCCACGCCACCCGGCACGCCGCCGATCCAGCCCAGCCAACTGCTGAAGCGTCCGTCACGGCTGCGGCCAGGCTGGCTGCTGGCAGGCGGCCGCGTCTGCGGATGCGCCTGCAGGCGATCGTGCAGGTTGGCGGCCAGGTCAAAGCCGAGCGCCGGCTCGGGCAGGGCACGTGCCGCGAGCTGCAGGTTGGAAAACACCTGTAACTGCCGCTGGCACAGCGGGCACTGCTGCAGGTGGGCGGCAATCTGTTCGCACTCGCACGGGGCGAGTTCCTGGTCCAGATAGGCAGACAGGTCATCGACAGGAGGGCAGGTCATGGCGGTCTCTCTCATTTCTCATGGGGGCATGGCGGCGGCCAGGGCAAGCCGCGCACGGGCAATGCGCGACTTGATGGTGCCCAGCGGTACCTCCAGTACCTGGGCAATCTCGTCGTAGGACAGTTGTTCGATCTCGCGCAGCAGCAGCACCTCGCGCTGGTCGGCGGGCAGGCGGCCCAGGGCGGCATCGAGCAGTTGCAGCTGCTGGGTGCCCTGCAGGGCCACATCTGGCGT
>JAAYCV010000269.1 GCA_012729605.1 Ramlibacter sp. | reverse complement strand
GGATCATGTGCATCGGCACGTGGCCGGGGCCTTCGATCATGGTCTGCACGTCGTGCTTCCAGGCGATCTGGGTCAGCTCGCCCAGCGTGCGCAGTTCGGCAAACTGGGCCTCGTCGTTGGCGTCATCGTTGGAGCCGGGGCGCAGGCCGTCACCCAGGCTGAAGCTCACGTCATAGGCCTTCATGATCTCGCAGATCTCTTCGAAGTGCGTGTACAGGAAGTTTTCCTTGTGGTGGGCGATGCACCACTTGGCCAGGATGGAGCCGCCGCGGCTCACAATGCCGGTGCGGCGGTTGGCCGTCAGGTGGATATAGGGCAGACGCACGCCGGCGTGGATGGTGAAGTAGTCCACGCCCTGTTCGGCCTGCTCGATCAGCACATCGCGGAAAATGTCCCAGGTCAGGTCTTCGGCAATGCCACCCACCTTTTCCAGCGCCTGGTAGATCGGCACGGTACCGATCGGCACCGGGCTGTTGCGGATGATCCAGTCCCGCGTGGTGTGGATGTTCTTGCCGGTGGACAGGTCCATCACGGTGTCGGCACCCCAGCGGATCGACCAGACCAGCTTCTCCACTTCTTCCTCGATGCTGGAAGTCACGGCGGAGTTGCCGATGTTGGCGTTGATCTTGGTCAGGAAGTTGCGGCCGATGATCATCGGCTCGATTTCCGGGTGGTTGATGTTGGCCGGGATGATGGCGCGGCCACGGGCCACCTCGTCACGCACGAATTCGGGCGTGATGATCTTCGGGATGCTGGCACCCAGGCCGTTGCCCTTCAGGCGCATTTCGCGGTTCAGGTCGGACTGGTACTCGGCCATCCACTCGCGCTTGCCGTTTTCGCGGATCGCGATGAATTCCATCTCGGGCGTGATGATGCCCTGGCGCGCATAGTGCATCTGCGTCACGTTGCCGCCGGCCTTGGCGCGGCGCGGCTGGCGCTGCAGTGCCGCGGCTTCACGGCGCAGCACCTCGATGCGCTCGGAATCGCGCTCGTCCAGCTTGCCGCCATCGTCCAGGATGTGGTGCAGACGGCCTTCGTAGCTTTCGGTATCGCCACGGGCCTCGATCCACTGCTGGCGCAGCGCCGGCAGGCCGTGGCGCACGTCGATCTGCGCCTGCGGGTCGGTGTAGGGGCCGGAGGTGTCGTAGACGGTGACGAGCTCGCCATTGGTCAGCGCGATTTCGCGCATGGGCACGGCCACGCCGGGTTGCTGGCCGGCCTGCAGGACCTTGCGCGAGGCAGGCAGCGGGTCACGCGTCAGGGTGAGCAGCTGGTTCAGGTCTGCCGGGGGCTGGGGGATGGTATCGGGCGCGTTCATGGCGGGTCTCCAGAGGGTAAAACAGTGCTCCGGAGGGCTGGCCAGATGTTCGCGCGGGGCGCGCCTTGCCAAGGCAAGGGGAGGGCAGCTTGCTCTTCTTACGCCGGTATGAGCCGGGTCAAGTTCGCGGGTTCGGCCTGTCAGCCATCTCAGCCTGCCTATCGGTATCAGCGATAGGCACACACCCCGGAGCAGATGTGCCATTGTAGGCAGATTCCATCGGCCGGTCATAGCTGGGGCTATCCCCCAGCCCGGCGCGCTTGCTTTTGCCGCTATTGCCCCCATGCCATGGGTATTGCCTGCCAGTCTTGCGGCTGGCGCTATCATTCGCTTTTGCCTACAGGATTCCCTGCATGACTGCCCCTTCTCTGTCCCCCCAGATTCCGGATGCCGCTGCCACGTTGCAGCTGCAGCTCAATGGCGAGCCGCTCAGCCTGCCGGCCGGTAGCACGCTGCAGGACCTGCTGCTGGCGCGCGGGCTGGATCCGGCCAGTCACGCCACTGCCGTCAACGGCAGCTTCGTGGCACGCGATGCGCGCCCGGCACACCTCCTGCAGCCCGGCGACGCCGTGACCTGCTTCCAGGCGATTGTGGGAGGTTGAGCCATGAGCTGGCAGATTGGCGATGTGACGCTGGAAAGCCGTTTCTTCCTGGGTAGCGCCGGCTATCCATCCCCCGAAGTGCTGCGCCAGTCGATTCTGGCATCGGGCGCACAGGTGGTGACGCTGGGGCTGCGCCGCCAGCTCGGCATTGACCGCAATGCCCAGTCCGACAACGGCTTTGTCGATGTCGTGCGCAGCACCGGCGTGCACCTGCTGCCGAATACCGCCGGTTGCCGTAGTGCGCGCGAGGCCGTCACGCTGGCGATGATGTCGCGCGAACTGCTGGGCACGCACTGGATCAAGCTCGAGGTGATTGGCGACGAGCAGACGCTGCAACCCGATCCCTGGGAGCTGGTGCAGGCGGCCGAGGAGCTGGTGCGCAATGGCTTCGAAGTCTTCCCGTACTGCACCGATGACCTGGTCAGTTGCCAGCGCCTGCTGGACGTCGGCTGCCGCATCCTGATGCCCTGGGGCGCGCCGATCGGTTCCGGCCAGGGCCTGATCAACCCCTGGGCACTGCGCACGCTGCGTGCACGCCTGCCGGATGTACCACTGGTGGTCGATGCCGGCATCGGTGCCCCTTCGCACGCCGCGCAGGCGATGGAACTGGGCTACGACGCCGTGCTGCTCAACTCCGCCGTGGCGCAGGCACATGACCCGGTGAAGATGGCGGCTGGCTTCCGCGACGCGGTGGCCGCAGGCCGTGCCGGCTTCGAGGCTGGCATCATCCAGCCGCAAGCCATGGCGGTGGCCAGCACGCCAGTAACCGGTCGTCCTTTCATTCTTTGATCCTGATCGGGATGAATGGTTGATTTGACGGACTATTGATAGACATGAGCAAGGCTTTCACGCGCGAAACCGATCGCGATGACGATGACGACCAGGACGATGCGCTGCCAGCGTTGCCGGCCGGCATCAAGAACTACATGACGCCGCAAGGCTATGCCCGGCTACGAGCCGAACTGATGCAGCTGATCGACGAAGAGCGCCCGAAGGTCGTCGATATCGTGCACTGGGCCGCGAGCAATGGCGACCGCTCGGAAAACGGCGATTACCTCTATGGCAAGAAGCGCCTGCGCGAGATTGACCGCCGTATCCGCTTCCTGACGCGCCGGCTGGAGCGTGCCGAAGTGGCCGACCCCAGCGTACATCACGGCGGCGACCAGGTGTTCTTTGGCGCCACCGTCACCTATGCGGATGAAGAGGGCGCAGAAAACACCATCACCATCCTCGGCGTGGACGAGGTGGACAACCTGCAGGGCCAGGTCAGCTGGGTGGCGCCGATCGCGCGTGCCTTGCTGCGCGCCCGCGTCGGTGATAGCGTGCAGCTGCGCACGCCAGCCGGTGTGCAGGAAATCGAGGTGATCGACGTGCAATATCCGGCGCCGGAGGCGTGAACAAGCGCTTCGAACGGTAAGCGCAGGTATCGCAGCCGCGTTACAAGCGGGGCTGCTGTTGCATCTGCTTGCGACATGCCTGCGGATCGTGCCATAGTCAGGCTATTGCCAGCCGATGGTAACGGCTGGCGTTTGTCTTTATTGATCTGAAGAAAGGTTTTTTGTGATGAATGCTTCCGTCCGTTTCCTGCTGCCCGCCCTGATGGCTGCCGTGCTGGCCGCCTGTGGCCAGAACAACTCGGCCACCGAACCGGCTGCATCGCAGGCATCGGCTCCGGCAGAGACAGCTTCCGTGCCGGCTTCCGCCCCGGTCGAGGTGGCCAGCAGCCCGCTGAGCGATGCCTCCGAGGCCGAGCTGCAGGTCGGTTCCGAGGATCTGCCCAGCATCCTGGAACTGAGCAACCCGAATGGCGACAAGCTGATGCTGCAACTCACCACGGTCTACAACGAAGAGCTCAAGGACGAGCAGGACTTTGCGCTGCTGCAGAAGAACGATGGTCCGGAAATCGAGCTGAGCAAGGTCGGCGAAGAGAACGGCCTGCCGGTCTACTCCGGCGAGAAGGACAAGAAGGTATTTGTCATCACCAGCCTGGGCGATGACCGCTACCAGGTAGTGGAAGATGAAGGCAAGCCGGTGATCTACGGCCCGAACCGCTGATCCCGATGACGGCGGCAGGGCTCAGATCAGCCCTGCCTGCTGCATCACCTGGCGCTCGTCCTCATGCGAGATCCAGAACGCCACTTTCAGCGCCTTGCCGTCGTCATGCACACCGTAGGTGATGGCAAAGCGGAATTCCTGCGGCTGACCGGGGATTTTCTCGAACACCATCAGCCAGTGCACCTTGGCCAGGGTGTAGTGCGCATCCAGCACGGTTTCTTCTATTTCCAGCACGCGCGCCTGACGAAAACCGATCTGTTCAAACAGCGCCTTGCGTTGCACCATGGCCTCGCGCAGGCTGTCGTCATTGCGACCCACTGCCACGCCAGTCGGGCCACCGCCCAGAAATTCGGCCGTGTATAGCGCACAGGCCTGATCCGGATCCAGTCTGTTGGCGCTGGCTTCGTAGCGCCGGAAAAAATCGTGCAGGCGGCTCATGGGGTAAGGTCGCTCACACCTTGCGGCAGAAGCAGTAGACAAACTTCTGCTCGTTGCCGCCGGGCGTTGTATGGTCTTCGCGCAGATGGCCAAGCAACTCGAACGGCTCGCCGAACTCGCCATGCAGGGCATCGGCGCTGTAGCGCACCACCGGCAGGCCGCTGCATTGCTCAGGCCCATCTTCGGCAAAGGTCGCCACAATCACCAGGCCACCGGGCTGCACCGCATGCAGCACCTGTCGTACATAGGCCTCGCGTTCCGCGGCGCTGGTCAGGAAGTGGAATACGGCGCGATCGTGCCAGATGCGGTAGTGGTGTCGTGGCAGCGCCACCTCCAGCACATTGGCTTCGAGCCAGCGCACCTGCCTGGCATGCGCTCCCAGCCGCTGGCGGGCGGTGGCCAAGGCGGCCGCAGACAGATCCAGCACCGTGAGGTCGGTATGGCCGCGCTGCAGCAGATCGTCCACCAAGGTCGAGGCACCACCACCGACATCGATCAGCGGCGCTGACAGCGGCGCGCCGTGATCGGCAATCAGTTGCAGCGACAGGGCCGCATGCTCCTGGAACCAGCTGACCTCAGTGCTTGGCTTGCGGCTGTAGACGTTTTCCCAGTGTTGCCTGGATTGCATGACAGGAACTCCATCCACGCGCTTGGCATGGTTCAGGCCGACTTGACGCGCATGGCGCGGATCGCCGACGGCAGCCGGCGCACGGCACGCATCACGCGCGCCAGGTGCACGCGGTCGCGTACCTGCAGGATCAGGCGCAGGTCCATCACTTCCTGTTGGATGTCGTCGGACATGCTGATGTAGACGATGTTGGCATCGGCATTGGCGATGGCGCCGGTGACGTTGGCGACCGAACCGACGCGGTTGTGGATGGTTACCGTGATCGCGGTCAGGAAGCGCTGCGGCAGGTGCTCGGCCCATTCGACCTGGACAAAACGCTCGCTGTCCTTGACCTGCAGGCGCTTGCCGTTCGGGCATTCGGCAGTGTGTACGACCAGGCCTTCGCCGCGGCTCAGGTAGCCGACGATATCGTCGCCCGGCAGCGGGTGGCAGCAGGAGGCGTACTGCACGGATGATTTCTCGCTGCCGTCCAGCGTGATCACCTGCTGCAGCATCGGGTCTTCGCCGCCAAAGCGCTGCATGCTCATCAGCACCGCATCGGGGCGCTCGCCCAGTTCTGTCATCAGCTGCGCCAAGTGCTTGGCCACCACGCTGGTGATGCGCTTGCCCTGGCCAATATCGATCAGCAGCTCGTCCAGGCTCTTGGTGTTGGCCTGTTGCAGCACCTTGTCCCAGACATCCTGCTGTGTGGCCGGCTCGGGAAGATGCTCCAGGCCTTCGGCGCGGTAGGCCTGCTGCAGCAGGCGCAGGCCGAGGGCTCGAGCCTCCTCGCGCGATTGCACCTTCAGGTGGTTGCGGATGCGCGAACGCGCACGCGCCGTGCGCACAAAGCTCAGCCAGGCCGGATTCGGCTTGGAGCCTTCCTCGGTATGCACTTCGACGCGGTCGCCGCTGACCAGTTCGGTACGCAGCGGTGCCTCGCGGTTGTTGATGGTGCAGGATACGGCCTGGTCACCCACGTCGCTGTGGATGGCGTAGGCAAAGTCGATCACGGTGGCACCGCGTGGCAGCGACATGATGCGGTTCTTGGGCGTGAACACGAACACGTCGTCGGGCAGCACGTTCAGGCGCACGTGGTCCAGGAATTCGTGCGAATCCAGCGTTTCCTTCTGGATATCAAGCAGGTTCTTCAGCCAGTTGGCCGGCTTGCCGGCCGCCTTGTCCTGCTGGGCCTGGGCTGCCTGCTCCGGGCTCTTGTACTGCCAGTGCGCGGCGACGCCGGTTTCGGCCACCAGGTGCATCGCTTCGGTGCGCATCTGGAATTCGATATGCACGCCGGCCGGGCCGACCAGGGTGGTGTGCAGCGACTGATAGCCGTTGTCCTTGGGGATCGCGATGAAATCCTTCAGGCGTTGCGGCATCGGCTTGTAGAGCGAATGCAGGATGCCGAGCGCCAGATAGCAATCGGAGTTGCTCGGCACGATGATGCGGAAGCCGAAGATGTCGTAGACCTGGGCAAAGCTCTGCTTCTTCTTGTCCATCTTGCGGTAGACCGACAGGATGGTTTTTTCGCGTGTGAAGATGCGCGCCTTCAGGCCGGCGGCAGAGAAGGCGGCTTCGACGTTGGCTTGCACTTCCTGCACCAGATGGCGGCGGCGGCTGCGCGCGCGCTCGATCGCCTTGTTCAGCGTGCGGTAGCGCCAGGGGTGCAGGTACTTGAAGGACAGGTCCTCGAGTTCGCGGTAGGTGTTGTTCAGGCCCATGCGGTTGGCGATGGGCGCATAGATCTCCAGCGTCTCGGTGGCGATGCGCATCTGCGCGTCGCGCTTCATGTCGTCCATGGTGCGCATGTTGTGCGTGCGGTCGGCCAGCTTGATCAGGATCACGCGCACATCGTCGGCCATGGCCAGCAGCATCTTGCGGAACGATTCGGCCTGGTTCTCCTGGCGGCTGCTGAACTGCAGCTTGTCCAGCTTGGTCACGCCATCGACCAGGTGCGCCACGGTGGCGTTGAAATCCTCGGTGATCTGGATCTTGGTGACGCCGCAGTCTTCCATGGTGTCATGCAGCAGGGCAGCCATCAGCGTGCTGGAATCGAGCTTCCACTCGGCGCACAGCGCGGCCACCGCGATCGGGTGGGTGATGTAGGGCTCGCCACTCTTGCGCGTCACGCCCAGGTGGGCCTGGTCGGCGAACTTGTAGGCATTACGGACCTGTACCACCTCATCGGGTGGCAGGTAATCCAGTTTCTCGAGCAGGCCGGCAAAGCTGGCGGCAGAGGCAATTTCAGCAGGCGAATTCATGGTGTCTCGGCTCACGATTTTTCAGCGTAGGCAGGACATTCCATGTTAACCGAGATGTTACCTGACTGTCATGAAGCTCAGGGTTAACCGAATGGAATGTTGCGCTGCAGCATATTTTCAACGGGCGCAAAAAAGGCATCTCAGCGGATGCCTTGTGGTGCGTCGGACCTGAGGGGATCAGGTCGGCACTTTCTTGAGCATTTCCAGGCCCACGTGGCCGTCGGCGATTTCACGCAGGGCGGTCACGGCCGGCTTGTTGCGGCTTTCGAGCTTGGCGGCGTGGCCCTGGCTCAGCATGCGGGCGCGGTAGGTGGCGGCCAGTACCAGCTGGAAACGGTTGGGGATTTTCTCGAGGCTGTCCTCGGCGGTGATGCGTGCCATGAAGCGATTACTCCGGATCGGTGATGTGCAGGGCGGCGAAGGTATCAGCCTTGGCGCGGCGCTGCGAAGCGTACTTGAGTCGCTGGGCGTGCACGATGGTCTTGAGATCAAAAAGTGCACGCTCGAACAATTCGTTGATTATAACGTAATCGAAAGATTTCGCCTGCGCCAGTTCGGTGCGCGCATTGAGCAGGCGCTGCTCGATGGTGTCGGCGCTGTCTTCGCCACGGCGTTCGAGGCGTGAGCGCAGTTCTTCCCAGCTTGGCGGCATGACAAAGATCAGCACCGCTTGCGGAAAGATCTGTTTCACCTGCAGCGCGCCCTGGTAGTCGATTTCGAGCAGGGCGTCATCGCCCTGGTCCAGCCGCTCGATCACGGCCTGGCGCGAGGTGCCGTAGCGATTGCCGTGTACCTGCGCCCATTCCAGGAACTGGCCGTCGGCGACCATCTGCTCGAAACGGGCGGTATCGACGAAATGGTATTCGCGGCCATCCACTTCCTGGCCGCGCGGCGCGCGCGTGGTATGGGAGATCGAGGCGCGGACGCCGCTGTCCACTTCCATCAGGGCGCGCACCAGGCTGGATTTGCCGGCCCCGCTGGGGGCCGCGACGACGTAGAGGTTGCCGGGGTAATCGTGATTCTGCATGTCGGGTTCGGGATTATTCGATGTTCTGGACCTGTTCGCGCATCTGCTCGACCAGCACCTTCATGTCCATGGCAATGCGCGAAGTGTCACTGGAGGCCGACTTGGAGCCCAGCGTGTTGGCTTCGCGGTGCAGTTCCTGGATCAAGAAATCCAGGCGCTTGCCGAGTTCGCCGCCTTTTTTGAGCAGGTCCTCGATCGTGTCCAGGTGCGATTGCAGGCGCGTCAGCTCTTCGGCCACGTCGATGCGCAGCGAGAACGCGGCGGCTTCGGCCAGCGCGCGATCCTGTGCCGCATCGCGCGAGACATTGCCGCTGCTGCTGCCGGCCTGCAGCGCGTCTTTCCACTTGTCGAGAAAGCGCTGGCGCTGTGCCTCGACCACCTGCGGGATCAGCGGTTCGGCTTCGGCGGACAGGGCGCGCAGCTGTTGCACGCGTTGCAGCAGGCTGTCGGCCAGCTGCCGGCCTTCGGTTTCGCGTGCTTCGCGCAGCTGGTTCAGCAGCTGGTCGGCGGCCTGCTGGATCCAGGGGCGCAACTCGGCTTCGGGCAGCAGGGCTGGTTGCGAGGGCGGGCTCAGGCGCAGCACGTCGGCCACGCTCAGCGGGGCGGCATCGGGCAGCCAGGTGCGGATGGTGTCCTGTGCGCTGGCCAGCTTTTGCAGCAGCAGCACGCCGGGCACCTGCAGCTGATCGGGCAGGCTGCCAGTGCGCTCCAGGCTGGCGCGCAGCTCGACCTTGCCGCGGCGCAGCTGCTTTTGCAGCTGTTCGCGCAGCGTGTTCTCATAGGGGCGCAGCTCGTCCGGCAGGCGGAAGTGCAGGTCCAGGAAGCGGCTGTTGACCGAGCGCACTTCCAGGCTCAGGCGCCAGGGGGAGGGCGGCGTCTCGCTGTGGTCGGCAGACGCGGTGCTCGGGGTGGATTGCAGGCTGGCGTAACCTGTCATGCTGTAAACTGGCATGGATTTTCT
Source organism: Ramlibacter sp. (assembly GCA_012729605.1). Lineage (GTDB taxonomy): Bacteria > Pseudomonadota > Gammaproteobacteria > Burkholderiales > Burkholderiaceae_C > Brachymonas > Brachymonas wangyanguii. The sequence continues at coordinate 5,357 of JAAYCV010000269.1, read as the reverse complement.
CTCTGGCAGGGGAGGGCCTGACCGTCTATGGCCGGCAATGGTGCAGTATATACGGCACCATTGCCAGGCGGCTTTCCGCGCCCCTGTCCGTCCCACATTTTCTTTCTCGTAGATTCCATGACCCAGACTGCTTCCCGTCCTGCAGGGCGTGCCCCTGACCAGCTGCGCCCGGTACGCATCACGCGCCACTTCACCATCCACGCCGAAGGCTCGGTGCTGGTGGAGTTTGGCAACACCAAGGTGCTGTGCACGGCCAGCGTCGAGGAAAAGGTGCCGCCGTTCCGCCGTGGCAGTGGCGAAGGCTGGGTCACCGCCGAATACGGCATGCTGCCGCGTTCCACCCACACGCGCTCTGACCGCGAGGCCGCCCGCGGCAAGCAGTCCGGCCGCACGCAGGAAATCCAGCGCCTGATCGGCCGCTCGCTGCGCGCCGTGTTCGACTTGGCGCAGCTGGGTGAGCGCAGCATCGTGCTCGACTGTGACGTGCTGCAGGCCGATGGCGGCACGCGCACTGCGGCCATTACCGGTGCTTATGTGGCTGCCTGCGATGCCGTGAATGGCCTGATCCGCAGCGGCAAGCTGACCAGCAACCCGGTGATCGAGCCGGTGGCAGCCGTGTCCGTCGGCGTGGTCGATGGCGTGCCGGTGCTGGATCTGGAATACGTGGAAGATTCCGCTTGCGATACCGACATGAATGTGGTGATGACCGGCGCTGGCCGCTTCATCGAGGTGCAGGGCACGGCCGAAGGCGTGCCGTTCAGCCGCGCCGAGCTGGACCAGATGCTGGCGCTGGCCGAGAAGGGCATCCTGGAACTGCAGGCCTTGCAGGCACAGGCGCTGGCGGAGTAAACCCATATGAAGATCGTTCTGGCATCCAACAACCAGGGCAAGCTGGCCGAGCTGCAGGCGCTGTTCGGCGAGCTGGGCGTGGAGCTGTTGCCGCAGGCGGCACTCGGAGTGCCCGAGGCCGAGGAGCCTTATCACACCTTCCTGGAAAACGCCCTGACCAAGGCGCGCAATGCCAGCCGCCACAGCGGCCTGCCGGCGATTGCCGACGATGCCGGCCTCTGCGTCGATGCCTTTGGCGGTCAGCCCGGCGTGCAGACGGCGTATTACGCCACGCAGTTTGGCTATGCCAAGAGCGACGACAACAATGTCAAGGCGCTGCTGGAGCAGATGCAGGATGTGGACCAGCGCCGCGCCGCCATGGTCAGTACGCTGGTGGCCGTGCGTTCGCCCGATGATCCGGAGCCGCTGGTGGCAGTGGGCCGTGTGGTCGGCGAGATCGCGCGTGAACCGCTGGGCGACGAAGGCTTCGGCTTTGACCCGGTGATGTTCATCCCGGCGCTGGGCAAGACGCTGGCCCAGGTCACGCCCGAGCACAAGAACCAGCTCAGCCACCGCGGCCAGTCCTCGCGCAAGATGCTGGAACTGCTGCGCGAATCCTGGCTGTCCGGCAGCCATTGAAGCGATGAGCAGCATTCCTCCGATCCTGAACGAGGCCGAAACCGGAATGGGCCTGCCGGCCGTGCAGGACTATCTGCGCCCGGGCAGCCTGCAGCTCACCAGCCAGCCGCCGCTGAGCCTGTACGTGCATCTGCCCTGGTGCCTGAAAAAATGCCCGTACTGCGATTTCAACTCGCATGGCCTGCAGGGTGAGCTGCCGGAATCGGCCTATGTGGCGGCCTTGCTGGCCGACCTGCAGCAGGCGCTGCCGCTGGTCTGGGGCCGCAGTGTCGAGAGCGTGTTCTTCGGCGGCGGCACGCCCAGCCTGTTTTCACCGGACACGCTGGCCGGGCTGATCAGCCAGATTCGCGCCTTGCTGCCGCTGGCACCCATGTGCGAGATCACGCTGGAGGCCAACCCCGGCACCTTCGAACGCGAGCGCTTTGCCGCTTTCGCCCAGGCCGGCGTGACGCGCCTGTCGATCGGCGTGCAGAGCTTCCAGGACACCCATCTGCAGGCGCTGGGCCGCGTGCATGACCGCGCCCAGGCGCTGGCCGCGGTAGAAGAAGCGGCGCGCAGTTTCAACACCTTCAACCTGGACCTGATGTACGCCTTGCCAGGCCAGACGCTGGCCGGGCTGGAGCAGGACCTGCAGCAGGCGCTGGCGTTTGCGCCGCCGCACATCAGCATCTACCACCTGACGGTGGAGCCGAACACCTATTTCGCCAAGTACCCGCCGGCTCATCTGCCGGATGACGACACGGCCTACGCCATGCTGGACCTGCTGACCGAGCGCACGGCGCAGGCCGGCATGCAGCGCTACGAAGTCTCGGCTTATGCCCGCCCCGGCCATGGCTGCGTGCACAATCGCAACTACTGGGAGTTTGGCGATTACCTTGGCATTGGTGCCGGCGCGCACAGCAAGCTAAGCTTTCCGCATCGCGTGGTACGCCAGGTGCGCGTGCGCGATCCCGGGCGCTATATGCAGCTGGCGCAGCAGGGCACGCCGGTCGCACAACAGCACGAGGTCGCGCGTGAGGATCTGCCCTTCGAGTACATGCTGAATGCGCTGCGCCTGCGCGACGGCTTTGCGCTGGCCGATTTCAGCGGCCGTACCGGCTTGCCGCTGACGGTGATCCAGCAGCCGCTGGAAGAGGCCGAACGCCGTGGATGGATTCAACGTGATCTGGCGCGTGTCTGGCCGACCGAGCAGGGTTTCGATTTCCTCAGCGACCTGCAGGGGCTGTTCCTGCCGGATTGATGCGCGGCTGCCGACTCAGGGCTTGTCGCTGTCTTCTTCGCAATCGTGGCACAGGCCGTGTACCGACAGCGTGATGTCGGTGCTGCGCAGGCCTGTCTGCTGCAGCCGGGCGTTGAGCTGCTCCAGCAGCGCCGGCAGCTGCGGATCGTCCGGCAGCGCAGTGAGCGAGTGGCACTGCTCGCATTCAAAAAATCCGGATGGCGCCGATTGTGCCAGCGTGAAGTGAGCGGTGCGGCCGCTGTCCTGGATGCGCGTCAGCAGGTTGACCTGTACCAGCCGGTCCAGCACGCGATACAGCGTGACGCGGTCCACCGGCTGGCCGCTGCCATCGGCTTGCAGCGCCTGCATCAGGGACTCATGTGTTTCAGGCGCCTTGCTGGCTTCCAGCAGGAGCAGCACGCGCAGCACATCGCGCGTGGCGCGCAAGCCGCGCGCGCGTACCAACTCGGCCCAGCGCGTGGCGGGCAGGGGGCTGGTGGGCTGGACGGCAGATGTGTTCATGGGATACAAGGGCGGTGCTGGCGCAGGACGCCAGTGTGCCTGTGACTATAGCAAAAGCCGGCTCAGCTGGCGCTGCGCCGCAAGGGATTGCGCAAGGCCAGTTCCTGCAGGTAGTCCTGCATGCCCAGGCTTTCACGGTCGAGAAAGCGCTGTACCGCGTCGGCAAATGCCGGATGGGCCAGCCAGTGCGCGCTGACGGTCGGGCTGGGCAACAGGGCGCGTGCCATCTTGTGTTCGCCCTGGGCGCCGCCTTCAAAGCGCTGCACTCCGTGGTCGATGCACCACTGCAGCGGCTGGTAGTAGCAGGCATCGAAATGCAGGCAATCGACGCGGCGCAGCGCGCCCCAGTAGCGACCATAGGCCACCTGGGGCTGACCGGTGGCATCCAGTTGCAGGCCGATCAGGCTGCAGGCGATGGGCTGGCCGTCCTGCTCGGCAATGAACAGCAGCCAGTGCTCCGGCATGCTGTGGGCCATGTCGGCGAAGAATGCCGGTGTCAGGTAGGGCGCATTGCCGTGTTCCAGATAGGTGCGCTCGTAGCAGTGGTAGAAGAACTGCCAGTCCTGCGGCGTGATGTCCGCTCCGCGCGCCCAGCGGAAACACACGTCGGCTTGTGCCACCTTGCGCTGTTCGGCGCGAATTTTCTTGCGCTTGTCCTGCGCCAGGCTGGTGAGGAAATCCTCGAAACTGTGCCAGTCGGCTGCGCCAGGCTGCAGCTGCGCGCGGTTTTGCCAGTGGAATTGCACGCCGTCACGCAGCATCATGTCCTGCGCTTCGGCGCAAGCCAGATCAGCTTCGTCTCCGAGCAGCAGGTGCAGGCTGGACAGCGCGTTGTCATCGGCCCAGGCCACGGCCAGTTGCAGCAGCGCCTGGCGCCAGGCTGGCGACCGTGCCAGCAGACGGCTGCCCGGTACCGGCGTAAACGGCACGGCGATCAGCGCCTTCGGGTAGTAGTTCAGGCCGTGTTCGGCATAGGCACGCGCCCAGGCCCAGTCGAACACGTATTCGCCATAGGAATGGGATTTGAGGTAGAGCGGGCAGGCCGCCATCAGGCAATCGCCTTGCCACAAGGCCAGGAATTGCGGCTGCCAGCCGCTGTCGGCCACGGCACTGCCACTGGCGTGCATGGCCTGCAGGTAGGCGTGGCGCATGAAGGGCGTGGGAGCAGCCTGCAGCGCCAGCAGCGCGTCCCAGTCGGCCGCCGGAATCTGTCCTGGTGCCGATGCCAGTTGCAGCCGCAGCGCCCCATGGCATGCGGCCAAGGCTGACAGGACGGCTGTCGTTTGTGCGCCATAATCGGCCAGAGAGGGCGCGGTACCGGTGTGGTCCGCCTGCCCGATGGATGCTTGCTGCTGATTCGACATGGCCCAGATTATCCGATTCCCCCACTTGCCACTGCCCGGACAGGGTCTTGCCGGAGTGCGTCCATGAGCCTGCCGCACTCCCGCCTGCAACAGTTCAGCACCGCCCAGGCGATCCAGCTGCTCGAAGCGAACGGCCCGCTCGACGATGCCCAGGCGCTGCGCCAGGCGCATCGCCAGAGTACGGATCGCGGCACGCGCGTGCTCTGGCGCGCCTGGCTGCTGGGCGAGCGTCTGGGCCTGCCCGAGGCCTGGCAGCACTGGCGCAGCAGCGCCGGCTGGGTGATCCTGGGGCTGGCCGTGCTGATGCTGCTGTCGTCCTGGGGTGCGGCGCAAACCGTGCTGGGGCAGGGCCGCAGCATCAACGCGGTGGCGGCCTTTGTCAGCCTGCTCGGGCCGCATCTGCTGATGCTGCTGCTCTGGCTGCTGGGACTGGTGCTGTTGCGCAAGCCGCAGGGCGGCGCCCTGCTGGGCACGCTGGCGATGCGCCTGACCGCACGCCTGCCGCTGCAGCGCGGGCCACAGGCAGCGGCGCTGTTCCAGGGCCTGACGCGCACGCTGCAGCAGCAGCGCATCGGTAGCTGGTTCTACGGCGCCATCAGCCACGGCATCTGGGCGCTGTGCTTTGTGCTGATGCTGCTGGCGCTCTGGTTCGGCTTTTCCTTCCACGCCTACCGCCTGAGCTGGGAAACCACCATCCTCAGCGACGATTTCTTCCGTGGCTTTGTCCATCTCACTGGCTGGCTGCCGGCGCAGCTGGGCTTCCCCTTGCCCGATGCCGCCTCGGT
>JAAYCV010000268.1 GCA_012729605.1 Ramlibacter sp. | reverse complement strand
GGCTATCGCCACGGCATCCAGCGCATTCCGCGTGCTCTGTGGGAGCTGGAGGTGCCGGCGATTGCCGCCGTCAACGGCCCGGCCATCGGCGCCGGCTGCGACCTGACCTGCATGTGCGATATCCGCATCGCCTCCACCAAGGCCCAGTTTGCCGAGAGTTTTGCCAAGATCGGCATCATCCCCGGCGACGGCGGCGCCTGGCTGCTGCCGCGCGTGGTCGGCATGTCGCGCGCCAGCGAAATGGCGTTTACCGGCGAACCGATAGATGCGCAGACCGCACTGGCCTGGGGTCTGGTGTCGCGCGTGGTGGAGCCAGAGCAGCTGCTGGACAGCGCGCGCCAGCTGGCGCAGCGCATTGCCGTGAACCCGCCGCAGGCGGTGCGCATGAGCAAGCGCCTGCTGCGCGAGGGCCAGCACATGCGCCTCGACAGCCTGCTGGAACTGTCGGCCGCGATGCAGGCGCTGGCGCACCACACGCAGGACCACGCCGAAGCGGTCAACGCAATGCTGGAAAAGCGCCCCGGCAGCTACACCGGCGAATAAGCCGGCACGCCAGTTCAGCCACGCGGATGGTGCTGCGCCACCATCTGCTTCAGGCGTTCGCGCGCCACATGCGTGTAAATCGTGGTGGTGCTGATATCGGCATGGCCGAGCAGCAGTTGTACCGAACGCAAGTCCGCGCCATGGTTGAGCAAATGCGTGGCAAAGGCATGGCGCAGGGTGTGCGGTGACAGCGGCGTGGTGATGCCGGCCTGTTGCGCATACTTTTTCACCAGATGCCAGAACATGGCGCGCGTCATCGCCTCGCCGGGGTGCGCGCCGCGAATCGTCACGAACACGGCATCGGTCTGATGGCCCTTGAGCAGCGCCGGGCGCGCCTGTTCCAGGTAGCGCTGCAACCAGTCATGCGCCACATCACCAAACGGCACCAGCCGTTCCTTGTCGCCCTTGCCGGTGATGCGCAGCACGCGCTCGCTCGGGCTGATATGGAACAGGCGCAGATCGACCAGCTCGCTGACGCGCAGGCCGCTGGCGTACATCAGTTCCAGCATGGCGCGATCGCGCAGGCCAAGCTCGGTATCCCCATCCGGCGCGGCCAGCAAGGCCTCGACCTGGGCTTCGCTCAGCGTCTGCGGCACGCGTGCCGGCTGGCGCGCCGCCTGCAGCCGCAGCGTCGGATCTTCCGCCAGGCGCTGCTCGCGCACCGCCCAGCGGTAGAAACGCTTGAGCACGGTCAGCTTGCGGTTGGCACTGGTGGCCTTGCCGCCCCGGCCCTGCACGCCGCCGCTGCTGAAGAGATAGCCCTGGTAGAGCTGGATATCCATTTCCAGCGCCTGCAGCAGCGTGCGCGGCGGCTGTAGCTGCGCCAGCCAGCGCACGAACAGCGCCAGGTCGCTGCGGTAGGCGGCCAGCGTGTTGCGGCTCAGGCCGTCTTCGAGCCAGAGGGCATCAAGGAAGGCGTCGATCTCGTCAGGGGCGCGGACAGGAAGCGTGTCGGTATCGGACATGCCGCCATTATCCGGGCAGCCGGCGCCAGTGCCGATAGCTGCCCTCGCCAGATACGTGTGCTGCCGGCATCAGTCTGGCGTAAGCTGGCAGGCATCATCTTTCAGGAGCCATCCGCCATGTCCCGACCAGCCGGCAATCACGACGATGTCGTGCAGCAACAGTACCAGCCCCGCGCCCAGGCCTACGCCAGCAGCGCCGTCCATGCCGCCGGCCCGGATCTG
>JAAYCV010000267.1 GCA_012729605.1 Ramlibacter sp. | reverse complement strand
GACCGGATGGCCGCCAGGCCATCCCGACAACGCCGAGCCAGACGGCGACGCAGCTTTCGCCGCTGCGCCGTCTGGCTTTTTTTACCCGCAAGAAACCTGAACGTGCTGCTTTGAATGATGTTTGCCATCCGCAGCCATGATTGAAGACAGCATTTTTTGAGTGAACAGGAAAGGAGATCCCCATGCTTGACCAGCAACTCGCCGCCCAACTGAAAGCCTATCTGGAACGTGTCACCCAGCCGTTCGAGCTGGTGGCCTCGCTGGACGAGGGCAAATCCTCCGCCGAACTGCGCAGCCTGCTCGAACAGATCGCCGGCATGAGCGACAAGATCACGCTGCGCACCGACGGTGACGATGCCCGCAAGCCGTCCTTCACGCTGCAGCGCAACGGCAGCACGACCCAGCTGCGCTTTGCCGCGATCCCGCTGGGTCACGAGTTCACCTCGCTGGTGCTGGCCCTGCTGTGGACCGGCGGCCATCCGCCCAAGGAAAGCGCAGAGACGCTGCAGGCCATCCGCAACCTGCCGGGCGAGTACAACTTCGAGGTCTACATGAGCCTCTCCTGCCACAGCTGCCCGGATACGGTGCAAGCGCTGTCGCTGATGGCCATCGAGAATCCGAACATCAAGGTCACCATCATCGACGGTGCGCTCTACCAGAAGGAAGTGGAAGAGCGCCAGATCATGGGTGTGCCGACGGTCCACCTGAATGGCGAGATGTTTGCCAACGGCCGCATGAGCGTGGACGAACTGCTGGCCAAGCTGGATACCGGCGCGGCTGCCCGCGATGCCGAAAAGCTCAACCAGAAGGCCCCGTTCGATGTGCTGGTGGTGGGTGCCGGCCCGGCTGGTGCTGCTGCCGCCATTTATTCTGCTCGCAAGGGCATCCGCACCGGCCTGCTGGCCGAGCGCTTTGGCGGCCAGATGATGGATACGCTGAGCATCGAAAACTTCATTTCCGTGAAGGAAACCGAAGGCCCGCGCCTGAGCGCCGCCCTGGAAGAGCACGTGCGCCACTACGATGTGGACGTGATGCCGCTGCAGCGCGCGGCCGCCATCAAGCCGGCCGAGCAGGCCGGCGGCCTGATCGAAGTGACGCTGGAAAACGGTGCCGTACTGAAGTCCCGCTCCGTGATCCTGGCGACCGGCGCCCGCTGGCGCGAGATGAATATCCCGGGCGAGACCGAGCACAAGACCAAGGGCGTGGCATTCTGCCCGCACTGTGACGGCCCGCTGTTCAAGGGCAAGAAGGTCGCCGTGGTGGGCGGCGGCAACTCCGGCGTGGAAGCCGCCATCGACCTGGCCGGCATCGTCGAGCACGTGACCCTGCTCGAGTTCATGCCCGAGATGAAGGCCGACGCCGTGCTGCAGGACAAGCTGCGCAGCCTGAAGAACGTGGACATCCTGACCAACGTGCAGACGACCGAGGTGATCGGCGATGGCACCAAGGTCGCCGGCCTGCGCTACAAGGACCGTGCGTCCGGCGAGGAGCACCAGCTGGATCCGGCCGGCATCTTCGTGCAGATCGGCCTGCTGCCCAACACCGACTTCGTCAAGGGCACGGTCGAACTGAGCAAGTTCGGCGAGATCGTGGTCGATGCCCGTGGCGCAACCAACATCCCGGGCGTGTTTGCTGCTGGCGACTGCACCACGGTGCCGTACAAGCAGATCATCATCTCCATGGGTGAAGGTGCCAAGGCCTCGCTGTCGGCCTTCGACTACCTGATCCGCAACAGCAGCCAGGACT
>JAAYCV010000266.1 GCA_012729605.1 Ramlibacter sp. | reverse complement strand
TTAAAACTTTTTCGGTGTTGAACGCTGCCATGAGCCTGTGAGAGAAAAAAGTGGCGGATTTGGCCAGATTCTAATTGAGTCCAAAGACCAGAAAATCAAGGTCTTATATCTATAGGAAATATAAGCCCTGGAAGAACTTGTGCGAAGGCGTGGATCGGCCGGCTTCTTAATTTTGATCAAATGTTGAGCAATTTTCACGGGCGCGGGTGCGCCCGCGGCCAGCCAAAAGTAGTATTCTACTTGAGAATAATTATTATTCTATAATTCAAACACTTGTCATTACAGGCGCGCCCTGCGACGCGCCGCACCCGCCCTCAAGGAGACGGACCAATGAAGTCGAAGCCCGCACGGCCAACTTTCCTGCGCAACACGCTGCTGGCCGCTACCCTGTTGATATCGAGTCTTGGCGCCTCGGCCTCGGCCCAGGAGGTCAACCTCTACACGACGCGTGAGCCGCGCCTCATTCAGCCGCTGCTGGACGAATTCACCAAGGATACCGGCGTCAAGGTGACCACGGTCTTCGTGAAGGACGGCCTGATCGAACGGGTGAAGACGGAAGATGAAAAATCGCCTGCCGACGTGCTGATGACGGTTGATATCGGCAACCTCCTCGACCTCGTGGAAGCCGGCGTCACGCAGCCGGTGGATTCCAAGGTGCTCAAAGAAGTGATTCCCGCGCACCTGCGCGGCGCCGACGACCAATGGTTCACGCTGTCCCTGCGCGACCGCGTCGCCTATGTGGCCACTGATCTTGAGCTGGGCGCCATCACCTATGAAGCCTTTGCCGACCCGCGCTGGAAGGGTAAGGTCTGCATTCGTTCGGGCCAGCATCCGTACAACACCGCCCTGATCGCAGCCATGATCGCGCATAACGGTCTCGAGGCCACTGAGAGCTGGCTGCGCAACGTCAAGAACAACCTGGGTCGTAAGGCGGCCGGCGGCGATCGCGACGTGGCGCGCGACATCCTCGGCGGCATCTGCGACATCGGTATCGCCAATGCCTATTATGTCGGCCGTATGAAGAACGCCGAGCCGGGCTCCGACGCGCATAAATGGGGCGAGGCCATCAAGGTCGTGCGGCCCACCTTCGAAAAGAGCCGCGGCACGCACGTGAACGTCTCCGGTGCGGCCGTTGCAAAGCATGCCCCGCATCGCGAAGAGGCGGTCAAACTGCTTGAGTACCTGGTTTCGGACAAGGCACAGAGTCTGTACGCCAAGGCTAATTATGAATACCCGGTCAAGAAGGGCGTGGAGCTCGATCCGGTCGTCGCCAGCTTCGGTGAACTGACGATCGACTCTCTGTCGCTGACCGAGATCGCCAAGCACCGCAAGGAGGCCAGCGAGCTGGTAGACCGAGTTGGCTTCAACAACTGATACACCTCCAATGGTCGCCGCCAGAGCGGCGACCCTAGGGGCCCGGCCCACGGGCCCGGCCCCTGCGCGTGGCCGCATACGTGACAAAGGTGGGCAGTTTCTGGCCACCGAAGCCGGCAGGCCCTGGTTACTGGGCGCCCTACTAATTGCTGCTGGCGTGTTGGCGCCCGTGGCCACGCTGTTGTGGTACGCGGCGGGCGGTGCTTTCGAGCACTGGCGCCACCTACTGGACCACGTCCTCCCCGTTGCCTTTCTGAACACAAGCCTGCTTCTGGCGGGCGTGGCAGCCTTGGTCACGGCGCTGGGTGTCGGGGCAGCCTGGTTGATCACGGCCTACCGCTTCCCAGGTCGATCTATTCTTTCGTGGGCCCTGTTGTTGCCATTGGCCGTGCCTACCTACATCGTCGCCTTCGCATACCTCGATATTCTTCATCCGATCGGCCCGGTCCAGACCCTGATCCGCGACATCTTGGGTTATTCCAGCCCACGCGAATTTCGCCTGCCCGATCTGCGCTCGCTGCCCGGCGCCATTGTGTTGCTGGGCTTCGTGCTTTACCCGTACGTCTACCTCAGCACTCGCATCATGTTCGCCACACAATCCGCAAGCCTGCTCGAAGCGGCGCGGATCCTTGGCGAGTCTGGTCGAGGCGTGTTCCTGCGCGTGGCCTTGCCGATGGCCCGCCCCGCCATCGCGGTAGGCGTCAGCCTGGCGCTGCTGGAAGCCTTGAATGACATCGGCGCTTCCGAATTTCTGGGCGTACAGACCCTCACGGTATCCGTTTATACGACCTGGGTTACTCGTAACGACTTGGCGGGTGCCGCCCAGATTGCGTTGGCCATGCTTGCCATGGTCGCCATGCTGGTTCTGTTGGAGCGCCGAGGTCGCAAGCGCCAGCGCTACTCGTCCAACCTGCGGGCCAGGCCTGTGCAGGCGCGGCAGCTACATGGCGTGTCCGCCGTGGTAGCGAGCGCCCTGGGCTGGGCACCCGTGATCATTGGTTTCGTGGCCCCCGCGATCTACCTTGGCAGCGAATCCATCAAGCACCTCGCCTTCGCCGGCAGTGTGTCCGATCAACTTCTGATCAGCGCCTGGAATACGCTCAAGGTCGCCCTTTTGGCTACCTTCTTCACCCTGTTGTGCGGCCTGGTGGTCGCCTGGGCTGCGAGGTCCGTACGAAACTCCGATCGCCCTTCCCTGGCGCGCGCCTGCGCACGCATCGCAACTAGCGGCTACGCGATACCAGGCACGGTGCTGGCCATCGGGCTGTTGGCGCCTCTCATTGCCTTCGATGGCCTCGTATCGACCTTGTGGAGCAAGCTTTCGGGCGCCGATCCGACGCTATGGCTGATGGGTTCGGTCGGAGCACTCGTATGTGCCTACGTGATCCGCTTCCTGGCCATCTCGGTCGGTGGCATGGAGAGTGGTCTTTCGCGCATTCCTCCATCCCTGGAACAAGCCGCCCGCTTGCTGGGCGAGACGCCGGCGGGCACCTTGCGCCGTGTGCATTTGCCCTTGCTGCGACCGGCCATCGGTGCGGCGGGCCTGTTGGTCTTCGTCGACGCGATGAAGGAACTGCCTGCCACCCTGCTTCTACGCCCTGCGGGCTTTGAGACCCTGGCGACCTGGCTGTACGCCGAAGCGTCGCGCGGCACCTACGAAGAAGGCGCCGTGGCCGCATTGGCCATCGTCCTGGCCGGCCTGTTGCCGGTCGTATTGCTGGCACGCACCCAGCTGAAACCGGTGTATTGATGATGTCGGACCAGCTGCAACTGAACGATATTTCCCTGGCTTACGATTCGCCGGAAGGCGTGGTGCCGGTCGTGGACGGCCTGAATCTCCACCTGCAACAGGGCCATATCGG
>JAAYCV010000265.1 GCA_012729605.1 Ramlibacter sp. | reverse complement strand
GGTGCGCATCGCGTCATCGTCAAGAACAGCTTCCTGAGCTACAACCTGTTCGGCCTGTGGATCGAGAAGGCCAATGATGTCCAGATCCTGAACAACAACATCACCGGCAAGCGTGACTTTGACAGTGCCCAGCGCGGCAATGGCGTGCAGCTCTACAACACCGAAGGTGCGCGCATCTACGACAACGAGATCAGCTTTGTGCGAGATGGCCTATACATCGACGTATCGCACCAGGCCGAGTTCAAGCGCAACAAGATGCACCATAGCCGTTACGGCACGCACTACATGAACTCCTACTACAACCTGTGGGAGGACAACGATGTCTGGAGCAACCGCGGCGGTCTGGCGCTGATGGAAGTGCGCAACCAGGTGATCCGCAACAACCGTGCCTGGAACAACCAGGACCACGGCATCATGCTGCGCACGCTGCAGGATGCGGTGGTGGAAGACAACATCGTCATGTACAACGAGCGTGGCCTGTTCGTCTATGACGTGGAATACACCGACCTGAAGCGCAACGTGGTGGCCTACAACCATATCGGCGTGCACCTGTCCGGTTCGGCACGCAACCCGGTGGATGGCAACGACTTCATCGAGAACCATGAACAGATCAAGTACGTGGGCACGCGTGACATCAAGTGGGGCGGGCCGCAAGGCAACTACTGGAGCAATTACCGCGGCTGGGACCGGGACGGCGATGGCAAGGGCGATATTCCGTACGAGGCCAACGATGTGGTGGACCGCCTGACCTGGCGTTACCCGACGGTGCGCCTGCTGCTGGCAAGTCCGTCGGTGCAGGTGCTGCGCATGATTGGCGCGCAATTTCCCATTCTTCGTGTTCCCAGTGTGGTGGAGGAGTCTCCCCGCATGTTGCCGCTTTCGACCGCCTGGGCCGAATGGCGGGACCGTCTGACCAAGGATTCCAACTATGCCCCCTGAGAGTAGCAAGCGTTCCGACATGGAGGTGACCATCCGTGCCGAAAACGTCGTCCGGCGTTTCGGTGCCTTTGTGGCGGTGGATGATGTCAGCCTGGAGATCCGGCGCGGCGAGGTGTTTGGCCTGATTGGCCACAACGGCGCTGGCAAGAGCACCATGTTCAAGATGATGCTGGGTCTGCTGAAACCGACCAGCGGCCATATTTCCATCCACGGCGTACCGGTTGATGGCGCTGGTGCCCGCGAAGTACGCCGCAGCATCGGCTACCTGCCCGAGAACGTGACCTTGTGGGACAACCTCAACGGCCTGGAGACGCTGCAGTTCTTTGCCAAGCTCAAGCGCATCGACGACAGCGAATGCCCCGGCCTGATGGAGCGAGTCGGACTGGGCCATGCCGGCAGCCGGCCGGTGCGTGCCTATTCCAAGGGCATGCGCCAGCGTCTCGGCTTTGCCCAGGCGCTGATGGGTCAACCGCAGGTGCTGTTCCTGGACGAGCCGACCACCGGCCTGGACCCGTACGCGATCCACTTTTTCTGGGACACGCTGGCTGAGTTGCGGGACCAGGGCCTGACCATCGTGCTGACCTCGCACATCCTGGCCGAGTTGCAGAACCGCATCGACCGCGTGGCGGTGCTGGCCAACGGCAAGCTGCAGGCCATGGGCTCGGTGCAGGATCTGCGCGCCGGTTTTGACCTGCCGATCACGATCCAGGCGCAGCTGTCCGAAGCCGACAACCCGGCCATCCGCCAGGCGCTGCTGGCGGGTCTGCCGCCCGAGCTGGTGGCCTGCCCGCAGGAGTGGCTGACCAACCAGGTCAGCTTCCAGGTGCCGCGCACGCACAAGTCGGCCCTGCTGCAGCACCTGCTGCGTCAGCCGGAACAGGTGCAGGACATCCAGATCGTCGAACCGTCGCTGGAGGACATGTTTTTTGGCGTGGAGGACAGCCGCAAGGCACCCGCCGCGCGCATGCAGACAGGAGGACAGGCATGATTCAGCCCGGACAGGTCATGACATTGGCCATGAAGGAGTTTCGCGATCGCCTGCGCAATCGCTGGGTGCTGGCCGTGGCGCTGGTGTTTGCCGTGTTCTCGCTGGTCATCACCTACGCCGGTGGTGCGCAGCAGGGCGCGGTCGGCGTGCGCTCGCTGGAGTTCACCATCACCAGCCTGGTCAGTCTGGTGATCTATCTGGTGCCGCTGATCGCGCTGCTGCTGGGTTTCGATGCCATCGTGGGAGAGCGCGAGCGCGGTTCGCTTGACTTGCTGCTGGCCTACCCGATCACGCGTGGCGAACTGCTGCTGGGCAAGTATCTGGGGCTGGCACTGGCCATGACACTGGCGATGCTGGCCGGTCTGGCGACGGTGGGCGTGGTGCTGGTCTGGCAGTTTGGCAGCAGTGCGCTGTTCCACTACTCAGGATTCGTGCTCAGCGCCATGCTGCTGGGGCTGGTGTTCCTGAGCCTGGCCGTGCTGGTGTCGGTGCTGGTCAATGACCGCACCCGCGCGTCCGGCGCCGCCATCGTGCTCTGGTTCCTGTTCGTGCTGGTGTTTGACCTGGTGCTGCTGGGCGTGCTGGTGGCCACCAGCGGCCACTACGGCGGCGATATCTTCCCCTATCTGCTGATGTTGAACCCGACCGATGTGTTCCGCATCATCAACGTGTTCTCGACCGAGAGCCTGCGCAATGCCTACGGCCTGGTCAGTGTCGTACCGCCCCTGCTGTCGAATGTCGGCGTGCTGGCGGGCGTGATGCTGGCCTGGATCGTGGTGCCCCTGATGATTGCCAACTGGAGATTCAAACCATGACCATGCAACGATTGCATGCCCGCGGCTGCCTGTGCTGTTCGGGCGAAGCGCGCCACCTGGACGCCGCAACCCAGGAACGCCGTTTGTTCCTTGGCCTGCTGGCGCTGGCGACCGTGGCACCGCTGGCCGCCTGCGGCAAGAGCGAAGAAAAGGCCGCGAGCACCGCACCGGTGGAAATCACCCAAAGCACGTCCTGCGAACTGGACGGCATGCTGCTGATGGATTACCCTGGTCCCAAGGGCCAGATCCACTATGCCGGCATGGACCAGCCGCTGTTCTACTGCGACACCATGGAAGTGCTGAACACGTTGCTGGTGCCCGAACAGGTGCGCAAGGTGAATGCCGTGTATGTGCAGGATATGGGCCAGACTGAATGGGAGAACCCGCAAGGCGCCTGGATCGATGCGCGTACTGCCATCTTTGTGCATGGCAGCAAGCGCAAGGGTTCCATGGGCCCGACCTTTGCCAGCTTCAGCCAGGAGGCCGATGCGAAGAAGTTCATCGAGGAATACGGTGGCGAACTGGTGCGCATGAGCGACATCACCCCGGAGATGGTGGACTTGCGCGGCGGAGCCAACCTGGACAACCGGATGTAAGCCATGGCGGATCATCCCCGGAACGCCCCTCCCGGGCAGGCGCGTACGACACGCCGCCGCTGGCTCTGGCTGGCGGGCGCGGGTGCCGCCGCCGTGGCAGGAGGCGTGGCCACCCAGGGCTACTGGAAGCGCTGGTGGCAGCCGAAGGAGGAGGCCGCGCTCGATGTCTGCATCGTCTCGCCGCCGACTCCCTACGATCCGGCCAGTGGCAAGCCGATGGAGGCACCGCGTGAGGTGCCGGAATCGGCGCGCTGCCCGGTGTGCGGCATGTACCCGGCGCGTGACCGGATCTGGGCCGCCCAGGTGCTGTACCGCAATGGCGACGCCCACTTCTTCGATTCCCCGATCGACCTGTTCCAGTTCCTGGATGGGGTCGAGCGCTTCAACCCGGGCCACAGCCGCGCTGATATCCTGTCGATGTGGGTGACGGATGCCGCCAGCCGCAACTGGACGGCAGCCGAGCAGGCCTGGTACGTGCATGGCTCGGACGCGCTCGGGCCGATGCGCATGGGGGATCTGCCGGCATTTGCCGACAAGGCGCAGGCGCAGGACTTCAGCAGGCAACGTGGCGGCAAGGTACTGTCGCATGCCGAGGTCACGCCAGCCATCATCAAGACCATGTCGGTAGAGCGTAACCACGCCCTGCATGAAGGCATGCACGACGACCACTAGAACCAGAACCAACCGGTCTTCGGACCAGATAGCAAGACGCATTCATGAAAAAGAACGTTATCGGAGTTTCTGCCAGCACGGCAGCACAGGCGACCGGCGCAGGCTGGGATCGCATTCCCTTTTTTGGCTATCAGGGCATGGGCCGCCAGGCCAACCCCTGTATTGGCGCTTCTTACGTGGCGCCGGTCACGCTGGAGCCGGGTGCCGCTGGCGTCGCCGACGTGCAGCCGCAGCGCGGCTTTGAAACCGTCACCCTGATGTTCCAGGGCCAGCTGCAGACGCGTGATTCAGCCGGCCATGCCGCCATGCTGGAAGCCGGCGATGTGCTGTGGAACTGCGCTGGCCGCGGCCTGCTGCGCCAGGACCAGGGCGGCCCGCGACTGGCTGCCGAAGGCGGTACGCTGGAGCTGGCCACGCTCTGGGTCAACCTGCCAGCCGACTACAAGATGACCGATCCGCACCAGCAGCACCTGGCGGCGGCCAGCATTCCGGTAGTCGAGCTGGGCGATGGCGTGGGCGAACTGCGCGTGATTGCCGGCGAATACGAGGGTGTCGTCGGACCGGCAGAAACCGTGACGCCGCTGCAGCTGTGGGATATCCGCTTGCAGGCCGGCGAGCAGGAAACCCTGCTGAAGCTACCCAGCCACTGGTATGGCGTGCTGCTGGTGCTGGAAGGCGCGGTGCATGTCAACTACTGGCAGCAGCCGGTGACGGCACAACACCTGGTGTTCCTGGGGACGCCGGGCCAGGAGGTGGGCCTGCGCGCCGAGCAGGATACGCGCCTGCTGCTGATCAGCGGTGAACCGCTGGACGAGACGATTGCCGGCAGTGGCGAGCTGGTGCTGAATACGCCGGAGCAGGTCGAACAATCCCTGCAGGATCTTGCCGCTGGCCAGTTCGGTACGCTGTGACAGGCTGCATCAAAAGCGTAAAAAACTTTTGTAACGGCGACGATTTCTGCTGATCGGCTGGATTTCTGCCTGCTATCATGCGCAGCATTTTGTTGCAAATGAAAGGGCGGAAAAAATGGAAGCCATCAAGGACTTTTTTGACGCAGCAGGGGGCTACGTCTGGGGCGTGCCGATGCTCACCTTCCTGGTGGGTACCGGTGTCTTCCTGACGATTCGCCTGCGTCTGCTGCAATTCACCACACTGGGCTTTGCCCTGAAGCAGGCCTTCACACCGCATGCCAAGCGTGCCGATGGCGGTGACCACGAGGGTGACGTGTCGCACTTTGGCGCGCTGATGACGGCGCTGTCGGCCACCATTGGTACCGGCAACATCGCCGGCGTGGCGACTGCCGTGGTAGCCGGTGGCCCGGGTGCCGTGTTCTGGATGTGGATGACGGCGCTGTTCGGCATGGCCACCAAGTACGCCGAAGGCGTGCTGGCCGTGAAGTACCGCGTCACCAACTCCAAGGGCGAGATGTCGGGCGGCCCGATGTACTACATCGAGCGCGGTCTGGGCAAGAAATGGCTGGCCGTGCTGTTCGCCATCTTTGGCGTGCTGGCCTCTTTCGGTATCGGCAGCTCGGTGCAGTCCAACTCGGTGGCGCAGGCGATCCACGCCAGCTTCTCGATTGACACCTGGATTACCGGCGTGGTGCTGACGGTGTTCACCGGCCTGGTGATCCTGGGCGGCATCCGCAGCATTTCCCGCGTCTCGTCGGCCATCGTGCCGATCATGGCGGTGGGTTATGTGCTGGGTGGCCTGATCGTGATCGCGATGCACCTGGACCTGCTGTTCCCGGCGCTGGAGCTGATCCTGACCGATGCCTTTACCGGCGAAGCGGTGGCAGGTGGTGCGCTGGGTACCGTGATCCGCTATGGCGTGGCGCGTGGCGTGTTCTCCAACGAGGCCGGCATGGGCTCGGCACCGATCGCGGCGGCAGCGGCCAAGACCGATCACCCGGTGCGTCAGGCGCTGGTGTCCATGACGGGTACCTTCCTCGACACCATCATCGTTTGCAGCATCACCGGCATCGTGCTGGTGATGGGTGGCATGTACACCAACGGCCAGACTGGCGCGGCGCTGACGACCATGACCTTCAGCCAGATGCTGCCTGGCGTCGGTGGCTGGATCGTGACCTTTGGCCTGGTGTTCTTTGCCTATTCCACCATCCTGGGCTGGTGCTACTACGGTGAGAAATGCGCGACCTATCTGGTCGGCGAGGGCGGCGTGCTGCCCTACCGCATGATTTACGTTGCCTCGGTCATGGCCGGTACCGTGCTCAGCCTGGACCTGGTCTGGTCGGCTTCCGACGTGTTCAACGGCCTGATGGCGCTGCCCAACCTGATTGCGCTGGTGCTGCTGTCTGGCGTGGTGGTGAAGGAAACGCACGACTTCTTCGAGAAGCGTCGCACTGGCGAACTGCCGTAAGCACCACCGAGTCATCCTGACATGAGAAAGCCCTGCAGGTTCGCCTGCAGGGCTTTCTTGTCTTCAGCGCTTGCCAGCCGATGCTGGCGTGCCGACTGGCTTACTTGATCGCCCGGCTCACGGCCTTGCCACCGAGTACGGCGGCCAGGACCATCACGGCGGCGATGACCAGGAACACGATGAACAGCAGCTTGGCGATACCGGCCGAGGCACCGGCGATGCCGCCAAAGCCCAGCGCACCGGCAATCAGTGCAATCACGGCAAAAATAATGGCCCACTTCAACATGATGAATCCTCCTTGGTGTCTGGCGCTGCAGGCTGTCTGCAGCAGGTGATTCCAGTGTGCCGGCAGGAGGACGGGGCGGGCATCAGGCGGCATCCCGGCCTGGCGTAGGACGGAATGCCGTGCGCAGATCAGTCTTGCGCCGCCTCCAGCAGCTGCTGCAGGGCGGCTTCGGCGGCCTGTTGTTGCGCGCTGTCGAGGGTTTCCAGTTGCGCCATGACGCCAGCCAGGGCGGCAACACCTTGCTGCTTCAGGGCGGCAATCGCGCCAGCTGCATCGCGCGGGTTGGCGTAGCCCTTGCTTTGCAGCAGCACCTCGCCGTTGGCGGCGCTGAGCTTGAAGTAGAACTGGCCGTCCTTTTCGCGGTACTGCTTGAACACCGGCAGCGCGGCCTTCTTGTCGGCTGTCTGCGCGGCACCTTGTGCTGCCTGGGCCAGCGAGCGCAGGCCGGCGGCTTCGCGCAGCTGGCGCGTGTAGGGCGCGGATTCGGCGCGCGCCTTCTCGGCGCCAGCCAGCAGAATGCGCTCGACCTCGGCCGGGTTGGCGATCAGCTCGGCGTAGCGCGCGCGCATCGGCGCGATTTCGCGGTCAATGCGCTCGAACAGCAGCTGCTTGGCTTCGCCCCAGGCGATGCCGTCGGCGAAGGCCTGGGCAAAGGCGGCGGTTTCTTCCGGCGTGGCAAAGGCCTGGTAGATCTGGAACAGGGCCGAGCCTTCGGTGTCCTTGGGCTCCCCGGGCGCACGCGAATCGGTCACGATGGACAGGATGCGCTTCTTCATCTCGGCCTGCGGCACGAACAGCGGAATCGTGTTGTCGTAGCTCTTGCTCATCTTGCGGCCATCGAGGCCGGGCAGCAGCGCGACCTGTTCGTCCACCACTGCCTCGGGCAGCACCAGCAGATCCTTGCCGTACAGGTGGTTGAAGCTGCTGGCGATGTCGCGCGCCATCTCGATGTGCTGGATCTGGTCGCGGCCGACCGGCACCTTGTGCGCCTTGAACATCAGGATGTCGGCCGCCATCAGCACCGGGTACATGAACAGGCCGGCAGTGACGCCATCGTCCGGCTCCTGGCCGGTTTCAAGGTTCTTGTCGACCGATGCCTTGTAGGCGTGGGCGCGGTTCAGCAGGCCCTTGCCGGTGACGCAGGTCAGCAGCCAGGTCAGCTCGGGAATTTCGGGGATATCGCTCTGGCGGTAGAAGGTGACGCGTTCGGGATCGAGCCCGGCGGCGAGCCAGGTGGCAGCGATTTCCAGCGTGGAGCGCTGGATGCGCACCGGGTCATCGCACTTGATCAGCGCGTGGTAATCGGCCAGGAAGTAGTAGCTCTGCACATCGGCACGCAGGCTGGATTGCACGGCGGGACGGATCGCGCCGACGTAGTTGCCCAGGTGCGGCGTGCCGGTGGTGGTGATGCCGGTGAGAAAGCGGGTGGTGGAGGTGCTCATGGGAATCTGCAACAGAAAAGGCCGCGCAGGGCGGCAATGGAACCATTATCGGTCAAGCGGCAAGCCGGTGGAGCGCTTCAGGCATCGGGCCGGCGCCAGATCCAGAGGCCGACCAGCAGGCAGACCAGCGCCATCAGCAGGCCCAGCCAGAAGTGCGGCGTGCCCCAGAGCCGCGCCAGCACCAGCAGGCAGGACAGCGCCATCATGACGATGGACAGCCACTTGCCGCGGCGCGGGATGGCGCCGCGCTCGTCCCAGGCGCGTACCTGGGTGCCAAAGCGCGGATGCGTGCGCAGCCAGTGGTGCAAGCGTGGCGAGGCGCGTGCCCAGCAGGCGGCAGCCAGCAGCACAAATGGCGTGGTCGGCAGCACCGGCAGGAACAGGCCGATGATGCCCAGCACCAGTGCGATGGCACCGATGACCCAGAGCAGCAGGCGGACCGTGTGCCGGAACATGCCGCCGGCTTACTTGAGGCGCGTGATCAGGCTGGAGGTGTCCCAGCGGTTGCCGCCGGCTTTCTGCACATCGCCGTAGAACTGGTCGACCAGCGCCGTCACCGGCAGCAGCGAGCCGTTGCGGCGTGCCTCGTCCAGCACCAGGCCCAGGTCCTTGCGCATCCAGTCCACGGCAAAGCCGAAATCGAACTGGCCTTCGGCCATGGTCTTGCCGCGGTTGTCGAGCTGCCAGCTCTGCGCCGCGCCCTTGCCGATGGCGTCCAGCACCTGCGGCATGTCAAGGCCGGCGTTCTGGCCAAAGGCGACCGCTTCGGCCAGGCCCTGCACCAGGCCGGCGATGCAGATCTGGTTCACCATCTTGGTCAGCTGGCCGGCACCGGCTTCGCCCATGCGCGAGCAGGCGCGGGCAAAGGCGTCCATTACCGGCGCGACGCGGGCGTAGTCGGCTTCGGCGCCGCCGCACATCACGGTCAGCAGGCCATTCTGGGCGCCGGCCTGGCCGCCGGAGACCGGGGCATCGACAAAATGCAAGCCACGTGCGCGCGCAGCGGCATCCAGCTCGCGTGCGACCTGGGCCGAGGCGGTGGTGTGGTCGACGAACACGGCATTGGCCGGCATGCCGGCAAAGGCGCCATCGTCACCCAGCACCACGCTGCGCAGGTCATCGTCATTGCCGACGCAGCAGAACACGATATCGGCACCCTGGGCGGCTTCACGCGGGGTGGCAGCCAGCGTACCGCCAAATTCCAGCACCCACTGCGAGGCCTTGGCCGGCGTGCGGTTGTAGACGGTGACCTGGTGGCCGGCCTGCTGCAGGTGGCCGGCCATGGGAAAGCCCATCACGCCCAGGCCCAGAAAGGCGACGCGGTGCGGGTTGCAGGGGGCATAGGACTTGGGCTGGATGCTGGACATGGGGGCTTCCTTGCTGAATCGGAGAGGGATGGAATCGTCCGATGGTAAACCAGCGCCGGCCTCAGCTGTCAGCCAGCTGCTCCGGAAAGCGTGCGTGGCGGCGGGCTTCTGCCAGCGTGATGCGCTGCGCTTGCACCAGTTGCTGCAGCTGCTGATCCAGCGTCTGCATGCCGTGGCGGGCACCGGTCTGCATCGCCGAGTAGAGCTGGCTGCTGCGGCCTTCGCGCAGCTGGTGGCGGATCGCCGGGGTGGCGTGCAGCAGTTCCAGTGCGGCGATACGGCCCTGGCCACTGGCAGGCCGGCACAGCACTTGGGCGATGACGGCGAGCAGGGTATCGGCCAGCATGCTGCGCACCAGCTCCTTGTCACCGGCCGGAAAGGCATCGATCAGCCGGTCCACCGCGCGCTCCGGCGTGCCGGCATGCAGCGAGGCCAGCACCAGATGGCCGGTTTCGGCGGCAGTGAGTGCGAGCCGGATGGTATCGGCATCGCGCAGCTCGCCGATCAGCAGGCAGTCGGGATCCTCGCGCAGGGCGGCCCTGAGCGCACTGGCAAAACCGGTACTGTGGCGGCCGATCTCGCGCTGGTGAATCAGTGCCTGGCCGGGCGGATGCACGAACTCGATCGGGTCTTCCAGCGTGAGGATGTGGCAAGGGCGCTCCGCCGCCAGTTGCTGCAGCAGGGCCGCCAGCGTGGTCGACTTGCCGGAGCCGGTGGCACCGCAGACCAGCAGCAGGCCGTGCGGGCGCAGCACCCAGTCGCCCAGCTGTGGCGGCAGGCCGAGTTCGGCCAGCGTGGGGGTCTGCCGCGGCAAGACACGGATGGCGGCCGCAGTACCGCGCAGTTGCCAGTAGGCATGCAGGCGGAAGCGGCCCAGGCCATCACGGCTGAAGCCGGCATCGCATTCGTCCCCCTGCAGCCAGGCCTGGCGGCGGGCTTCATCGAGCAGGGGCAGGACCAGCTGCTGCAGGCCGGCCTCATCCAGTACCGGCAGCGCCAGCCGTTGCAGCCGGCCATCGATGCGCAGTAGGGGTGGTTCGCCAACCGACAGGTGCAGGTCGGAAGCCTGCTGGTCCAGCATGGCCTGCAGCAAGGAAGCAATCATAAAATTAAATCAAAAGAATTAATTATAACGATGCGGTCGGATGCCCAGGCGATAAAAACCCCCGTGCAGCCAAGGCCGTACGGGGTCCAATCCGGCCTGTGGTGCAGGCCGGCATGTGCAGGAGGCGAATCAGTTCGACAGCGGGGCGCGCTGCGTCATGGCCACCGGGGTTTCCGGCACCGGGTAGCCAGCGGCACCAAAGGTTTCGACAATCGCCTTGTGCGTGTCGAAATAGACCTGCCAGTAGTGGTCGGTGTGGGTGTAGGGACGCACGCACAGCTTCGGACCTTCGGGCGTGAACTCCAGGATCTCGATGTCCGGAGCCGGCTCGGCGGCCACGTTGGGGATGGCGGCGATCACCGGCTTCAGGCGCGCGATGGCATCCAGCGGATTCACGCTGTTGGCGACCTTGGCCACGCAGTCCACGCGGCGTACCGGCAGTGCGCTGAAGTTCTGGATGTTGTCGCCAAAGGCCTTGCCGTTGCCGACCACGGTGGTCACGTTGTCCATGGTGACGATGGTGGTGGTGAACAGGCCCAGCTCCTTCACGGTACCGATCACGCCACCGGCGGAGATGAAGTCACCCACCTTGTACGGACGCAGCACTTGCATGAACAGGCCGGCGGCAAAGTTGCCCAGCATGCCGCTCCAGGCTGCGCCAATCGCCAGGCCGGCACCAGCCAGCAGTGCGGCAAACGAGGTCGTCTGCACGCCGAACACGTCTAGGATCGCCAGGATCAGCAGCAGCGTCAGGATCGCGCCGATGATGGATTCGAGGTACTTGCCCAGCGTGGCGTCGATCTTGCCGGCACGCTGCATGCTGCGGCTGATGAAGCCGACAACCTTGTTGATGATCCAGCGGCCGATGATCCAGATTGCCAGCGCTGCCAGCAGCTTGAGCAGGAAATCGATGCCCTGCGTGGTGATGAAAGTCCAGATGGCTTCCGTATTCATGGGGAATTCCTCCTTGAAAAGATGACCGCGCTATCGTAGGCAGGGAACATGACAAGTCGGCGTCTGGATGTTGTCCGGGCGTGACATATCCCCGCTTTGGGGTGATTTGTGCTGCGGGCTGACACGTGGTCTCCCGTTGCCGACACCGGGCCGCGCCTGCTACGATCACGCCCCATGCACTCCACCGATTCCGATTCCATCGCCACGCGCCTGCAGCAGGTGCGCACGCGTATTGCGGCTGCCGAGGCGCAGGCCGGCCGTGCCGCTGGCAGCGTACGCCTGCTGGCCGTGTCCAAGACCTTTCCCGCGGCGGCCGTGGCCGAAGCCGCGGCGGCCGGACAGCAGGCGTTTGGCGAGAACTATGTGCAGGAGGCGGTGGCCAAGATCGGCGAACTGGACGGGCTGGCGCTGGAATGGCATTGCATCGGCCCACTGCAAAGCCGCAAGACCGGCCAGGTGGCCGCGCATTTCGACTGGCTGCACAGCCTGGACCGGCTGGAAGTGGCGCAGCGCCTGAGCCGCCAGCGCGATGCCGGCAAGGCAGCGCTGCAGCTCTGCCTTCAGGTCAACATGGATGGCGGTGCCAACAAGAGCGGCCTGATGCCGGAACAGGTGCTGGAACTGGCACTGGCGGTACGCGAGCTGCCTGGGCTGGAGCTGCGCGGCCTGATGAGCATTCCCGAACCCTATGCCGATCCGGCGCAGACGCTGGCGGTGCACCAGCGCACACGCGAACTGTTCGAGCAGCTCGGCGAACAGCTGGCACTGCCGCGCTGGGACACGCTGTCCATGGGCATGAGTGCCGATCTGGAGCAGGCGGTGGCCGCCGGCAGCACGCTGGTGCGTATCGGCACGGCGATTTTCGGCAGCCGCGCCTATCCGCCGGCGGGCTGAGCGCGCCAGCGGCGCAGGCCTTCCAGGCCCAGCATCAGCAGCGCCAGCCAGATCGGGCCATAGGTCCAGAGCGCGCCGGCCCCCATGCGCTCGCCCACCAGCAGCGACACCACGAACAGCAGCGCCGGTTCCAGATAGCCGAGCAGGCCGAACAGGCCCAGCGGCAGGCGCTGGCTCGCCATCAGGTAGCTGCCCAGTGCGATGCCGCTCATCAGGCCGAGCAGCGGCAGCAGCAGCCAGAGCTCCGGCCGCTGCGCGATCTGCTGCACGATGCGGCCATCGGACAGCCACCAGATCGCCAGCGGCAGCAGGATCAGGGTCTCGGTCCAGATCGCCGGAAGGCCGCTGACGCGCATGCGCCGGTGCAGCATGAAGTAGGGCACGTAGAGCTGCACCAGCAGCGTGCTCCAGTGCAGGCCGCCGCTTTGCCACAGCGCGTGTGCCACGCC
>JAAYCV010000264.1 GCA_012729605.1 Ramlibacter sp. | reverse complement strand
GCGGGGCGCTGCGGCACGCGGGCAGCACCGGCGACTGCATCGACTGCGGCATCTGCGTGCAGGTCTGCCCGACCGGCATCGACATCCGCGACGGCCTGCAATACCAGTGCATCAACTGCGGCCTGTGCGTGGACGGCTGCAACCAGGTGATGGACAAGCTCGGCGCGCCGCGCGGGCTGATCCGCTTTGCCTCCGAGCACGAACTCGCCGGCATGCCGAAGAGGGGCGACAGCGGGAAACAGCGATGGTTGCCGAGGCCACGGATGCTGATCTATGCCAGCTTGTTGTTGCTCTTCTCCGGGCTGAGTGTGTGGACCCTGAGCGAACGTTCAACCCTGCGCGTCGACGTGATCCGCGACCGCGGCCTGCTGTCGCGCGAAACCGCCGAAGGCCGCATCGAAAACGACTACACGCTGAAGCTGATCAACATGGAGGAGGTGCCGCGCCGCTTCCGTGTCGAGGTCGCCGGGCTGCCGGGACTGCGGATCGAAGGCGGCAACGAGTTCGGCGTCGGGCCGGGCAGCATCCACACCGTGCCGCTGGTCGTGTCGTCTCCCGCCGATGGAGCGCCGGCGGGAGCGAGGCCGATCGAGTTCCATACCGTCGCGCTTGGTGACGCCGGCACCGAGAGCCGGGAAAGGAGCCGTTTCATCCTGCCTTGAGCGCCACGTGCGGTGCATCGGGGCATTGCGTGGCACACTGCCGCGCCACCTCGCACGGGCGCCCTGCGAGGATGGCCCATTCATCCTGGAGAAGAGGTTCAGTTGAGCAGCGGTCATCACACGGGACTTTCCGACAAGGCCAAGGGCCTGCTGGCCGCGCTGGTCGTGGTCATCTGCTGGTCGGGCTTCAACATCGTGTCGCGCTTCGGCAGCACCGCGACCTTCACCCCCTTCGACCTCGCGGCGCTGCGCTACGGCGTGTCCGGGGTGCTGGCGATGCCCTTCTTCATCCGCATGGTGCCGCCGCGCGAGTGGCCGCGCTACATGGTGCTGGCCGTGTTCGGCGGACTGGGCTACGGCATCCTCGTCTATTCGGGCTTTGCCTTCGCGCCGAGCGCGCATGCCGGCGTGTTCGTCAACGGCGGGATTCCGTTCTGGACCGTGGTCATCGTCGCCGTCATGGCGAACTTCCGCATCGCCCGCCAGACCGTGCTGGCGCTGGCCTTGTCGACCGCCGGCCTGGTGCTGATCGGCTTCCAGAGCCTGTTCGCGTCGCCGACGCCGGGCGAATGGATCGGCGACGTGCTGTTCCTTGCCGCCGCGCTGAGCTGGGCGGTCTTCGGGCTGCTGATGCGCCGCTGGCAGATCCGTCCCCAACTGGGCATCCTCGGCATCGCCACCTTCTCGATGCTGTCCTACATGCCGGTCTATTTCCTGTGGCTGCCGGGCAACATCGCCCAGGCCGGCTGGGGCGAGATCGGCCTGCAGGCGGTCTACCAGGGCATCATCGCCGCGATGCTGGCGGCCGGCATGTACAGCTACGCCAACCAGAAGATCGGCGCCTGCCAGGCCTCGATGATGCTGGCGCTGGTGCCGGCTTTCTCGGCCATCGGCGGTTTCCTGATTCTCGATGAGGCGCTGGGCCTCATGACGATGCTCGGCATTCTCGTGGTGTCGCTGGGTGCGCTGATGGGGGCCTTGCCGCCTGGCGCCCTGAACAGGCGGCGTTTCTTCGGCTCGGGGGACTGATTCGGGCTGGATGCGCGCCGCAGCGCGACTGCAC
Organism: Ramlibacter sp.; assembly: GCA_012729605.1. Lineage (GTDB taxonomy): Bacteria > Pseudomonadota > Gammaproteobacteria > Burkholderiales > Burkholderiaceae_C > Brachymonas > Brachymonas wangyanguii. The sequence continues at coordinate 1,508 of JAAYCV010000264.1, read as the reverse complement.
TGTGCGAAGCCCCGGCTTCACGAGCTGTTCTTGTCCAGGTGTGGAGCCAGCAGGCTTTCCAGCCAGTCGATGAACAGGCGCAGCCGGGGCGAGCGCTGGTGCCGATGTGGATACAGCACGGTCACTTCCATCGGCGGCGCGGGCCAGTGCGGCAGCACTTCGACCAGGGCGTGCTTTTGCAGCAGATCTTCCACGTCGAAGCGCGGCACCTGTATCAGTCCCAGCCCTGCGCGGCAGCACGCGATGTAGGTCTCGACGTTGTTCACCAGCACCGGGTGGCGCATGGCGACGGTGCGCAGGCAAGCGTTCTCGTCCAGGTAATCCCATGTGGCCGCCTGTCCGGGACCTGACGCATAACCAATCGCGCAGTGACGATCCAGGCTGTCCGGGTGCTCGGGATGGCCGTGCTGTTGCAGGTAATCCGGGCTGGCGCAGTTGACCATGCGCACGCATCCGAGAGGCCGTGCCGCCAGGCTGCTGTCCTGCACGCTGCCGACGCGCACCACGCAGTCCACGCCATCTTGCGCGAGGTTGATGTTGCGGTCGCTGGCGCCCAGCGTAAGAACGAAGCGAGGGTGCTGCGCCAGCAGCTCTGGCAATGCGGGCGCCAACAGCCGGCGCGCAATGCGGCTGGGTACGTCGACATGCAGGCCACCGACGACCTGCCGCCGCCCGGAGCTGAACAACTGCTCGACCTCTTCCGCGTCGGCCAGCAGCGGCGTCAGGCGCTCCAGCAGGCGCTGGCCATCGAGCGTCAGGCTGACTTGCCGCGTGGTTCGGTGCAGCAGGCATGTTTCCAGCGTGCGTTCGAGATGCTGCACGGCCGCCGATACGCTGGAGCGCGGAATGCCGAGCGCATTGGCGGCGCGGATGAAGCTGCGCGCCTCGACCACCTGAATGAAGATTCGGTACTGCTCCAGACGATCCATGATCACGCAGCCCGGCATTGCCGGCCAGTGAGGGCGTGCTGCATGGCTGCCGTTCCGGGGGTGGCGGCTGGCATGCTCAGCGTTTCTTCAGCAGCACGAAAACCCAGAACGTGATTACGGGTATGCCGAAAAGCACGAGATGGATTGGCAGTTCCTGTGCCAGCGTATAGCCATGCGACAGGCCGGTGCGCAGGTTCAGCAAGGTGAGCACCAGCCAGGCGACGGTGAACAGCGCAGCGGCAATCCTGCGTTGCGCCAAGGGTGTGAACCACAGCGTGATTGCAGTGGCTGCAAGGCCGAGCAGGATGATGATGGCTGTGCGCATGGTTTTTCCATTGCTTGAGGAGCGTGCGGCGATGCGTCATTTTCTCTGTGACATGATACGCATCGACGCACCTGGTCACCGTCGACGATGAAGACGGAACGGGCGCCGCCGGCCTTACTTGGTGGTATAGCCGCCGTTGATCAGAATGGTCTGGCCGGTGATCCACCAGCCATCGGTCACCAGATGGCGGATGAAGGGCACGACGTCCTCGATATGGGTCAGCCCGGTCGGGCTGAAGGGTGACAGTGCCGCAG
>JAAYCV010000263.1 GCA_012729605.1 Ramlibacter sp. | reverse complement strand
CTGGTGACCGTGGTGACGCGGCCGCCAAACTCCTCGCCGAGGAAATCGCGCATGTACTTGCACTTGAGCCAGGCCTCGACATCGCGGCTGGCCTCGTCGGCACGGCGCTCGTTGGCACTGCAGTGCAAGCCAGCGGCTTCCCAGGCCTGGATTTCGGCACTGGACTTGCGTGCCGGTACCGGACGGCCACGCGCGGCTGCGGTCTTTTCCAGCCGCTTGCTCAGCTTGGCATGCGCTTCGCCCGGCGTCGGCAATGCCGGCAGCACATAGCGCTGCCCCAGCAGGATGGACTTGATAACACGGTGCACCAGCAGGTCCGGATAACGGCGGATCGGACTGGTGAAGTGCGTGTAGCCATCGTAGGCCAGGCCAAAGTGGCCGCTGTTGGTTGGCGTATAGATCGCCTGCTGCATGCTGCGCAACAGCATCATGTGGATCTGCTCGGCGTCCGGACGGTCCTTGGTGGCGTCAGCGATGGCGGCAAATTCTTCCGTCGTCGGCTCGTCGCTGACACTCAGCGGCACGCCCATGGTGCGCAGGAAATTGCGCAGGATCTCGATCTTCTCGGGCGTCGGGCCTTCGTGCACGCGGAACAGGCCGGCCTGCTTGTGGTGCGTGAGGAAATCCGCCGCACAGACGTTGGCCGCCAGCATGCATTCCTCGATCAGGCGGTGCGCATCGTTGCGCACACGCGGGATGATCTTCTCGATACGGCCGCTTTCATCGCAAACGATCTGTGTCTCGACCGTATCCAGGTCCAGCGCGCCACGGCGCTCACGCGAGCTGTGCAGTGCCTTGAAGACACCGTGCAGATGCATCAGGTCATCGACACGACCCTGCGCCTTGCGCGCTTCCAGGCCACGCGTGTTGGACAGGATGTCGGCAACCTGGGTATAGGTAAAGCGCGCATGGCTGTGCATTACTGCCGGATAGAACTGATAGCCATGCAGGTCACCGGTATCGGTAATCAGCATGTCGCAGACCATGCACAGGCGATCCACATCCGGGTTCAGCGAGCACAGGCCGTTGGACAGCTTCTCGGGCAGCATCGGAATCACGCGGCGCGGGAAATAGACACTGGTGGCGCGGTCGTAGGCGTCTATATCAATGGCATTGCCAGTGCGCACGTAGCGGCTGACGTCGGCAATCGCCACCAGCAGACGCCAGCCCTGGCGCGCTGTCTTGCCACGGCCGCTGATGACGGCCGGTTCGCAGTAGACGGCATCGTCAAAGTCGCGTGCATCTTCGCCGTCGATGGTGACCAGCGGGATGTCAGTCAGGTCGACACGACCCGGCCAGTCATCCGGCTGCACCGTGGCCGGCAGCGCCTTGGCGGCCTGCAGGCAGGCATCGGAAAATATGTGCGGCACGCCATACTTGCGCACGGCAATCTCGATTTCCATGCCGGGATCATCGACTTCACCCAGCACTTCTGCAATGCGGCCGACCGGCTGGCCGTACAGCGCCGGCGCCTCGGTCAGCTCGACCACCACCACCTGGCCGGCATTGGCCTGGGCGATGGCGTCCTTGGGGATGATCACGTCCTGGCCATAGCGCCGGTCTTCCGGTGCCACCAGCCAGATGCCGTTCTCCTGCAACAGGCGCCCAATGATGGGCTGCGTACTGCGCTCGATGATCTCCAGCACCTTGCCTTCGGGGCGGCCCCGGCGATCCTGCCGCACGACACGCGCCTTGACCCGATCCTTGTGCAGCACGGCACGCATCTCGTTGGGGGGCAAAAACAGGTCGGGCCGGCCATCGTCCGGAATCACGAAACCGTGCCCGTCACGATGCCCTTGCACCACACCCTCGAACTCCGCAGAAAAATCTTTTTCCGGGCTTGTTTTTTTGTTTGAATTCTTGATACAATGCTCCTCTTCGTTGATGCCCAGGTGGCGGAATTGGTAGACGCACTAGTTTCAGGTACTAGCGGGTAACTCCGTGGAGGTTCGAGTCCTCTTCTGGGCACCATCAACAAAGGACACATGATACCGCTTCGCGCGGTGTTTCGTGGAAAGCAAGTGTCACCGCAAGGTGCACAGCCTCATAAAAAAATTGGGGCAAGCTTGCAAAACACGAAAAAATGTGGCTACAATAGCAGCTTCAATCGATGCCCAGGTGGCGGAATTGGTAGACGCACTAGTTTCAGGTACTAGCGGGTAACTCCGTGGAGGTTCGAGTCCTCTTCTGGGCACCATCGATCGAAAGCAACAAATAACCGCCTCATGGCGGTTTTTTGTTGTCTGTACTTTTCCGGCAGACAGCGGCAAGGCCACCCTGCGCTTCAGCCTTGCAGCCGCACGCACAAGCCGCCCAGTTCCGGACTGCGATCCACCTGCAGGCGCAGGCCATACAGGGCCGCGATACGACGCACGATGGACCAGCCGAGGCCACTACCGCTGCGGCCCGTGCCCAACACCCGGAAAAACCGTTCGCCCAGGCGCTGCATGTCCTCTTCGGCCATGCCGGGACCGCTGTCTTCCACGATCCAGCACATCCGCTGCCCGGGCAATGCCTGCAGCAGCACACGCACTTCGGCTCCGTCCGGGCTGTAGCGCAAGGCGTTATCGAGCAGATTGCGCAGCAGCACGGCAGCCAGCGCCGGCTGCATGCGTGCCGGCAGCTGTTCGGGGGCCTGCCAGGACAGGCACTGGCCACGGCTGGCGGCCTGGGTCTGCTGCAACTCCTGCACGATTGTGTCCAGCGCCGGCATCAGGTCGGCGACCGGCCATTCGGTGCCGGTATCAGATTCGGCCTCGAGCCGGGCCAGCTGCAGCAGCTGCTCCACCAGCCGTGTGGCGCGATCACAGCCCTGCACCACCCCATCCAGCGCCTGTTGGCGCTGCTCGACGTCTTCGGCGCCCTGGGCGACTTGCGCCATCATGCGGATGGCGGCAATCGGGGTGCGCAATTCATGCGCGGCATCGGCAGTGAAGCGGCGCTCCTTGTGCAGCAATTCACCAATACGGCCGAACAGCTGGTTGAGCGCATCGATCAGGGGCTGTACTTCACGCGGCACATCATCGAGTTGCAACGGTGCGTGTGCCTGGGGCTGGCGTTCGCGGATGGCGGCACCCGCCTGCTGCAACGGACGCATGGCACGGCGCACCAGCCACCAGACCAGCAGCGCGGTGGCCGGAAAGGCCAACAGCAGGCCGACCAGCAGGCCGCGCACATTGCCCAGCACGATGTCATCGCGCAGATGCAGGTCTTCCGCCACCATCACGCGCACCTGCCCATTGGGCGTGTCGGCCACTTCGGTGTAGACACGCCAGCGCCGGTCATCCAGCCGGGCGCGGGAAAAACCGGCATGGCCATCCGCCAGTGCCTGTTGGGGTGCATGGCGCGAATGGGCAATCAGGACGCCATCGCGCCAGACCTGGAAGATAGTCGGCACGTCATCCAGATCAGCGCTCTCTTCGTCCTGAGCCACGATCCGCTCACGACTCCGCTTCTGCACATGCTCAAGCTCGTCATCATCGATCTCTTCGGGCGACTGGTTCGACAGCAGCACCGCCGTCTGCATCAGGTGCATGTCGAGCAGCTTGTGCACATGTTCGCGCGTATGCCAGTAGATGCCAGCCATGGCCAGCGACCAGACCACGGTCAGCAGCAGCACGATGCTGAGCACCAGCCGGCGCGTCAGGGACCAGGAAGCGCTGCTGCGGGCCATGGTCTTATTCCGTACCCTGGCCAATGCGGTAACCCAGACCGCGTACCGTCTCGATCAGGCTGGCGCCCAGCTTGCGGCGCAGGTGCGAGACATGCACCTCGACGGCGTTGCTGGCGACTTCGCTGCCCCAGGCGTAAATCTGGGCCTCGAGCTGTTCGCGACTGAGGATGCGGCCAGGATTGCGCATCAGGGCGTGCAGCACGGCGTATTCGCGCTGCGCCAGATCGACCGGCTGGCCGGCCTGGATGACCACATGGCCGACCGGGTCCAGCTGTACATTGCCAGCCTGCAACAGCGTCTGCTGCAGGCCATGGGCGCGGCGGATCAGGGCGCGCAGGCGGGCCGCCAGTTCGTGCAGGTCGACCGGCTTGACGACGTAGTCATCGGCACCGAGATCCAGGCCGGCGACACGGGACTGGATGGCATCGCGCGCGGTCAGGACCAGCACCGGCAGGCTGCGGCCACGCTCGCGCAGGGCGGCCAGCACGTCCATGCCATCCATGCGCGGCATGCCCAGATCCAGTACGGCAGCCTCGTAGTCGACCACCAGCAGTTCGCGCAGGGCGGCCTGGCCATCACGCACCCAGTCGACCTGGAAGCCCTGCTGCTGCAGGCCGACGCGCAGGCCGGCCCCCAGCAGTTCGTCATCTTCAGCCAGCAGGATGCGCATGGCGGGAAACCTCCGTATCAGTCGTCGTCATCGTCGTGGCCGCCCTGGCTGGCCAGCTGCGACAGCGAGGGCATCGAGACACCATCGGGCAGTCGCTGGCTGGCATCCTGCCAGTACCACACGGCAAAGACTACCACGACCGCGCCCAGCAGCATGGCCAGCCAGCTGCGGTTGTGCGGCACCAGATCCGGACCCTTGCCGGCCACGCGGCCACTCCACATCGATTGCAGCACATTCTGGCGGCGCACTGCCATCAGGCCGAACAGGACGCCGATATGTGCCAGCACCAGCGGCAGACTGAATTCACCCAGCGATTCATGCAGCTCGCTGGCCCATTCACCGGCCAGTTCACTCCAGCCCAGATAGCCGGTCAGCAACATCAGCGGCAGTACCAGCAGCAGCACCAGGATCGACAGGCTGACGCCCTGCTGCAGCGTGCGTTGCAGCGCTGCACGCGGCTGCGTCATCCAGGCCTTCCAGCCAGCCGGACGCAGCTGCTCGCCCAACCAGTGACCCAAGGCCCGGCCGCGTGCGGTCCAGGCAGAAAAGCCGACAGAGCGCGGGCCGAACACCGCCCAGAGCAGGCGAAAACCGAGTGCAATCACCATGCTGTAGCCGGCGATCACGTGGACCAGACGCCAGGCTTCACCATCGGCCGTGATGTAGGCCACCGCAAAGCTGATCGCGATCCAGGCGTGGGCGGCGCGCGTCGGTGCATCCTTGATGCGCCGGCTGGTTGCGGGAGAAGTCGGGCTGGCACTGCTGCCGCCCAGGGGGAGAGTCTGTTCCATGTCAGTTCCTGTCAGCGCGGAATGCGCACGCTGTCTTCATCAAAATAGCCCTGCTCGGCGCCGCTGTGGCAGGCGATGCAGTTGGCAGCGCTGCCAATCGAGGCGCGCTTGAATACCTGGGCCGGAATCTCGTCATGCTCGTGCACAAACCAGCGTGTGTGTTCATGTCGTGCGTCCTGTTGTGATCAACCATGACGGCATCATGGAAGATCTGCCTGAACGCAATCTGAACAGCGGGTTGGCACAGTGCCCGCGTGCAGAAATGACAACACCCGCCGAAGCGGGTGTTGCAGGAGGTCGACAAGAAGATCGATCAGCCCTTCAGCAAGGCACGCAAGGCGTGCTGCAGGCGCTTGGCGTTGGCGGCATCGTGCGGGGCGGCGAGCACGCTGGCCACGTCTTCGTGCCAGGTTTCCTGCGGACTGGGATCGTTGCGGCGCGTCAGCAGCTGCAGCTGCAGGGCGCGGCGCGCGTTCAGCTGGTCCGCCGGCGTGGGCACCTCGGCGGCCATTTCCAGGCGCAGCAGCGCTTCGGATTCGCGACCTGATGCGGCACCCTGACCCAGTGCAGCAACCCAGGCATTGCGCTGGCTGCCGCTGACACGGCGACCCAGTTCAGAAGCCACCGGAATCGCATCGGGCTGGCGCTTTTCCCAGGCCGACAGCAGCTGCGTCAGGGTTTCGCCATGAGCCTGCTCGGCCAGCTTGCGCAGCGCAGCCTGGGCATGTTCGACGGCATCACGCTGGGCACGGAAAGCGGCATCGCCCAGACGCGGCGCGCGTGGGCCGCGCTCGGGGCGATCACCGAAACGATCGCCAAAACGGCCATCACGGCGGCCGTCGCGGCCACGCTCACGCGAATCACGGCGGTCGCCGCGCTCGTCCCGCTGGCGCGTAGCACCCGGACGCTGCTGCTGCGGGCGGTCATCACCACGCACGGCCACGGCCGGCTTGTGTTGCAGCGCAGAAGGAGCCGGCGGACGCATGGCGCCCTCTTCCAGCGGGGTTTCTGGTGCCGCTTCGGCGGCCGACGCCTCGGCTGCTGCGGCAGCATCTGCGGACTGCTGTTCCTGCTGGCCACGGATGGCATCGTTCAGGGCCTGCATGGCTGCACGGATGGCCTGCGCATCACCAGTCGCGTTGGCGGCTTCCAGCGCCTTGGAGGCATCGAACACGGCACGATCGCGCTCGTTCATTTCGGCCTGCTGCTGGCCACGCTGCTCGTGCTTGCGCTGGAAGGCTTCGTCCAGCGGCTTGCGGAAAGCATCCCACAGCTTCTGTTCGTGCTTGCGCTCCAGCGGCACGGTCTGCGCTTCCTGCTGCCAGCGTTGCTGCAGCGCCTTGATCGCGTCGATGCGCAACGAAGGGGCGGCGCCCAGCTCCTTGGCCTCGTCGATCATGGCGTGGCGCAACTGGATGCTGGCCTTTTGGGCGGCGTCGATATGCGCGCCAGCTTCGGCCATGGCGGCCTTCCAGCGCGGCTGCAGTTCGGCAAAGACTTTTTCGCTGACATGACCGGCTTCGCGCCAGCGGCGCGAGAAGGCCAGCAGGTCGCGGTGCACGGCTTTCCAGTCCGCACGTCCGGCATCCACCTGCTCTTGGTGGCGCGCAGTCCAGGCCTTGACGTCTTCCAGCAGCGTCAGGCGCAGCGTCTTCTGCTGGGCCGCATGCTCCTTCATGGTGGAGAGCCAGGCTTCAACGATGCGATAGGCCTCGTTGCAGGCCTGGTCGAAGCGCTTCCAGAGGGCGTGGTTGGGCACGCCGCCCTGGTCGGTCTGTTTCCACTGTTCGCGCAGCTGGCGCAGGGTTTCCTGCAGCTTGCGCGGGCTCAGTTTGCTGGTCGGCAGCGGGCGCTCACCCTTGGCCGCCTGCTTGTCAGACTGGCGGCGTGCGGGGCGGGCCACCACGGGGGCGGCAGCAGGCTGGGTCGCCTCTGCGGGCGCAGCCTTGGCGCCCTCATCCTGGGCTGCTGCCGGCTCGGCTGCAGCTTCGGTGCTTTCCGCCAATTCGACCGCGGCCGGTTCTGCAGCCGGTGCCGTATCCGCGTCGGCAGCCTGCGTCTCTGCTGCAGGCGACTCGGACGCGCTGGCTTCAGCGGCCGGGGTTTCTGCTGCGGGCGCTTCTGCGACAGCGGTTTCAGCAGCAGGCGTGTCTGCAGCCGCTTCCACCACCGGCTCGGCGGCCGGACGATCGATCAAGGCTTCGGCCTTCTGCACCAGCTCCTGGCGCAGCTGGTCGGCGCGCCAGCGCTGCCAGCCTTCCAGTTCACCGGCGGAAGCCAGCACGGCATGCACCTGGCCTTCGAGTTCGGGGCTGATCGCCTTGCGGTGTTCCTTGTGCGCCTGACGCAGGGCCTGGGCAGCGGCTACGCTGGCCTTGCTGTGGCCGCTGACCAGCTCGGCTTCGAGCGCCTTGACGGCAGCAGTCACCACGGTTTCGGCTTCGGCGCGGCGTTGTGCCAGCGCCTGCTGGCGCTCGGCGGCCACGGCGGGGTCTTCGGCCGGCTCGGCGGCAGCTTCGGGCGCTTCACCGCGCAGGCTGCGAATCTCGTCCGCCCAGACCGGCACCGACGGCAGCGCAGCGCTGTTGTCGGCGGCGGCGGCACGTACCTGTTGCAGCGCGTCTTCAAACGCCTGCACCACCAGCTGCAACTGATCGACCGCGCTTTCCAGCTGGCCGGCGTATTTGGGATCGACGCTGGGCCAGCTCGCATCCTGCTGCAGCGTCTGGGCCTGCTGGCGCCAGTCGGCGACATCGGTCTGCAGGCCAGTTTCGGCTTCTTCCGCTTCCTTCCAGCTCTTGGTGGACAGGGTTTCAATGCGTTGTGCCAGCAGCACCGCAGCCTCGCGCTGGATCTGGACCTGAGTCTGCAGATCCTCGATCACCTTGATGCGTTCAGCCAGCTGGGTCCGCGTGGTGGCCAGCGGCTCCTTGCTCAGCGGCGCACCAGCCTTGGCGGCGTCACGCTGCCAGGCCATGGCATCGGCAATATTCAGGCGGCTCGCCTGCAGCAGCTGCTCGGCACGCGCCTGCCATTCAGCCGCCAGGGCTTCCTGGCCACGGCTGCGCTTGATCTCGTCCAGTTTCTCGCGCAGCGGCTTGGCGGCACCCTTGTCGCGCGTGCTCAGATCACGAAAGACTTCCTGCATGACGGCGACTTCGGGCTCGGTGGCGAGCCAGGCGCGCAGGCGCGCGGCGCGTTCGCCGGAGGTGGCGGCAGAAAACACGCCACCAGTCACGGCATCGAGCGGGTGCGCAGCGGCCTTGCCGGATGCAGCGGGAAATTCTTGTCCTCCGGTGGAGGTCGGATCATTGGACTGCAGCAGCGGGCGCAGGCCAAATCGTGGAGTACGGATCATGGCAGTATGAAATCTAGAGTCAATGGCTGTGCCTGCCTCCATAGGCGGGCAACATGCCTATTTTGCCTGCATTTTGCCCCTGCTGCACCCGCTGGCCGGGCTTTGGCACTGTGTACCAGATGCCACAACAGAACCAAAAATCATAAGAAAAACAACAATCATGCTTGACCAGTAATTTGTGCAGTGCATAAAATTCGAGGGTTTTCCCGATCGTCACCTGACGGTCTTACTCGTGTCGCACCCGGACGGACCTGTTTTTCAGCCGATCCTCTTTTGCAGGCAAGTGCCAACCGGCCTTTTGCCCTGCCCTCTCAGCAGTACCAGCGGCGACACCGATACTGAAGGAGATTCAGCTTGAACAGCACTACCAGCACCCTGTCTGCGGACAGTTCCCTGGCAACGGCCGATCCGGCCCGCAAAAACCCCCTGCAACGTGTCCTGAAGTGGACGCACCACAGCATGGCACTAGTAGGCGCAGGCGCCATTGCCGGCGCCGCCCTGCTGGCAACCAGTTCGCACCTGCAACAGGATCTGGGTGAGCGCCTGGACCAGTTGCTCGCCAACAGCGACAAGGTGGCACCAGCCATCAGCGATATCGGCATGCCGCTGGAAGCTGCCGCCGAACTGCAGGCAGCCACCGTTGCAACTGCCAGCGTGACCCCGACCGATGTCAACCCGGCCGGCATGCCGGTGGTCAACCCGAAGGAACTGCCCAGCCGCCAGGCTGCGGTGACCTACTGGATCGCCAAGAAATACCGCGTGGCCCCGGAAGCGGTCGGCATGCTGGTCAAGGAAGCCTATGCCGTGGGCAAGATCGAGAAGATCGATCCGGCGCTGATCCTGGCCATCATGGCGGTGGAATCGAGCTTCAACCCGTTTGCGCAAAGCCATGTCGGTGCCCAGGGCCTGATGCAGGTGATGACACACATCCACTCGGACAAGTATGAAGACCACGGCGGCCACTTTGCCGCGCTGAACCCGGTCAGCAACCTGCACGTGGGCGTGCAGGTGCTGAAGGAAACGATTGCGCGCGCCGGCTCGGTGCGTGGTGGCCTGAAATACTATGTGGGTGCTGCCAACCTGCCCGATGACCAGGGCTATGGCAACAAGGTGCTGTCCGAATTTGCCCGCATCCGCGCCGTGGCCCAGGGCCAGCAGGTGGCACACAATGCCCAGCTGCCGCACGGCCTGCCGGAAGCTGCCGTAAATGTTGCCAAGCGCGAACCGGCCAAGACCGAGAAGCCCGCGGCCGTGCAGCTGGTCAAGGCCGAACCGCAACAGCGTGGCAGCGCCCAGCCGCTGACGCCGGCCAGCACTGAAGCCGCCAAGCCGGTGCGTGTATCCAGCCGCGTCACGCCGCAGGTACAGGAAGAATCCGCACAGGTGCGCAACGACAGCGCCCGTGTCGAGCAGCAGATCCGCCGTTCGCTCGCCCCCGAGCAGCCTGCAACCAGCAAGCAGGCCACCAGCGCTGCCTCCAGCGTGCGCCTGGTCGCACAGGAACATCCTGCAGCAGACACCGGGGACTCCAGCGTCCAGTAATCTTTTTTCGCTGGTCTGCCGGGTGTCGAATCCGGTACACTAGCCATGTGCATGACTGGCGATAGGCCGGTGGGCTTGGCTATTGCCTGCCACCCCGGCTGACGCGGACTGGCAAGCCCTTGCGGCCGCTGCCTCAACCGCGAGGAAATGCACCGTGCCTTGGGGCACGTCCTTGCCGTTCGCCTGGGCAGCCTTGTCACGCTTGCGTGCCAAGTGTCATCCTCACTTGATGCAAACCTGCCATGTACAACCGCAACATCCTGATCGAACAGACCGACCCCGAAGTGTGGGCCGCCATCCAGGCCGAGAACCAGCGCCAGGAAGAACACATCGAGCTGATTGCCAGCGAAAACTACGCCTCCCCGGCCGTGATGGCCGCCCAGGGCACGCAGCTCACCAACAAGTACGCCGAAGGCTACCCGGGCAAGCGCTACTACGGTGGCTGCGAGAACGTGGACGTGGTCGAGCAGCTGGCGATTGATCGCGTGAAGCAGCTGTTTGGCGCCGAAGCCGCCAACGTGCAACCCAACTCCGGCTCGCAGGCCAACCAGGGCGTGCTGCTGGCTTTCCTGAAGCCCGGCGACACCATCATGGGCATGAGCCTGGCCGAAGGCGGTCACCTGACGCACGGCATGGCCCTGAACATGTCTGGCAAGTGGTTCAACGTCGTCAGCTACGGCCTGAACGAGCAGGAAGAGATCGATTACGACGCGATGGAGCGCAAGGCACACGAAAGCAAGCCGAAGCTGATCATCGGTGGCGCCTCGGCCTACAGCCTGCGTATCGACTTCGAGCGCATGTCGCGCATCGCCAAGGACGTGGGCGCGCTGTTCATGGTCGACATGGCGCACTATGCCGGCCTGATCGCCGCGGGCGTCTACCCCAACCCGGTGCCGTATGCCGACGTGGTCACCTCCACCACGCACAAGAGCCTGCGCGGCCCGCGCGGCGGCATCATCCTGATGAAGGCCGAGCACGAGAAGGCGATCAACAGCGCCATCTTCCCGGGCCTGCAGGGTGGTCCGCTGATGCACGTGATTGCCGGCAAGGCCGTCGCCTTCAAGGAAGCGCTGACGCCCGAGTTCAAGTCCTACCAGGAACAGGTGCTGAAGAACGCCGTGGTCGTGGCCGAGACGCTGTCCCAGCGTGGCCTGCGCATTGTCAGCGGCCGCACCGAAAGCCACGTGATGCTGGTCGACCTGCGCAACAAGGGCATTACCGGCAAGGAAGCCGAAGCCGTGCTGGGTGATGCCCACATGACGATCAACAAGAACTCGATCCCGAACGATCCCGAGAAGCCCTTCGTGACCAGCGGCCTGCGTGTCGGTACGCCGGCCATGACCACGCGCGGCTTCAAGGAAGAGGAAGCCCGCATCACCGCCAACCTGATGGCCGACGTGCTGGACAACCCGCGTGACGAGGCCAACATCGCCGCCGTGCGCGCCAAGGTGGCCGAGCTGGTAAGCCGTTTCCCGGTTTACCGCTGATCCTGTCGTGGCACCCGCGGGTGCCACACATGATGCCGACGCCCTGCCCTGTGCAGGGCGTTGTCGTTTCCGGCTTCAGAACACCAGCGTGCGCCAGCGCAGGTCGGCCGCGCGCGCCATGAACTGCACGGCGCCGCCATGGCCGGAGCATTCGGGGATCAGGCCGTGCATCTCCATGCCATGCGCGCGCAGCGCATCGGTGCAGGCGAGCAGGCGCACGCCATGCGATACCGCCTCGCGCATGGCCGTGGCCACATCCTTCTGGTGGTGCGCCGCCTGCAGGCCTTCGGCGATGCCGGGTTGCAGCAGGCGCACGCTGCCGGCAGTGAAATAGATCTCGACCGGGACTTCCATCGCCGCCGCGGCTGCGGCAAAGAAGAACGGCGTATGCAGCAGATCGGGGCGCTCCGGGCCGGAAGCCCAAAGCAGGATGGCAATGCCATCGGCGGCGTGATCGACAAAGGCCATGGCTTATTCGATGCGGTTGAGCCAGGCGTGATGCTGCATCGCCGGCAAGACCTGTGCGTCACCGTGCAGCAGCGCCTGCTGGTCCGATGCCCAATCGCTCAGGCGGATACGCGCCAGCCAACCTTCGCCATAAGGATCCTGGTGCACGCGCTCGGGAGTGTCCTCCAGCAGCGGATTGACCTCGATGACTTCGCCGCTGACCGGCGTCTTGACCGAGACTACCGACTTGGCCAGCTCGACAACGCCGACCGAAGCGCCTTGCTCCAGTGACGTGCCGACACGCTTGGGGCGGCACATATAGATATCGCCCGAGTGGCGGATACCCAGCGCGGTAATGCCAATGGTGACGCAGCCGTCAGCGTCCGGGCGCGCCCAGACCTGATGCTCGATCAGGTAATAAAGATCAGCAGGAAAAGCGAGTCCGTTCAGTGGCATGGAGGCAGTATCGGGTCAATCATTGCGGCCATCCCCCAGCTCGGTGGCTGGCGGGATCGCGGCGGGAACATGGGCAGGCGGCGTTGCCGTTGGTGTGGCAGCTGGTGTCGGCGCGACAACCGGCGCGGGCTCGGGCGTCACTACCTTGGCATCAGAGCCGTAGGCCGGCAGGCTGCTGTTCGCCTGTGCCGCTGTCACGCCGCTGGCCGCAAAGGCCAAGGTCAGATCCGGCTGGCCGGCTGCCTGCAGCACCACCTGGCGTACGCCAACCGAAGCCAGCTTCCAGCCATCGACGAGTTCCTCACCCAGCTTGACGTGGCGACCGGGCTGGCCATTGATGGCGATGATGGCAGTGCCGCCTCCTTGCAGCCGGCTGACCGTGCCTTGCAGCACGAATCGGCCCGGACCGGCCGGGGCCGTCTGCGCTTGTGCATCCGCCGGTGCAGCGGGGATGGCCTCGTCCTGATGGCCCAGCAGGCTGGCCAGGCTGTCCTGCTGGCTTTGCAGCCGGCTGTCAGCAACGCTGGCCATCACGGCCACCGGTTCGCCCTGCGTGCCGAGCAACGCATAGGCCAGCACCGCACTGGCGGCGAACCAGGGCAACAGGCTGCCGATTCGCACGCCCCAGCGCTCGGCCGGGGGTAGCGCAAAAGCAGGAATACGATTGGACAACAGGCTGGGAGAGGCGCTCATGTGCGCCATTATGCGGCATCTCGCATGGGCCCGACAGGCGACTGGAATACATGCAACAGTCACTTGACTGTCACACAACAGCGTTATGTTTGCCGCATTTCCGAGGAGTT
>JAAYCV010000262.1 GCA_012729605.1 Ramlibacter sp. | reverse complement strand
TCCTGATCTACCCGGCCGAACGCATGAACCACGTCACCGCCAACGCGCTGCTCAAGACGCTGGAAGAGCCGCCTGGCGACGTGCGCTTCGTGCTGGCCACCGAAGCGGCGCACCAGCTGCTGCCGACCATCCGCAGCCGCTGCATGACGCACACCATGGCCTGGCCGCAGCAGGAGCAGGCCGTCGTCTGGCTGGAACAGCAAGGACTGCCGGCCCACGATGCCGCCGCGCTGCTGCAGGCCGCAGGTGGTCGCCCGCATGATGCGCTGGCGCTGGCCAGCCAGGGCGTGATGGCGGCCAGTTGGCGCCAGCTGCCGCAGGCCGCCTGGAGCGGGCAGACCGCTGCCTTTGCCGGTTTCACACCCTTGCAGGCGATTGATGCGCTGCAAAAAATCTGCCACGATGCCTTCCTGGTACGCAGCGGCAGCGTGCCGCGCTTTTTTGCCACCGAAGACTTCCCCACGGCCGACCGACTGGCCGGTTGGAACCTGCTCACGCGCTGGAGCCGCCAGCTCGCGCGTGACCGCCGTTCTGCCGAGCACCCCTACAACCCCGGTCTTTTCCTGGAAGATCTGCTGTCGCAGGCCCGCCTGGCACTGCAGCCGCGCCGCCAGCCAGCGGGCAGGGCGGCTGGCCATGCAGCCCGTCCTGTTGCCAACTACCGTTAATCCATGTTTGTCGATTCCCACTGCCACCTCAATTTTCCCGATCTGCGCGAGCACATCCCCGACATCCGCCAGGCCATGGCCGAAGCCCGGGTAGAACGTGCGCTGGTCATCAGCACCACGCTGGAAGAATTCCCCGATGTGCACGCGCTGGCGCTGCAGCATGACAACTTCTGGGCCACCGTCGGCGTGCACCCCGACAGCGACGAGGTGCAGGAGCCCACGCTGGAGGATCTGCTGCAGCGCGGCCGCTTGCCGCGTGTGGTGGGCATCGGCGAGACCGGACTCGATTACTACCGCCTGAATGGCCGCAGCCTGGCCGAGATGGAATGGCAGCGCGAGCGCTTCCGCATCCATATCCGCGCTGCGCGCGAGCTGGCGCTGCCGCTGGTGATCCACACCCGCAGCGCCTCCGACCACACGCTGGGCATCCTGAAGGAGGAGGGTGAAGACGGCTCTTCCGGCTCTGCGGGCGGCGTGTTCCACTGCTTTACCGAAACCATGGAAGTGGCGCGCGCTGCGCTCGACATGGGTTTCTACATCTCCTTCTCAGGCATCGTCACCTTCCGTAACGCCGAGGATTTGCGCGATGTGGCACGCTACGTGCCGCTGGATCGCATGCTGATCGAGACCGACAGCCCGTATCTGGCACCGGTGCCGTATCGCGGCAAGACCAACTCGCCAGCCTATGTGCCGCATGTGGCGAAACTGCTGGCCGAGATACGCAATCTGGCGCCGGAAACGGTGGCAGAAATCACCACACGCAACTTTGATGCGCTGTTTCCGCTGGCCAACAACCATGAGAAACAGGATCAGAAAATCATCCTAATACCATGATTTCCATGATTTCCATGAATTCATGAGTTGAAAGCATTTGCAACAGCAGTTCATGCAAAATCTCTCAAGAGGAGTCTCACACAACATGAAGAAAATTCTCCAAACCATTGCCATTACAGCCATTTCCTTCTCGGGAATCGCCTCTGCAGCCAGCATTGAAGACCTGATGGTGGCCGTCAAGCGCGACAGCGATATCCGCGCCCGCGAAGTGCTGCAGCAGGGCGTCAATCCCAACCTGCGCGGCGAAAACGGCAAGACGCCGCTGATCCACGCGATCCAGGAAAAATCGACCAAGGTGCTGCCGGTGCTGCTGGCTGCGCGCAATATCGACGTCAATGCGACCAACGCCAATAATGAAACACCGCTGATGATCGCCATCTACACGGAGCAGAACGATCTGGCGCGCCGACTCATCAACCGTGGTGCCGAAACCGATCGCTACGGCTGGACGCCTTTGCATTACGCCGCCACCAAGTCCAACCTGGACATGGTCAAACTGCTGCTGGGCCGTGGTGCCGATATCAATGCCGATTCGCCCAACAACAGCACGCCGCTGATGATGGCAGCCTGGATGGGCAATACCGACACCATCCGCTACCTGATCCAGCGCGGCGCGCTGGTCTGGGAACGCAATGACCTGAACATGACGGCGCTGGAATTTGCCAAATACGGCGGCATCCAGGCCAATATCGACCTGATCCAACAGGAACAGCGCAAGGTCCGCGATCCGGGCAAGGTGCAGCCGCTCAAGCCGCTGACGCCTGAGCAGGCGGCGGCGCTGCGTGGGGATCCGCTGCCGGCGGCCGATGCGGCATCTGGCGCTGCCAGTGCGCCTGCAGCCGCAGCACCGGTAGTAGCACCAGGCTTGTGGCAGAACCTGCAGCGCTGATCAGCAAGTGCAGAATCCATCCAGATGGCCGGAGCAATCCGGCCATTTCTATATGTGCAGCACCCATCGATATGATTAATACAATGTATATTATGTCAAATAATATACGCAGCAAGCCTGAAGACACCCCCTGTCTTACATATCCGTTATGCGAACATCCGTTCGAACACGTAGAATTGCAGCTTCCGTTTTTGTAAGCATCGGGTAACAACGGCAAGGCCACGCATGATCCGGCCTGCCGTCGCCGTTGCAGGGAGCACAACCCATGACCATTCTTCTCAAGCTGTCACAGCTGATCGATGCGCTAAACCGCTTTGTCGGCAAGGCCGTGATCTGGCTGATCCTGGCATCTACCATGATCAGCGCGATCAACGCCGTGGTGCGCAAGATCTTCCACACCAGTTCCAACGCCTACCTCGAAGTCCAGTGGTACCTGTTTGCCTGGGCTTTCCTGCTGGCGGCCGGCTACACCTTGCTGCGCCAGGAGCACGTCAAGATCGACGTGCTCTACGGCACGCTCAAGCGCCGCACCCAGGTCTGGATCGAGATCTTCGGCTTTATCTTTTTCCTCACGCCGTTCTGCCTGATCATCCTGTATTACGCGATTCCCATGGTGGAGTACATGTATGTTTCCGGCGAATCGTCGCAGAACACTGGCGGCCTGATCCGCTGGCCGGCCTGGCTGCCGATTCCGATTGGCGTGGCGCTGCTGATGCTGCAAGGCTGGTCCGAGCTGATCAAGCGCTTTGCCTTCCTGCAGGGCCGCATTGCCGATCCGGCTGACAAGCCCGATGAAACCCCGCCCGAGCAGGAGCTGATCAACGCCCTGCGCGCCAACGAGCATGACACGCCGGCTCCCGGCAACCAGAAAGCCTGATTCCGGAGCCTGACACCATGGACTTTATTCTTCACAATTTCGCGCCGATCATGTTCGGCGGCCTGATCGCCTTCCTGCTGATGGGCTTCCCGGTGGCATTCAGCCTGGGTGCCTGCGGCCTGTTCTTCGGTTTCCTCGGCATCGAGCTCGGTATTCTGCCGCCAGCGCTGATGCAGGCGCTGCCGCTGCGCATTTTCGGCATCATCACCAACGACACCATGCTGGCGATTCCGTTCTTTACCCTGATGGGTCTGGTGCTGGAGCGCAGTGGCATGGCCGAGGATCTGCTCGATACCATCGGCCAGGTCTTCGGACCGATGCGTGGCGGCCTGGCGCTGGCCGTGGTCTTGGTGGGCGCCCTGCTCGCCGCCACCACCGGCGTGGTTGCCGCTTCCGTCATCTCCATGGGCCTGATTTCGCTGCCGATCATGCTGCGCTACGGCTATGACCGGCGCGTCGCCTCGGGCGTGATTGCCGCCTCGGGTACGCTGGCGCAGATTATTCCACCTTCGCTGGTGCTGATCATCATGGCCGACCAGCTGGGCCGCAGCGTCGCCGACATGTACAAGGGTGCCTTCATCCCCGGCTTCATGCTGATGGGCTTCTACATCCTGTACGTGCTGATCCTGGCCGTCTTCCGCCCCAAGATGGTCCCTGCCCTGCCCCCTGAGGCGCGTGCCTATCGCCAGCCGAATGGCAGCAGCGGCTACCCGTCGCTGATCGTGCTGACCGTCATTTCGGCACTGGTCGCCATCTTCCTGGCCCGCCACATCATTGACGTCTATGCCTGGTTTGGCCATGAGGTCACTGCCGTGGCTACCGACGAAAAAGTCGTGGTGGCCCTGTGCGCCGGCACCTTCCTGGCGTTCGTGATTGCCAGCCTGAACAAGCTGCTCAAGCTCAACCTGCTGTCCAAGCTGGCCGAGCGCGTCACCTTTGTGCTGATCCCGCCGCTGCTGCTGATCTTCCTGGTGCTGGGCACGATCTTCCTGGGCGTGGCCACGCCGACCGAAGGGGGTGCCATGGGTGCCGTCGGTGCCCTGATCATGGGCTGGGTCAAGCGCCGCCTGTCCTTCGTGCAGCTGAAGCAGGCACTGGAATCCACCACCAAGCTGTCGGCTTTCGTGATGTTCATCCTGATTGGCGCCACCATGTTCAGCCTGGTGTTCCAGGGCGTGGACGGCTCGCTGTGGGTGGAAGGCCTGCTGGCCAACCTGCCGGGCGGACCGATCGGCTTCCTGATCTTCGTGAACGTGCTGATCTTCTTCCTGGCGTTCTTCCTGGACTACTTCGAGCTGTCCTTCATCATCGTGCCGCTGCTGGCACCGGTGGCGGAAAAGCTCGGTATCGACCTGATCTGGTTCGGCGTACTGCTGGCGGTCAACATGCAGACCTCCTTCCTGCACCCGCCGTTCGGTTTCGCGCTGTTCTTCCTGCGTTCGGTGGCACCGGCCAAGGCCTATGTCGACCGCGTCACGAAGAAGACCATCGAGCCGATCACCACCATGCAGATCTACAAGGGCGCGATCCCCTTCCTGATCATCCAGATCACCATGGTCGGTATCCTGATTGCCTTCCCGCAGCTGGTCACTGGCAGCCTGGACAAGCAGGTTGAGGTCGATATGGACAAGGTCACGGAGCAGATGTTCCAGAGCCTGCAGGATGAGAAGCTGGAAAGCGACCTGCAACAGCCGGTCGCCCCGGGCATGCCCTCGGTCGGCTCCACGCTGAACCATGATCTGGGTAATCCCTTCGCTGATGAACAGCCGGCCGCTCCGGCTACCCCTGCCGCTCCTGCAACGGACGCAGCCAAAACGCCTGCTGCTCCGGCTGCAGCCGGCGGCGGTCTGGCTCCGGCTCCCATCGGCAGCGATGGTCTGGCTGACGATCCGATGAAGGATCTGCAGCGCATGATGGAGCAGGACAAGAAGGCCCAGTAAGCCCCTGCCCCGCCTGCCACCGCGTGTGGCAGGCAGCCAGCAAAAAACCCGGACGCTTGCGCGATCCGGGTTTTGTTTTTGGC
>JAAYCV010000261.1 GCA_012729605.1 Ramlibacter sp. | reverse complement strand
TGTTCCAGCTGGCCGGCGAAGGCATCGTGCGACTGCTCGGCCTGCCGCTGCCAGCGCCGGTGCTCGGCATGGTACTGCTGTTGCCAGCCCTGCTGTGGGAGCCGCTGCGCCGCCCGGTGCAGGCCTGCGCCGAATTCCTGCTGTCGCATTTTTCGCTGCTGTTCGTACCGATCAGCGTTGGCGTGATCACCCAGCTGCCGCTGCTGGAGCAGTACGGCGGCCGCATCCTGCTGGTGCTGTCGCTGTCCACGCTGCTGGGCCTGGTGGTAACGGCGCTGGTGCTGCGGGCATTGCTGCGCGGCACCCCCGCCGACCAGGGAGATGCCGCCCATGAATGACGTGGTCGAGCTCTGGATCTACCTGTCCGAGATGCCGCTGTTTGGCCTGACGGCGACGCTGGCGGCCTACCTGTTCGGCTTTTTGCTGTATGCCCGCTCCGGCTATGCCTCCTGGGCCAACCCGGTGCTGACCTCGGTGGCGATCCTGATCGCACTGCTGCTGCTGACCGGCACGCCCTACCCGCGCTATTTTTCCGGCGCGCAGTTCATCCACTTCTTGCTGGGCCCGGCGGTGGTGGCGCTGGCCTGGCCGCTGTGGCAACGACGACAGGTGGTGCGCCGCTACTTCAAGGCGCTGCTCACCGCCGCCCTGATCGGCGGTGCCGTGAGCGCCCTCAGCGCGGTGCTGCTGGGCTGGGCCTTTGGCCTGCCCAGGGAGCTGATCGTGTCCATGTCGCCCAAGGCGATGACGGCACCGGTGGCGATGGGCGTGGCCGAAGCGATCCACGGCCTGCCGGCGCTGGCGGCGATTTTCGTGCTCTATACCGGCCTGTTCGGCGCGATTACCGCCAAGTACCTGTTTGACTGGTGCAAGATCGATTCCTGGCCGGTGCGCGGCTTTGCGCTGGGTACGCAGGCGCATGGCTTTGGCACGGCACGCGCGCTGCAGATCAATGCAGAAGCCGGCGCTTTTGCCGGCCTGGCGCTGGGCATGCAGGCGATTCTGGGGTCGTTCCTGATTCCGCTGGTGTTCCGGCTGTTCCAGTAGGCGCGCAGGGCACAGGACGCGGCATCGACTGACACGCCAGCGGCAGCTTGCCGCGGACAATCAGGCCATGGACGATGTCATGGATCGTCCCCCGCCACCCAGGAGAACACCATGCCCTCCCGCAAGCCCCGCACTCCCCATCCCTATCTGCGCTATCTGGGCGTAGCCACCACGGCCCTGCTGATGTATGCCGGCCTAGTCGCCATCGATTTTGAAGGCGCACGCGACTATCCGGACGTGGCCGTGCGCCTGGCGCTGGCCGAAGTGGATCTCTGACGCTGCAGTGTCAATGCCCGGCTGATTCCTGACGCGGAATCGCCAGCAGGGCCGCCGCCATCACCAGCACGCCACCGGCCAGCACCTGCAGCGTGAGCTGCGCCGAGCCCAGCCAGGCCGAGGAGATGCTGGCAAACAGCACTTCCAGCAGCATGATCAGCGACAGCGTGTGCGAACTCAGCCGCGCCGATCCGTACTGCAGCGCAATATTGCCCGAGACAAACAGCAGGCTGAACAGCACCACCTGCAACACCCAGACCCACTCCACGGCCGGGATCGGCGTCACGCCCATGCGGCCCAGCTGCAGCATGCTCCAGGCGGTCAGACTGCCGAGCAGCACGCCACCACTGAACATGGCCAGCACCCGCGCCGGCGGCGAGCTGTGGCGGCTGCTGCGGTTGAGCAGCACATTGGTGCAGGAAAAGAAGAAGCCGCCCAGCAGCGCCAGCACATCGGCCTGGCCTTGCGGCAAGGGCAGCTGCCAGTCGCGCCAGTTGCCGCCAGAGGGTTGCAGCACCAGCACCACGCCGGCCAGGGCCAACACCACGCGCAGCAGCGCGGAGCGCGTCGGGCGCTCGTCCAGCAGCCACCAGGCCAGGAACACGGTCCAGACCGGCATCAGGTAGAACAGCAGCACGACGCGGATCACGTCGCCGGTAGCGACGGCCCAGTTGAAGCAGGCATTGGTCAGGCCGGAAGCCAGCAGCAGCCACCAGAGATCGCGCTGGCCGGCCAATTCGCGCAGCAACTGCGGCCGCCACAGCAGCAGCGACAGCATCGGCAGGCTGTACATCAGCGCGGTGGACCAAAGCGGGTGCAGGCCCTGCCCCTGCAGGTGCTGCAGTGGCAGCCAGGAAATGCCCCAGACCAGCGCGTTATAGGCGATGGCCCAGGCTGGCAGCAGACTGGTGCGGGAGGCGGCCGGCATGGTGGCTCAATGCAGCTTGTCGCTGCGCGCCAGTTCCAGCAGCGATTCCACTTCACGCGGGTAGCGGCGCAGGTTGGCGGCGTGCCAGCGCATGATCAGCCACATGCTGAAGGCCACCAGCAGGCCAAAGGCGGTGATGGCGCCAAACGCCGTCATGCCCCACTTGGTGGACAGGGTGTACAACAGGCCAATGCCGAGGATACAGGCCTGCTCGTTGAAGTTCTGCACGGCAATCGAGCGGCCGGCACCCATCAGGTTGTGGCC
>JAAYCV010000260.1 GCA_012729605.1 Ramlibacter sp. | reverse complement strand
TCGCCCGCCTTGCCCAGCGCGCCGACCTGCATATAGGCCAGCGCCGCCATCATGCCGGCACCCAGGCCAATCATGCCGGCCACTGGCGGCAGCCGGTCAAAGCGCGGATTCAGCAGCATCAGCACGCCGGCAAAACCGACCAGCACGATCACGAACAGCCAGGGATGGCTGATGCGGCGCAGTCGCCACCAGTTGCCAGCCAGCACGATGGTGCCGACCCAGACGCTGCTCATGCTGTTGAGCGACATGGCGGTGGACATCGGCAGGTGCGCAATCGTGTAGAACCACATCGACATCGACAGTACGCCGACAATGCTGCGGCGCACGTGCAGCACCGGTACCGGCGTGGCAATCGGGACGTTCTGCAGGCGCATCAGCAGTGCAAACAGCACGATGCCGACCAGACCCCGGTAGACCAGGATTTCCATGATGCCGTGCGCCTCGGAGGCCAGTCGGATGCACAAGGCCATCAGGGTGAAGAACAGGGCACCCAGGGCCATCCAGAGGGCTTGCATAAATCGTCAGGGGGAGGTGTAAAGACAAAAAAAGAGATGGCGTCATGGGAAACGCCATCTCATATTGTAGGAAATCAGACCGGATCGTGCTTAACGCAGGGCATCCACCGCCAGCTCCTCGGGATTGCCGACCTTGCGGCGATACCACTCGTGGAAGTGCTGCATGCCGTCTTCCATCGGGCTCTGGTAGGGGCCAACCTCGTTGTCGCCACGCTCCAGCAGCGCCTTGCGGCCGGCGTCCATGCGCTCGGCGATCTCGTCGTCCTCGATACAGGTTTCCATGTAGGCGGCCTTTTGCGCCTCGATGAATTTCGGCTCGAAAGCGGCGATTTCCTCGGGGTAGAAGAACTCGACCAGGTTGAGCGTCTTGTCCACTGCCAGCGGGTGCAGCGTGGACACTGTCAGCACGTTCGGGTACCACTCGACCATGATGTGCGGGTAGTAGGTCAGCCAGATCGCGCCCTGTTCAGGCAGTTCGCCGTTGCGGTACTGCATCAGCACCTCGTGCCACTTCTGGTAGATCGGGCTGCCGGGCTTTTGCAGCTGGTTGGCGATGCCGACCGTTTGCACCGAGTACTCGGGCTTGAATTCCCAGGCCAGATCGTCACAGGTGACGAAGTTGCCCAGGCCCGGGTGGAACGGACCTACGTGGTAGTCTTCCAGATAGACCTCGATAAAGGTCTTCCAGTTGTAGTTGCAGATATGCGCTTCGACGTGGTCGAGCACAAAACCGTCAAAGTTGAGCGCAGAGGCCGGGCCCATGTCGGCCAGATCGGCGTGGATGTCGCGGCCGTTGTCCTCGAACAGCAGGCCGTTCCAGTTGTGCAGCTTGTACTTGTTCAGGTTGAGGCAGGGATCCTCGGGGAAATGCGGGGCGCCCAGTAGCGTGCCTTCGCTGCTGTAGGTCCAGCGGTGCAGCGGGCAGACGATGTTGTTGCCCTGCGGCAGCGTGCCGCGGCCTTTCAGCATCACGGCCTGGCGGTGGCGGCAGACGTTGGAAATCAGCTGGATGCCGTTGGGCGTGTGCACCAGCGCACGGCCTTCGTTTTCCTGGGGCAGGGCGTAGTAGTCGCCCACGTTGGGCACGGCAGCAGCATGGCCGACATAACGCGGACCATGGGCAAAGATGGTGTCCAGTTCACGCTGGAACAGGGCCTCGCTGAAATAGCTGCTGACGGGGAATTGGCTTGTGGCCTGCTGTAATTGAAGACTCAAATCAGACATTGTGTCCTGACCTAAAGACTCCCCCTATGAAGGGGCAGGGTGCGCGTAGCGCGAAAAGGTGAAGCATGAGAGATACATGCGAAGGAAGCACATGCCACCATGCCTCCACCGGCGAACAGGGATTTTACCCGCTCGGGCTGTCTTGTGGGGGAATCTGTCGTTTTTATGCCTGATTTCGACGGTAATCATCTGTTTATTGCAGAAAAAGCCGGCTATTTTCATACAACTTGCATATTTCTGTCAGTTTCATCCGGCAACGTCGCGGCTCCGGGGGCACCGGTACAATGCCCGCATTCCCCCTTTGCCAGATAACGCATGA
>JAAYCV010000049.1 GCA_012729605.1 Ramlibacter sp. | reverse complement strand
GCAGCTGCTCTGGCTCCACCACGCGCGACACCAGACCCCAGGCCAGTGCGGTCTGCGCATCTATCGGTTCGCCGGTAAACGCCATTTCGCTGGCGCGTGACATGCCGACCACGCGTGGCAGCAGCCAGGCACCGCCGTCGCCGGGGATGATGCCGATCTTGGCAAAGCTCTCGGCAAACTGGGCCTTGGTGGAGGCGATGCGGATATCGCACATGCAGGTCAGGTCGCAACCAGCGCCGATGGCCGGGCCGTTGACGGCGGCAATCGCCGGCACCTCCAGCTCCCACAGAGCACGCGGAATGCGCTGGATGCCGTGGCGATAGCCATTGCGGATCTGTGCCGGCGAACCGCCGAACATGCCTTCGCGATCCCGCATGTGCTTGACGTTGCCGCCGGAGGAAAACGCGCTGCCAGCGCCAGTCAGGATCACCACGCGCACGCTGGCATCGCGGTTGATGCGCAGCACCGCCGCCTCGAAGGCCTCGATCATGTCCGGCTCGGAAATCGGGTTGCGCATGTCGGGGCGGTTCATCGTCAGCGTGACGATGGCACCATCCTGTTCGTAGAGCAGTGCGTCGTTCATCGGGGTCTCCTGATAGGTCTTGTGATCTTTCTATTGTGCCTGTTGCACGCCCATGCCCAGCAGGTAGTCCAGCTCTTCCTGGCTGAAGCCGGCCTGCTTGCGCGCTGCCTCGTTGAAGGGTGGCTTCAGGCGTGGTGCCGCGTACTGGTGCACCAGCTCGCCATAGTGCGAGACCGGCTCCAGTTCGTAGCGCGCACACAGCCAGCGGTACCAGTGGTTGCCGATCGCCACATGGCCGATCTCGTCCCGCAGGATGGTATCGAGCAGATTCGCCGTGACCTGCGCATCGTCGGCGTTGATCGCACGCAGGCGCTGCTGGATCAGCGGCGTGGCATCCAGCCCGCGCGCCTCCAGCGTGCGCGGTACCAGCGCCATGCGCGCCACGATGTCATCGGCGGTCTTCTCGCACATCGTCCACAGGCCATCGTGCGCGACAAAATCGCCGTACTGCCAGCCCATCTGCTGCAGGTGCTCGTGCAGCATGGTGAAGTGCTCGGCTTCCTCGCGCGCCACGCGCAGCCAGTCCAGGTAAAAGCCTTCGGGCATGCCACTGAAGCGCCAGACCGCATCAAGCGCCAGGTTGATGGCGTTGAATTCGATGTGCACCACCGCGTGCAGCAGCGCGGCTCGGCCGGCTGGCGTGTGTACGCTGCGCTGTGCCACGTCCTTGGGATGCACCAGTTCCGGCTGGTCCGGGCGGCCGGGGATCGGTGCCGGTTCCAGCGCGATCAGCGCCTCGGCGGACAGGCTGGCTTCCGTGGCCAGATCGGCGTCCTGCGCCTGCTGCCAGACGGCATGGGTGGCAGCCACCTTGGCGGCAGGATCGGTCAGGCTCAGGGCGGCGCGGGCGGCTTGTCGTACACTCATGGGAACATTGTAGGCGCGCGCCGCCGCCCCGTTTTTGACCGGAGACAGACCAGCATGGCCCTTTACCAACTCGACGACAAGACCCCCCAGGTGGCTGACAGCGCCTGGGTAGCCGATTCCGCCCAGGTCATGGGCGATGTGCATCTGGCGGCTGACGTGAATATCTGGTTCAACTGCACGCTGCGCGGCGACAACGACCCGATCACTATCGGCGAAGGCAGCAATATCCAGGACGGCAGCGTGCTGCATACCGATGAAGGCGTGCCGCTGACCATCGGCCGTCACGTCACGGTCGGCCACATGGTGATGCTGCACGGCTGCACGATTGGCGACGAGAGCCTGATCGGCATTGGTGCCGTGGTGCTCAATGGCGCAAAAATCGGCAAGAACTGCCTGGTCGGCGCTGGTGCGCTGGTGACGGAAGGCAAGGAGTTCCCCGATGGCAGCATGATCCTGGGCAGCCCGGCCAAGGTGGTGCGCCAGCTCACGCCCGAGCAGATCGAAGGCCTGCGCCAGAGCGCGCAGCACTATATCGGCAACGCCAGCCGTTATCGCCAAGGCTTGAAGAAGATCGGCTGAACCCCATCTGGACAATCTGGGCCTGGCCAGCTGCGCCGGGCCGTTTCACGAGAACAACCATGTCCCAGATCCAGAAATTCCTGTTTGACGGCATTCCGGTGCGCGGCGTGGCCGTGCGCCTGACCGATGCCTGGCAAGAGGTGGTGCAGCGCCGCGCCGCCAATACCCAGAGCGGTCCGTATCCGGCCTCCGTCAACCACCTGCTTGGCGAGATGACGGCCGCCGCCATGCTGATGCAGTCCAATATCAAGTTCAACGGCGCGCTGATCCTGCAGGTGCAGGGTGATGGCCCGGTCAAGGTGGCCGTGGCCGAAGTGCAGCCCAGCCTGGGCCTGCGCGCCACCGCCAGCATCGTTGGCGAGGTGGCGGAAGATGCCGGCATGACCGAACTGGTCAACCTGCACGGCCAGGGCCAGTGCGCGATCACGCTGGACCCGCGCGACCGCCTGCCGGGGCAGCAACCCTACCAGGGCGTGGTGCCGCTCAAGGACAGCACCGGCCAGCCGTTTGCGCGCGTCGCCGACATGCTGCGCCACTACATGCGCCAGAGCGAACAGCTGGACACCACGCTGGTACTGGCCGCCAACGAGCAGGTCGCCGCCGGCCTGCTGATCCAGCGCCTGCCGCTGGAAGGCGAGGCCAACCTGGCTGGCAGCACCGCCGCGCCTAGCGATGAAGCCCGCGCCGAAGCCGACGAGAGCTACAACCATATCGCCACGCTGGCGCAAAGCCTGAAGGAAGAAGAGTTGCTGGAGCTGGACCTGGACACCATCCTGCACCGCCTGTTCTGGAACGAGAAGCTGCTGCGCTTCGTGCCGGCCGAGACCGATCCGGTACCGCACTTTGCCTGCACCTGCAGCCAGCAGCGCGTCGCCAACATGGTGCGTACGCTGGGCCAGGAGGAGGCCGAGAGCATCCTCGAGGACCACGGCGAGATCGAGGTCGGCTGTGAGTTCTGTGGCCAGCAGTACCATTTCGACAAGGTCGAGGTGGCGCAGCTGTTCACCTCGGCTGCGCAACAGCCGCCGGCCAGCGACAAGCTGCAGTAAGTCCTTGCCACGGCAAGAAAAAATCCCGCCTAGGCGGGATTTTTCGTTGGAAGCAGGGCGCTCAGCGTGCAATCTGCACAAAGATCTCGTTCGGCTTGAGCATGCCCATCTCGTAACGGGCTTTCTCTTCCACCGTGGACAGGCCTTCCTTCAGGTCGGCAATCTCGGATTCGATGCGGCTGATCTGCTGTTCCAGCTGCGCGTTGGTATCGCGCTGGCTTTCCAGCTGCTGCTTCATCAGGCTCACCTCCTGCACGCTGCCACGACCGGTCCAGATCTGGATCTGCAGCACCAGCAGCACGGCAATCAGCACGGCGGTGACGATGCGGTTGATGGACAGGTTCATGGCGATGCGGGTGTGACGGCTGCGGGATTAGCGCAGATTGTAGAACGCCTTGCGGCCCGGGTACACGGCGATGTCGCCCAGGTCTTCCTCGATGCGCAGCAGCTGGTTGTACTTGGCCATGCGGTCGGAGCGGCTCAGGGAGCCGGTCTTGATCTGGCCGGCGTTGGTGCCCACGGCGATATCGGCAATCGTGCTGTCCTCGGTCTCGCCGGAGCGGTGGCTGATCACGGCGGTGTAGCCGGCGCGCTTGGCCATCTCGATCGCTTCGAAGGTTTCGGTCAGGGTGCCGATCTGGTTGATCTTGATCAGGATCGAGTTGGCGATGTCCTTCTCGATGCCTTCCTGCAGGATTTTCGTGTTGGTCACGAACAGGTCGTCGCCGACCAGCTGCACCTTCTGGCCCAGCTTCTCGGTCAGCAGCTTCCAGCCGTCCCAGTCGCCTTCGGCCATGCCGTCCTCGATGCTGATGATCGGGTACTTGTCGCACCAGGTCGCCAGCATGTTGGCCCATTCTTCGGCCGTCAGCTGCAGGCCGCCTTCGCCCTCCAGCACGTACTTGCCGTCCTTGTAGAACTCGGAGCTGGCGCAGTCCAGGCCCAGCACGATTTCCTGGCCCGGGGTGTAGCCGGCGTCGCTGATCGCCTGCAGGATCAGCTGGATCGCGGCTTCGTGGTTGTCGACGTTCGGGGCAAAGCCGCCTTCGTCGCCCACGGCAATGCTCATGCCCTTGTCGTGGATGATCTTCTTCAGCGCGTGGAACACCTCGGTGCCGTAACGCAGCGCTTCACGGAAGGACGGAGCGCCCACCGGGATGATCATGAACTCCTGCAGGTCCAGGTTGTTGTTGGCGTGTGCGCCACCGTTGATCACGTTCATCATCGGCACCGGCAGCTGGTAGCCACCCATGCCACCGAAGTAGCGGTACAGCGGAAGGCCGGATTCTTCGGCAGCAGCGCGGGCCACGGCCATGGACACGGCCAGCATGGCGTTGGCGCCCAGACGGCTCTTGTTGTCGGTACCGTCCAGTTCGATCAGGGTGCGGTCCAGGAAGGCCTGCTCGGAGGCGTCCAGGCCCAGCACGGCTTCCAGGATTTCGGTGTTGATGTGCTCGACCGCCTTCAGCACGCCCTTGCCCAGGTAACGGCTCTTGTCGCCGTCACGCAGTTCGATCGCCTCGCGGCTGCCGGTGGAGGCGCCGCTCGGCACGGCAGCGCGGCCCATCACGCCGCTTTCCAGCAGCACGTCGCACTCGACGGTGGGGTTGCCACGGCTGTCCAGGACTTCGCGGCCGACGATATCAACGATTGCACTCATGGGAGTTCCTTTTCTCTCGGGTTTTCAAAAATCGGACAAATACGGATCGGGCTTACTGGCAGAACTGCTGGATGCGTTCTTCCAGCAGGCCACGGCTGGCGATCGTCTTCTTGGTGACGCGATCCAGCTCCAGCAGGGTTTCCAGCAGCTCGGGCATGTGCTCCAGCGGCACGGCGTTGGGGCCATCGCTCAGCGCGCAGCTCGGGTTCGGGTGGGTTTCCATGAACAGGCCGGCCACGCCAACCGCCACCGCCGCACGCGACAGCACCGGCACCATCTCGCGCATGCCGCCGCTGCTGGTGCCCTGGCCGCCCGGCAGCTGCACGCTGTGGGTGGCGTCATAGACCACCGGCGCACCGCTTTCGCGCATGATCGCCAGCGAGCGCATGTCGCTCACCAGGTTGTTGTAGCCAAAGCTGGCACCACGCTCGCAGGCCATGAAGTTGTCGGTTTCCAGACTGGCTTCGGCAGCTGCCGCGCGCGCCTTGTCGATCACGTTCTTCATGTCGTGCGGAGCCAGGAACTGGCCCTTCTTGATGTTCACCGGCTTGCCGGACTGGGCCACGGCGCGGATGAAATCGGTCTGGCGGCACAGGAAGGCCGGTGTCTGCAGCACGTCGACCACGCTGGCCACCATCGGCACTTCGGCTTCGGTGTGCACATCGGTCAGGATCGGCACGTTCAGTTCACGCTTGACCTTGGCCAGGATGTCCAGGCCGGCCTGCATGCCGGGGCCACGGAAGCTGCTGCCACTGGAGCGGTTCGCCTTGTCGTAGCTGCTCTTGAAGATGAAGGGAATGCCCAGCT
>JAAYCV010000259.1 GCA_012729605.1 Ramlibacter sp. | reverse complement strand
CAGCGACGCTGCTTCCGAGCTGCAGCTCAGTCGCCGTCGTGCGCTGATGCTGGGCGCTGCTGCCGCCACGGCGGCTGGCCTGGCACCTGCCGTGGCGCAGGCGCAAGGCAAGATCAAGACGCAGGCGCGCATCGTCATTGCCGGCGGTGGTGCTGCCGGGCTGACCGCCGCATCGCGCCTGTCCGCCGCGCTGGAGGGCGCCAGGATCATCATGATCGATGCACGCAAGGAACACTATTACCAACCCGGCTTCACGCTGGTCGGTGCCGGCATCAAGCCGCGCGACTATGTGGTCAGCACCACGGGCGAATACGTGCCGTCAGGCGTGGAATGGATCCAGGCCAGCGTGGCCGAGATCGATCCCGATGGCAACAAGGTCGTGACCGATGCCGGCCAGGCGATTCCCTATGACTACCTGATCGTGGCCACCGGCATGCGCCTGAATTACCAGGAGATCGAGGGCATGGATACGGCCCTGATCGGCAAGGAAGGCATTGGCAGCATCTACAACGGCCCCGATGGCGCGGCCGCCACCTGGAAGGCGCTGTCCGAGTTCACCGACAAGGGCGGCCGTGGCGTGTTCCTGCGACCGGCCACCGAGATGAAGTGCGCCGGCGCGCCGCTCAAGTACACCTTCCTGAGCGAAGACCATCTGACGCGCAAGGGCACGCGCAGCAAGTCCGAGGTTGTCTACAACTCCAACAACAAGGGCCTGTTCAGCGTGCCGATCGTGTCCGAGAAGGTGCGCATGCTGTTCAGGGAGCGGGACATCAAGGTCAACTACGAGCGCGTGCTCAAGCGTATTGATCCGGGTCGCCGCATCGCCACCTTCAACACGCCGGATGGCGGTACGGTGGAAGAAAACTACGACTTCCTGCACGTGATCCCGCCGATGCGCGCGCCTGATGTCGTGCGCAACAGCCCGCTGTCGTGGAAGGATGGCCCGT
The DNA here is from genome assembly GCA_012729605.1 of Ramlibacter sp. Lineage (GTDB taxonomy): Bacteria > Pseudomonadota > Gammaproteobacteria > Burkholderiales > Burkholderiaceae_C > Brachymonas > Brachymonas wangyanguii. The sequence goes on along the minus strand of JAAYCV010000259.1, from coordinate 1,362 downwards.
GGGTCTCCGAAGGCTGGATGGAGGTGGAGCGGGGCACGCTGCGTCATGTGCGCTATCGCAACGTGTTTGGCGTGGGTGATATCGCCGGTGTGCCCAAGGGCAAGACCGCAGCCAGCGTCAAGTGGCAGGTGCCGGTGGCGGTCGACCACCTGGTCGCCGAGATGGCCGGCAAGGAATCGGACGCGCTCTACAGTGGCTACACCTCATGCCCGCTGATCACGCGCCTGGGCCAGGCGATGCTGGTCGAGTTCGACTACGACAACAACCTGGTGCCCTCCTTCCCTGGCGTGATCGCGCCGCTGGAAGAACTGTGGATCAGCTGGGTCATGAAAACCATGGCGCTCAAGCCTACCTATATCAGCATGCTGCGCGGACGCGCCTAAGCCAAGGAGTTAGACAACATGAAAGATCTTGATCCCCTGATCCTGCTGGCGGTGTTCCAGGAAATGTTGGGTCCGCTGCTGTGGGTCCTGCTGGCCATCATCATCGGTGGCACCATCGCCTTCTTTGCCCTGCTCATGAAAGAGGGCGGCATTGCCGCTGGGCGCATGGTGAGCTCGCAGGCGGCCGGCCTTCTGGGCGGCATCCTGGCGCTGGTGCTGATGGTGATGGTGTCGTCCTCAGGCTTTACTGATGCCGGTGGCCCGGCCGACTGGTTCCTGATTGCGCTGGTATTCGGTCTGGGCTTTATCGGTGCCGCCATCCTGGTCTACACCGCGGTCGGCTGGTCCAAGCCGCGCGTCAAGGCCTGATCGCAGTCGCTACCAGCCACCAACAAGAATGGCCATCTGCTTGCGCGGATGGCCATTTTTTCATCGCTCAGAAGCAGGCTTAGCGCCAGCCGAGTCCGATCAGTTCCCAGGCGTGCTGGGCCGCTACCCATTCCTCGTTCGTCGCTTCGATGGCAATGGTGAAGGCGCTGTCAGGGGCGGAGATGATGGCGGCGTTCTGCTGGTTGGCGTCGGCGTCCAGGCGCGCGCCCAGCCAGCCCAGTTCCGCGCAGACGCGCTCACGGATCACCGCGTTGTTCTCGCCCACGCCGGCGGTAAACACCAGCAGGTCGATGCCCTGCATGGCGGTGGCCATGGCGGCAATCTCCTTGGCCATGCGGCGCACGTAGAGCTGCAGCGCAATGCGCACCTGCGGGTTGCTGTCTTCCAGCGGCAGCAACACCTGGGTGTCGTCGGACACGCCGGAAATGCCGCGCAGGCCGGACTCGTGGTACAGCATGTGGCCGACCTGTTCCAGTGACAGCTTCTCGATCTCCATCAGGTAGATCACCGCTCCGGGGTCGAGGGCGCCGCAGCGCGAACCCATCATCAGGCCATCCAGCGCCGAGAAACCCAGCGTGGTGGCCACGCT
>JAAYCV010000258.1 GCA_012729605.1 Ramlibacter sp. | reverse complement strand
GCGTGGCCAGCGCCTGCGGGTCATACTGGCCGGCGACCAGGGTATCGGTGACGGCAAAGGCCATCACGGCCAGCTGTCCGATCCAGATGGTGGCAGCATGGCTGCCAATGGCACGCAGGTCGAACAGTTTCACGTTGCAGGCAGATGGCGTCAGGGCAGGCGCCGGTAGAGGTGGATCGCTTCGCTGCGGCCCGGGCGGTAGACCACGGCGGCTTCGGTCCACTGCTGCATGTCGTGCAGATGCGGCAGCAGCATCACCTGGCTTTCGTCGGTGACCAGCCAGTTGCATTGCAGGCTGGTGCCGGCGCGGTGGATCTCGAATGGGGTGTGGTAGAGCAGGGCGCTGGCCTGGGCTTCGTCCAGTCCGATGATGTCGAGGCAGCGCACGTCCGGGTCGGCCGCCTGCATGGTCTGCGTGATTTCCTGGGCCACCACGGTATAGCTGCGTGCGTGGTTGATGGCCGGCAGCCAGATCGTCATCATCAGCACCCAGCACAGCGTGACGCCGCCTGCCGGCAGGATCATGCTCTTCCAGAGTGCCGGGCGCAGGCGCCGGGTGCGCCAGCGCACCAGGTACAGCCAGCCCAGCGTGACTGCCAGCGCCGACAGGAACAGGCCCCATTCAAACACCGGCGCATAGCCCGGCACGGCGGCCAGCACCCGCTCCACGATGCGCAGTTGCCAGCCGGCCTGCAGCGCGATCCAGACCAGCCACATGGCGGTGGCCGCCGCGGTGAACACGATCAGCGAGAACCAGTCGATAAAGGCCTGGGCGCTGCGCTTGAACGTGGGCAGGGCGAAGGCGGCCAGTGCAGCATAGGCCGGTAGGCCGAGCAGCAGGCTGTCTTTCGGGCTGTCGCCGATCCAGCCGGCTATGCTGCAGATCAGGCCGGCAGCCAGCGGCAGTGTCAGCGAAAACGCGCCACGTCCACGGCGCCAGTGGTTGCGCCAGCGCCAGATGGTCCAGATCGCCATTGGCCAGACTGGCCAGGTGAACCAGATGTGCAGCTTGATCAGGTCGCGCCATTCGACCCAGCGCGAGGGGAGCGGTTGCAGGCGCCAGCGCCAGAGCTCCAGCTGGCTGGCGAGCAGCGCGCTGAGCAGGGTCAGCGCGGCCAGGCCGGCCACCCAGAGCCAGCGGCGGCGTTCGTGCGGCTGCAGCGCGGCCGGATCGGCCTCGTAGCCATCAGCCAGGATCAGGGCATTCCATTCGCGCTTGCTGCCGGCGTAGATCAGGGCGCCAGCCAGGGCGAACAGCACGGCCATGGTGGGGGCGCCGGAGAGCGTCAGGCCCAGTGTGCCCAGGGTGCCGAACAGCGCAGGCAGCACGGTGCGGTAAGGCAGTGCGGCAAAGGCGTACAGCATCAGCGCGGCGCAGCAGAGCTGCGTTAGCGGTGCGGCGACTTCGTGGCTGGGCTGGGCCAGGCCCAGGCAGGCCGTCAGTGCCAGCAGGCCGCCATCGGCCAGGGTGCGGGCGTAATCGGTGGGATGGGCTTCGCCGCCAAAGGCAAAGCTGACTGGCTGCGCGCTCGGGCCGCGTGCCAGGTAATAGATGCCGTACCAGGTGGCGGTGAGCGTCAGCCACAGCATCAGCACGAACAGCACGCGCACGGCCACGAACGGCTCCAGCGGCAGCCAGTGGATGGCGGCCGCACCCAGCCAGTAGTGCAGCAGCGCGTTGGTATCGACAGCCTGGCCCAGCAGCGTGGGCGACAGGAAGCTGGCCGGGTTCTGCGCCAGCTCCAGCATGACGCCAAAGCTGGAGATGTCGGCGCGGCGCCAGGGGTCGCGCCAGAGGAAGCCGAACAGCACGTAGACCGCACAGAACAGTAGCAGGCCCCAGCGCGGCAGGCGGCGCCCGCCTTCCTGGGCGACGATGGCAGGGCTGGGTTGGTTCACGGTGGGGTGCTCGCAGAGAGGAAGGTCATCGACGGCATGGTACACGCTGTCGGCGGCAAAAGTGCTGCCACGGACCGGGACGGGGATCGGAAATAGTCGCCGATTGTACGAAAAAAGGCAGCCCGGAGGCTGCCTTTGCGGACCGGCACGGGATGCCGTGCCTGGCCAGTGCCAATTAACGCTTGGCGTAGCGGTTGCGGAAGCGCTCCACGCG
>JAAYCV010000257.1 GCA_012729605.1 Ramlibacter sp. | reverse complement strand
GAACAGCGAGGCGGCGGTGACGAAGCGCACCTTGTGCGTGGGGCGGTATTCGGCCAGGGCCTTGAACTCGGCGGACAGATCGGTCATGGTTTGTCTCCTATGATTTTGATAGCTGCTGGCGCTGGCGGTTATTGCACGACCAGCCCTTTCAGTTGTGGATCGTCGGGCGGGTAGCGCAGCTTGAGCGCTTTCAGCTTGTCGCGCACCAGGGTGGCGATCATCAGGTTGCGGTGCGTCTTGCTGTCGGCGGGCACCACGGTCCAGGGGGCCCACTCGGATGAGGTGGCGCGCAGCAGGTTCTCGTAGGCGCGCTGGTACTCCTTCCACTGCTTGCGCACCTCCAGATCGCCCATGCTGAACTTCCAGTGCTTGGACGGGTCGTCGATGCGCTCCTGCAGGCGCTCGCGCTGCTCGTCGAAGCTGATGTGCAGCATGAACTTCAGGATCACCGTGCCAGTCTCGCAAAGCAGGCGCTCGAAGTCGTTGATGTGGGCGTAGCGCTGCTCGGTCTGCTTCTTGTCGATCCAGCCGTTGACCACGGGCACCAGCACGTCCTCGTAATGGCTGCGGTTGTGGATCATGAACTCGCCCGCCGCCGGCACCTGCTGGTGGATGCGCCACAGGTAGTCGTGGCTGCGCTCCAGCGTGCTGGGCGCCTTCCAGCCATGGGTGCGCACGCCCAGCGGACTGGTCTCCTTGAACACAGCGCGGATGGTGCCGTCCTTGCCGGCCGTGTCGGTGCCCTGCAGCAGCACCAGCAGCTTGAAGCGGCCGTCGGCGTAGAACATGTCCTGCAGCGCGTCGATTTCGCGCGCCAGCTCAGCCACGCGGGCCTTGTCGGCCTCCTTGTCACCGCTGCCGTAGGGCTTGGCGCCGGGGTCGCAATCCTTCAGCGCGAAGCCCTTGCCGCCCACCGGCACCTGCCAGCGGTCGGGGGAGGGCTTGCCGTTGTTCTTCTTCGCCATGCACGGATCTCCGTTCAATTGACGTTTACGTAAACGTCAGATTATGTGGGCTGCGCAGCAAAAAGGCCAGCCACTTGCGCGGCTGGCCTTGGGGTGAAAGCTGCCGCGCAGCTTATTTGTACAGGATTTGCGGCAACCAGAGGCCGATCTGCGGAAACATGTAGAGCATCACGATGGCCAGGATCTGGATGCCCATGAACGGCATCATGCCCAGGAAGATCTGGTTCAGTGTCACGTGCGGCGGCGCCACGCCTTTCAGGTAGAACGCCGACATGGCCACCGGCGGGCTGAGGAACGCGGTCTGCAGGTTCAGCGCCACCAGCAGACCGAAGAACAGCGGGTTGACGTTGAAGTGCTCCAGCAGGGGCACGAAGATCGGCATGAAGATGACGATGATCTCGGTCCATTCCAGCGGCCAGCCGAGCAGGAAGATGATCACCTGGGTCAGGATCAGGAACTGGGTCGTCGTCAGGTCCATGCTGAGCACCCAGCGTTCGACCAGCTCCTGCCCACCCAGCAGCGCGAAGGCGGCCGAGAAGATGGCCGAGCCGACGAACAGCCAGCACACCATGGCGGAGGTCTTGGCGGTGAGGTACACGCTTTCGCTGACTTCGCCTTTCAGCCCGGCCTGCCGGTAGGCCAGCACGCACCAGACGGCGACCGTGGCCACGGCCAGCCAGCCCAGCGACATGGGCACGGGCGCCGCGACCACGCCGCTGCGTCCGGCCAGGAACCAGCCGATGGTGGCGAGCGCCGG
>JAAYCV010000256.1 GCA_012729605.1 Ramlibacter sp. | reverse complement strand
GGAGCAACGAAGCCCTGTTTGATGTTGTCGAGGATGCCCATGTGCATGCCGAGACAACACCCGAAACGGTTTGAGTATCAAACCAGTACCCGTCCACCGAAGTGGGTCAACTCCAACTCCAACTCCAACTCCACGGTGACCCCAAAGCGCTGCGCCAGCACACGGGCAGTTTCGTTGCTGGCGGCGATCTCGGCACGCACGGCGGGCGTGGTACGAGCGTTCTTGTGCAAAGCGATCATCATGGCCTGGAGCTCCTGCTAGACTGCATGGACGCTATCAATTCTCGCAGAACAGCCCTTGCAGTGAAAAGAGGAAGACGTTTTTCGTCTATGCAATCGTCCGGGATGCGACACCTAGCTCCCGAGGCCACACCGCGCCAAAGTGGCTGAGAAAAGAGCTAACCTACTGTCCCATATGCGGTTTCAAGCCCTGCGTGATTTTCACGAAGGACTTGACGCCGGAACTTTTTTGTGCCTGCGCCAGAAAACTTAAGGATCGCCTAAGTTTCCGGGAAGACCATGGCTGCCGTCATGCACAAGAGGCAGTTCATGCGACTCTCACTCACTCCGAACCAAGGCATTGGCCTGGTCACCGTCTTCTCGCTGGCCGTGTACAACATCGGCTTCTGGCGCAATGTGGCGCAACAGACGCTGCAGCACAACGCCGGCAACCAGCTCTACCTGTGGCTGACGCTGCCGCTGCTGGTCGGCGCCGTGCTCTATCTGGTGCTGCAGCTGCTGTTCTGGCCGCGCGTGCACCGGGTGGTGGTACCGCTGCTGCTGGTACTCAGTGCCGCGGCTTCCTGGGCGGTGATGACGCAGAACATCTATTTCAACGCCGACCAGATCCAGAACATCCTGCAGACTGATCCGAACGAGGCGCGTGCCTGGATGAATCCGCGTTTTATCGGCTGGGCGCTGCTGACCGGTGTGCTGCCGGCCTGGCTCTACTTGAAATACCTGCAGATCAAGCCCGCCGGCAGCCTGTGGCAGGCCTCGGCCTGGCGCGTGGCCGGCATGGTAGTCCCGATCCTGGTGGTACTGGCGATTGCCGCGCTGGGCTACCAGAACTACGCGTCCTTCTTCCGCAACAACAAGGACGTGAAGAACCAGATGCTGCCGGCGGCGCTGGTCTATGCCGGCATCAAGACTGGCTATAACACTTACGATGCCAGCCGTCCGTTCGAGCCGATCGGGCTGGATGCCCAGCGCGTAGCCAGCACGAGTGCCAGCCCACGCAAGCAGGTGCTGGTCGTGGTGGTGGGCGAAACCACGCGTGCGGCCAGCTGGGGCCTGAACCCGGGTGCACCGGCCACCACGCCGCGCCTGGCCGCCATGCCCGATGTGATCAACTACCCGGATACGGCTGCCTGCGGTACCTCGACCGCGATTTCTGTGCCCTGCATGTTTGCGCCCGAATCGCAGGCCGATTTCAACGGCAACCGCGCCAAGCACCAGGAAAACCTGATGGATGTGCTCAAGCGCGTCGGGCTGCAGACGGCCTGGCTGGAAAATGACAGCGGCTGCAAGGGCATCTGCAACCGCATCCCGCACCGCGACATCTATCTGGAAGCGCCCAAGGAGCAGTGCCACGGCAACCTCTGCTATGACAATGCCATGCTGGAGCCGCTGAAACAGACCCTGGCCGGCCTCACTGGCGATGCCGTGATCGTGCTGCACGCCAACGGCAGCCATGGCCCGGCCTATTTCGAGCGCTATTCGCAGCAGGACCGCAAGTTCACCCCGACTTGCGATACCAACCAGATGCAGGATTGCACGCGTGAGCAGCTGCTCAATACCTACCAGAACACCGTCGTGGCGCAAGATGCCATGCTGGCCGATACCATCGCGCTGCTGCAGCAGACCCCCGGCATCAGTCCGGCCATGCTCTACCTGTCCGACCATGGTGAATCGCTGGGTGAGAAGGGCATGTTCCTGCACGCCGCACCTTATGCGGTGGCGCCGGACGAGCAGACCCATGTGCCGATGGTGTTCTGGGGCTCGAAAGATTTCTATGCTGATCGTGGGCTGGATGCCGCCTGCCTCAAGACCCAGGCCGGCAAGCCGCACTCCCAGGACAACCTGTTCCATTCGGTGCTGGGTGCGATGGATGTGAAAACCGCGCTCTATCAGCGTGATCTGGACCTGTTTGCCGGCTGCCGCTCTGGTGCCTGACAAGCCCATGAAAAAGGCTGCCGGAGGGGCAGCCTGATCAGATCCTGGCGGAAGCGGTGAGATTCGAACTCACGGACCCTTGCAGGTCGGCGGTTTTCAAG
>JAAYCV010000255.1 GCA_012729605.1 Ramlibacter sp. | reverse complement strand
TGCTGCTGGCCGGGCACCATGGCAGCAACAGCTCCACCAGCACGGCCTGGCTGCAGGCGGTGCAACCGCACTGGACGCTGATCCAGCATGGCTACCGGAATCGCTACGGCCATCCGCATGCCGAGGTCTTGCAACGCTTGCAGGAGCAGGGTGCCAACGTAGTGCGCAGCGACAGTTGTGGTGCTGCATTGTGGAGCTCACAGGATCAGCGGATGCACTGCGAGAGGGCAGGAAATGCCCACTTCTGGTCATTCCGGATGTTATAAATTGGAAGTTGCGGCAGCAATTGCTACACCAGATTACAACTAGGCATCATTCTTGCTTGTCTTGCAGTGATCCATTCCAAACCTGAGGAGTCCCGACGATCATGCGCGCCTTTGATGAAATGTTTGCCTCCGTGCCTTACGCGGATGATCAGGTTCGCGACCACTATTTGCGCTACGCCGTGTGGCTGCGTAGCCAGACAGCCGAATCAATGCAGCGGCGTCGAGAAGAGGCTGAGATGATCTTTCGCAAGGTCGGCATCACCTTTGCCGTATATGGCGAAAAAGACGAGGATGGTGCCGGTACCGAGCGATTGATCCCCTTTGATCTGGTGCCACGCATCATTCCTGCCCAGGAGTGGCAACAGCTGGAAAAAGGGCTGGCGCAGCGTGTGACTGCACTGAACCGCTTCATTCAGGACATCTACCACGACCAGGACATTCTCAAGGCGGGCGTGATTTCGGCCGACCAGGTGCTGCAGAACGCGCAATATCGTCCGGAGATGGAAGGTGTGGTGGTACCGCATGGGGTGTATTCGCACATTAGCGGCATTGATATCGTTCGAGCCAGCCATGGTTCCAAAGACGGCGAATACTTCGTACTGGAAGACAATCTGCGCGTGCCCAGCGGTGTCAGCTACATGCTGGAAAACCGCAAGATGTCGATGCGTCTGTGCCCCGAACTGTTCCGCACCTATCAGGTCGAGCCGGTCGCCCACTATGCTGACCTGCTGCTGGAAACCTTGCGCTCCTGTGCTCCCGGCGCGGTGTCCGAGCCGGTGGTGGTGGTATTCACGCCCGGCATGTACAACAGTGCCTATTTTGAGCATGCCTTTCTGGCGCAGCAGATGGGCGTGGAGCTGGTTGAAGGCCAGGACCTGTTTGTCAAGGATGGCTTTGTCTATATGCGCACCACGCAGGGCCCGCAGCGCGTCGATGTGATTTACCGTCGGGTCGATGATGACTTCCTGGATCCAACCGTGTTCCGTGCAGATTCCACACTGGGCTGCCCTGGACTGATGGAAGCCTATCGATCCGGTCGTGTCACTATATGCAATGCCGTCGGCACCGGCATTGCCGACGACAAGTCGATCTATCCCTATGTGCCGAAAATGATCGAGTTCTATCTGGGTGAAAAGCCGCTGCTCTCCAACGTGCCGACCTGGTGCTGCCACGAGCCCGACGACCTGCAGCATGTGCTGGCGCACCTGGACGAGCTGGTGGTCAAGGAAGTGCACGGTGCCGGCGGTTACGGCATGCTGATAGGCCCGACCGCCAGCAAGGCAGAGATTGCGGAATTCCGCCAGGTGCTGCAGGCGCATCCGGAGCGCTATATCGCGCAGCCGACGCTCAGCCTGTCCAGCTGCCCGACCTATGTGGAGCAGGGCATTGCGCCGCGCCACATCGATCTGCGCCCCTTCGTTCTGTCTGGCAAAACCGTGGAAATGGTGGCAGGTGGCCTGACGCGGGTTGCCTTGAAAGAAGGCTCGCTGGTGGTCAACTCCTCTCAGGGAGGCGGCACCAAGGACACCTGGGTCGTCTGACCAGAATTTTCCCATTCACGCAAACCGAAGGCCATCATGCTATCCAGAACCGCCGATCACCTCCTGTGGATGTCCCGTTATATCGAGCGTGCCGAAAACACCGCACGCATGCTGGACGTGAACTACCAGACCACGTTGTTGCCACAGTCAGCTTTCCAGGCCGAGCAAGGCTGGACCGGCCTGCTGTCGATCTGTGAACTGCTGCCCGCCTATCGCCGGCGTCACGGCGACATCCAGCCTGACAAGGTAATCGACTTCATGGTCGCCGATATGGACAACCCGGCCTCCATCATGTCCTGCCTGCATGCCTCGCGCGAGAATGCACGCGCGGTACGCGGTACGCTGACCACCGAGGTCTGGGAAACCTATAACCAGGTTTGGCTGGACGCCAAGCACCTCATCAAGACCGATGTGCTGCGCTCGGATCCGAGCCGCTTCCTGGAGTGGGTCAAGTACAACTCCCACCTGTCGCGTGGCGTGATCCTCGCCACCATGCTGATGGACCAGTCCCTCAACTTCATGCGGCTGGGCACCTTTCTGGAGCGTGCCGACAACACGGCGCGCCTGCTGGATGTGAAGTTCCACGGTAATGACCGAATGCCAGCGATGGATCTCGATGATGACGAGGAGCTGGACTTTTATTACTGGAGCAATATCCTGCGCAGCGTCTCGGCCTTCGAGATCTACCGCAAGGTCTATCGCGACGTGATCACGCCGGAACGCGTGGCCGAGTTGCTGATCATGCGGGGCGACATGCCGCGCTCCCTGACGCATTGCCTGAACCAGGTGGTGATCAAGCTGGAAAGCATTGGTGCCAGCATGCACAGCGGCAGCCAGTCACGCCGGCTGGCCGGACGGCTGCAGACCGACTTGCACTATGGTGATATCCGCGAGATCCTGCATACCGGGCTGCATGCCTACCTGACGCACTTCCTGGAGCGCATCCACGCCCTGGGCGTGGCGGTATCGCGCGAGTTCCTGCACCCGGAACACTGAGCCGGCTCAGCGCTG
>JAAYCV010000048.1 GCA_012729605.1 Ramlibacter sp. | reverse complement strand
CTAGACACTGCTGCGCTCAGACCGCCGGCATCAGGCCCTCCTCGGCCATCGACAGCGAGCGGCCCTGCGTGACGATCACGTGGTCCAGTACACGGATGTCCAGCAGTCCGAGCGCCTGCATCAACTGGCGCGTGAGCTGCACGTCGGCCGCAGACGGCTGGGTGTGCCCACTGGGGTGGTTGTGGCTGAGCACCACGCTGGCTGCATGGTGGTGCAAGGCCCGCAGCGCCACCTCGCGCGGGTAGACGCTTGTCTGGTTCAGCGTCCCCCGAAACAGGATCTCGTACTCGATCAGCTGGTGCTGGCTGTCCAGAAACAACACGCCAAAGCATTCGTGTGCCTTGTGCGCTATCTGCAGCTGCAGGTACTCGCGCACCAGTGTCGGGTGGTTCAGCGCCTGGCGGCTGCGCAACTGTTCTCCCATGCCTCGACGGGCTAGCTCCATCACTGCCAGCAGTTGTGCGCGCTTGGCTGGGCCACCCAGTCCCTTGATGGTCGACAGCTGCTCTGACGGTGCATGCAGCAATCCTGACAGGCCGCCGCAACGATCCAGCAGCAGCTGCGACATGGACAGGACATTGCAACCCGAAATGCCTGTGCGCAGAAGCAGGGACAGGAGCTCTGCATCGGACAGGGCCTGTGCTCCCTGATTCAGGAGTTTTTCACGAGGACGCGCTACTGTTGGGATGTGCTGCATGTCTGTAAGATAAAGGAACTAATTTATTCTCCTTGGCATTGTAGTCCTGAAAGTGCTGCTGCCTGCCCTTGTCAGCCGCAGGATTTACAATAGGTGCTATCGAAAAACCGGATGACCCATGACTGAAGCCACCTCTGGCAGCACGCCTGTTGTGCAGCCGCATTCCTTTCTGACGCTCCACTACCGCTTGTCGGGTCCGCAAGGCGTCATCATCAACACGTTTGATGGCAAGCCTGCCACCTTGTCGATTGGCTCTGGCGAGTTGTCGGAGGCGGTGGAGACCTATCTGCTGGGCCTTCCGGAAGGTGCGCATGAAACTTTCCAGATCCCCGCCGGAATCGCTTTTGGCGAGCGTAATCCACAGATGCTGCAATGGCTGAAGCGCAGCGTGCTGACGGAGATGGGGGATCCGCAAGAAGAATACGCTGTAGGCGAAGTGGTGCAGTTTCCCACTCCGGATGCGCAGGGCGTATTTGCCGGCACCGTGGCCGAACTGGGCGACGAGGCCATCCTGTTTGATTTCAACCATCCGCTGGCAGGGCAGCCGGTGGTGTTTGAAGTCCAGATCATAGGAATCATCTGACCATGCAGAATCCGGTGACTGCCCCCCATGCGGGCATCGTGCTGGCTGAGCCGCGCGGCTTTTGTGCGGGTGTCGATCGCGCGATCGATATCGTTGAACGTGCCTTGCTGAAATTTGGCAGGCCGATCTATGTACGCCACGAAATCGTGCACAACACCTACGTGGTGAACGATCTCAAGGAGCGTGGCGCGATTTTCATCGAGGACCTGGATGAGGTGCCAGCAGGTGCCACGCTGGTGTTCAGTGCCCATGGCGTGAGCAAGGCGGTGCAGCTGGAGGCGCAGCGTCGCGGCTTCCAGGTTTTTGACGCCACTTGCCCGCTCGTGACCAAGGTGCACGTCGAAGTGGCCAAGTTGGCGCGCGAAGGCTATGAGTTCATCATGATTGGCCACAAGGGCCATCCCGAGGTCGAGGGCACCATGGGGCAGCTGGATGCCGGTATTCACCTGGTCGAGGATGTCGACGATGTTGCCAGGGTACAGCCGAGCCAGACCGAAAGGCTGGCTGTGGTGACGCAGACGACCTTGAGCGTGGATGATGCGGCCATGATCACGGCGGCCGTAAAGCAGCGCTTTCCGAAGATTCGTGAACCCAAGCAACAGGATATCTGCTACGCCACACAGAACCGTCAGGATGCCGTGAAGCTGCTCAGCAGCCAGGCCGATATCGTGATCGTGGTGGGCAGCCCGACCAGCAGCAACAGCAACCGTCTGGCGGAGCTGGCACGCCGCCTGGGAGTGCCAGGCTATATGGTGGACAGCGCCGACGACCTGCGCGCAGAATGGTTTGAGGGCAAGCAGACGGTGGGCCTGACAGCGGGCGCATCTGCACCGGAAGTGCTGGTGCAGCAGGTGGTGCAGCAGATCCGCGCTTATGGTGCCACCTCCGTGCGCAGCATGGATGGCGTCGTGGAAAATCTGAAGTTTCCCTTGCCCAAGGGCCTGAAACTGCCCGCCGAAGGCTGATCAACCTTCGTCATTCAATACAACCGACAGCCTTGGGCTGTCAACTGAGGACATCACAAGCCATGCTAGATATCAACCTGCTGCGCAAGGAACTGGACAGAGTCGTGACACGCCTGCAAGCGCGCAAGAATCCACAACCTTTTCTGAACGTGGAGACGTTTCGTGCGCTGGAAGCTGAGCGCAAGACGATCCAGACCCGTACCGAGGAGCTGCAGTCGCAGCGCAACAGCCTGAGCAAGCAGATTGGCCAGCTCAAGGGCCAGGGCGATCATGCCGGCGCTGAAGCCGTGATGACGCAAGTGGGCCAGATCAAGCAGGAGCTGGAGCAGAGTGCCGCGCGCCTGGACCAGATCCAGACCGAGCTGGCTGACATGCTGCCGGGGATTCCCAACCTGCCGCATGAGAGCGTGCCGGTGGGTGCCAGTGAAGAGGACAACGTCGAGTTGCGCCGCTGGGGCACGATCCCGCAATTTGATTTCGAGGCCAAGGACCATGTCGATATCGGCGCTGGCCTGGGTCTGGACTTTGAAACCGGCGCCAAGCTGTCGGGTTCGCGCTTTGCCTTCATGCGCGGGCCGGTGGCACGCCTGCATCGTGCGCTGGCGCAGTTCATGCTCGATACGCAGACCGGCGAGCATGGCTATACCGAGTGCTACACGCCCTATATCGTCAACGCCGACAGCCTGCGCGGTACCGGTCAGCTGCCCAAGTTCGAGGCTGACCTGTTCGCAGCGCGCAAGGGCGGTCAGGAAACCGAGGAAGAGCCGGATACCACACCGCTGTACCTGATCCCGACCAGCGAAGTGCCGCTGACCAACCTGGTGCGCGACACCATCGTGGCCGAATCGGAGCTGCCGATCAAGCTGACCGCGCAGACGCCGTGCTTCCGCTCCGAAGCTGGCAGCCACGGTCGCGATGTACGTGGCCTGATCCGTCAGCACCAGTTCGAGAAGGTCGAGATGGTGCAGGTCGTGCATCCTGAGAAGAGCTACGAGGCACTCGAGGAAATGACTGGCCATGCCGAAGCGATCCTGCAGAAGCTGGGCTTGCCGTATCGCGTGATCGTGCTGTGTACCGGTGACATGGGCTTTGGCGCCACGCGTACGCATGACCTGGAAGTCTGGGTGCCGGCGCAGAATACCTACCGCGAGATTTCTTCGGTCAGCAACTGCGAGTCCTTCCAGGCGCGCCGCATGCAGGCCCGTTTCAAGAACGCACAGGGCAAGAACGAACTGGTGCATACGCTCAACGGTTCCGGCCTGGCGGTGGGGCGCTGCCTGGTGGCAGTGCTGGAAAACTTCCAGCAGGCTGATGGCAGCGTGGTGGTGCCGGAGGTGCTACGTCCTTACATGGGCGGTGTCGAGGTGCTGCGCCCGCAGGTCTGAAGAGGCTGCAGAAATTGCAGCGCCATCTTCCAGAAAGATGGGATCAGATGTAAAATGATTAGCTTGACCTGAGCAGCGTGCTGCATCGTCACGGAGAGGTGGCAGAGTGGTCGAATGCACCGGATTCGAAATCCGGCATACAGGTTCTCCTGTATCGAGGGTTCGAATCCCTCTCTCTCCGCCAAATCCATAGGTTAGCGTTTCTTCCTGACAGAAGACGCTAGCCTATTTTTTTGACAGTTACGAAACAGGTTTCCGTAAGCTGTGTGGCGGCTGATACACGTCCAGTGCGTCAATCATGTGGCTGTGTCATGACAATGCAGCCAAAGACAGCTAGACTTTTGAAAATTTTTCAGCTGTGCCAACAGACTTTCACCCCATTGACCCACGAGGGCACCATGCATTTTTCTTCTTCCCTGACTTCTGTTGCCACGCTGTTCCGCCAGCATGCCGCCAAACCCGGCCTGATGGCGCTTGCCTTGCTGGGAGCTTCTGCCGCTGGTGCCAGCGGTCTTCTGTTGCCCGATGAGGCCTTGCGTGAAGACTTGCAATGGCTGAGCAACCGTCAGGTGATCCAGGTCAACCTGTCGACCTGGCCCTTGTCGCAGGAAGAAATCACCCGTGTGCTGGCAGCAGCGAAGCCGCAATCGCAGCTGGACAGGGATACCATGGCCCGCGTGCAAAAGCAGGTGCAGGAGCTGAAGTCTGCCGTGCGCGCCGAGGCCGCCACTAGTACCGACTATCCCCGCATGCCGCAGGGCTTTGGCCAGACCGAGACGGATCAGCATCGCCTGAGCCTGATTGGCCAGTACAACCAGCATCCGGATCTGGATGTGCGCCTGCAACTGAACGGTGTGGATGGCGATGGTGCCGGTCGCAGCAGCAAGGCCACGGCGGCAGGTTCGTACGCGGCGGGCAAGTTGGGCAACCAGTGGATTGCCTTTGGCCAGATTCCGCAATGGTGGGGCCCTGGCCATGAGGGCAGCCTGATTCGCGGTACCAGTGCTCGTCCGGTCACCGGCTTCCTCATGCAGCGTGCCGAGCAGACGCCGTTTGAGACGCCCTGGTTGTCCTGGGCAGGTCCGTGGCAGTACCAGATTACTGCTGGCCAGCTGGCCCAGTACGGTGCCGTGCCGGACGCCAAGCTGCTGGGCATGCGCCTGTCTGTAGCGCCGACCGAATATCTGGAGCTGGGCGCTTCACGCGCCATCCAGTGGGGCGGTCAAGGCCGTCCGCAAAGCATGAAGTCACTGGGCAAGGCCTTGCTGGGCAAGGGCGACAATGAGGAAAGTTCGGACAAGAGCAATGAGCCTGGCAACCAGCTGGCGGGTTTTGATGCGCGCCTGAAGCTGCAGCCGCTGATTGGCGAGCCGATCAGCATCTATGGCCAGATCGTCGGCGAGGATGAGGCCGGTTATTTGCCCTCCAAGAATACCTATCTGCTGGGTATCGATGGCAGCTATGCTTGGGGCCAGAACAATGTGAACTGGTATGTGGAAGGTGCGGACACGACGACCGAGCTCGACCGTGACACCAACATTACCTACCGCCACCACCTCTACAAGGATGGCTTCTACCAGCAGGGCTACCCGCTGGCCTATTCCTACGGCGGTGATGCGCAGACGATTACCAGCAAGCTGACGGTGTCGACACCGGATCGTCAGCGTTATAGCGGCAAGCTGATTTATGCCAAGGTCAACCCGCATAGCCAGGCGATCAACCAGGCGTATCCCAACAAGGACACGCTGCGCGGCTTTGAGGCAGGCTGGGGCAAGACGTTCAACAATGGCCTGCAACTGCAAGCAACCGCCTGGGTGCTGGACAGCGAGCGTGACAATACCGATGTGGGTGCCGGCCTGAAAGTGGCCATGCCACTGCGTTAAGCAGAGTTGAGCTCGTTATATCGATGGAGTGACATATATTTGTCATATTTCTTTTGCAATCCTCTGTCACCATAGCGATCTGATACTGCCGCTTGCTGACGGCATCGCATAGAAGAAAGGACACACGATGAGCGCCAAGGACCAGTTGCCCAAGGGTCTGGGAGATCTGTACTACCGTATGAGCCAGGAGGCCATGGACAGCTACGACGAGTTTCTCGAGCTGGAAATGGAGGACATGGACACGCTGGACGGAGACCTGCTGCCCGACCAGGACACGCTGGATCGCAAGCTGTATTTCCGCGAGCTGCTGCGCCTGCAGGCCGAGCTGGTGAAGTTGCAGGACTGGGTACAGGCGACCAAGGAAAAGGTCGTGATCGTGTTTGAAGGCCGTGACTCGGCAGGCAAGGGTGGCGTGATCAAGCGCATTACGCAACGCCTGAACCCGCGTGTGGTGCGCGTGGCGGCACTGCCGGCACCGAACGACCGCGAGCGTACCCAGTGGTATTTCCAGCGCTATGTGTCGCATCTGCCGGCCGGTGGCGAGATTGTGCTGTTTGACCGCAGCTGGTATAACCGCGCCGGCGTCGAGCATGTGATGGGCTTCTGTACCGATGAGGAGTACGAGGAGTTCTTCCGTAGCGTGCCGGAGTTCGAGCGCATGCTGGTGCGTTCCGGCATCCGCCTGCTGAAGTACTGGTTCTCTATCACCGATGAGGAGCAGCACGCCCGCTTCATGAGCCGTATCCACGATCCGCTGAAGCAATGGAAGCTGAGCCCGATGGACCTGCAGAGTCGGGTGCGCTGGGAGCGCTACACCCAGGCCAAGGAAGTGATGCTGGAGCGCACGCATATTCCCGAGGCGCCGTGGTGGGTGGTGCAGGCGGTGGACAAGAAGAAGGCACGCCTGAACTGTATCAGTCACATCCTGGACAGCATGCCGTACCAGGAAATCGAGCGCGAGGAAGTGGTGCTGCCGGAGCGTACGCGCCACCCGGATTATGTGCGTCATCCGATTCCGGATTCGATGTACGTGCCTGAGCGTTATTGAGTTGCCCTTTGGCTGTTGGAGACAACGGCCGGCGCCAGAAGCCCTGTCCGCCCGCGTGCCGACAGGGCTTTTTGCGTTGCGGATCGTCCGGAAAAATCAGGACAGGGTTTTTCTGGTACCCGTACGGCTGTGACTGTCACATTTCAGCTATATGATGCCATGAGCCATTCTTGGCTTTCCGGGCCTGCTGCCTCTGGCAAGAGGCCTTTGGCAGCTGTACGCCGGGTCCGGATGAATCCAAATAACATGCTAGGAGATCAACATGTCGCGTGAAGTCGTAGTTGTCAGCGCTGTCCGTACTGCCATTGGTGGTTACGGCGGCAGCCTGAAGGATGTTCCCACCACCGAACTGGCCGCCCTCGTGGTGCGCGAGTCGCTGGCGCGTGGCAACGTGGAAGGCAAGGATGTGGGTCATGTGGTGTTCGGCCACGTGGTGAACACCGAGCCCAAGGACATGTACCTGTCCCGCGTGGCAACCGTCAACGGTGGCTGCCCGATCGAAACCCCGGCCTTCAACGTCAACCGCCTGTGCGGTTCCGGCCTGCAGGCGATCGTGTCTGCCAGCCAGTCCATCCTGCTGGG
>JAAYCV010000254.1 GCA_012729605.1 Ramlibacter sp. | reverse complement strand
CACGTCCAGCCCTTCGGACGGCGCGCCGCCCCAGGACAGCATGGCATTGGCGATGTAGTAGTTGTCCTCGTGGCAGGGGTTCAACTGTGCCACTACTCGATGCGCGCGGATGCGGAAAGAGGCACTGGCCTCGTTGTCCGCGGCGCTGTCGTCGGCCGTTGCCGCTACACGGATGGCTTCGAAGTCCGCGGCCAGAAAGCGATCGCCGCCCGCGAGCAGTACCTGTACCGGCGCGGAAATCACCACCCGGTCGGCCACCGCCGGTTGCGGCGGCGCCTGCAAGGGGCCTCGACCCAGCACCAGCGCGGCAAACGCACCAAAGCCGGCAAGGGCGATCAGCAAAGCCTTGTTGGCGTGCGTCGCAGTCATTCATCCCCCGTCAGGCGAAGCGCTTGCGCGTCAGCGCCCACACCGCCACCGCCGTCAATGCCGTGCAATAGGCCAGCGCGCTGGCCACATGCCACGGCCACTGTGCCGGCAGCAGCTCCATCTGGCCGTACAGCGCGATCATGCGCACGTCCAGCGCAGCCAGATCGGGCAGCGCATAGCCCAGCAGGCCCAGCGATCCGCCATAGGCCTCAGCGTCATCCACCAGCCAGCTTTCGCGCTGCAGCAAGGCGACGATGGTGGAAAACGAACGCGCCACCAGCATGAAGCCCAATGTGCCGATCAGCACGAAGCTGGGCGTGGACGCCACCACCGCCAGCAGCGCGCCGAGCGCGAGGATGACCCACAGGTCGAGCAGGATGAAGCCGATGGTGACGAGATAAGGCAGGCCGAGCGATACCGACGTGGACTGCGCATAGCCCTGGCCGATCCAGTGGGTGAGCGCGGCCAGCGCGGCAGCCAGTACCGCCAGCAGCGCCGCCAGCAGCAGCCCCAGTGCGGCCAGCCGGCCGAGCAGAAAAGCATGGCGGGGGCGAGGATAGGTCAGCGTGGTCAGGAAGAGCTTGCGCTCGAACTCGCGCGAGATCAGTTCATGCAGCATCAGCACGCCGAAGATCGGCAGCGTGATACGGATCAGCGACAGCCCCACGTCCAGCGCCAGCGTTGCGGGCTGGCGGCCACTGAATTGGGCGGCCATGAAGGCGGCAACCAGCACGGCGGTCAGCAGCCACAGCGAGATGCTGAGGAAGCGGGCGCGCAGCGTGAGGCGGATGCCGACGGAGAAATCTGCCAAGCGGATCATTGTGTTTTTGTGCTTACGGTGTGTCCGACTGCACCAGACTGTCCGGAATCTGCTCGTTTCCTGGTGGGCAACCCGCCGCCTGCGTGATCTTGCCGCCCCCCGTAAGTGCCTGATAGACAACCCCGCTGCTGCCTGCGGTGATGATTTCCCCGGAAACGACCGGTGCGGCGATGGCATTCCCGTAGAGCAGAATGAGAAAGGTGAATGCGCCAATGTGGTGGAGTGACATGATGGGACTCCGGCACCGAAAACCGCTAGCTACCACATACTGTGGGGTGTATGGGTGGCGGGAAAGAAGTCATGGTTTGAACGATTCATGAAAAAAGGAGGCCGGTGTGTGTCGACCTCCCTCTTTTATACGTCAAGCAGTGGTGCCTATATTATGGGGTGCCACCGCCACCACCACCCGTGGGAGGAGTCGCTGCAGCAGCGGCTGCAGTTGTGAGGCCAGTATCGGCTGTGCATCCATCACCTGCAACGACGCCAATTTTTCCGCCAAGCGAGGACGACGTGAAAATGATGCCTTGCGTCACGTCAGTCTGCGTAACGGCTCCCGTGGTTGCATCGGTAAGGGGGGCATTGAAAGTCTTTCTGCCTGCAGCATGGCAGGTCGCGATCGCTGTGACGCTATCATCGTCGTTGCATTCAATTACCCCGCGAACATTGGCCGACAGCCCAACGCGAACCGTTTCGCTCAGCAGGTCACACTTGAGAGTCTCGGAACTGCCAATACCGCCGATCGTATTGACTTGTCCAGGCTGAAGTGCGAGCGGATCGGCAAACGACATGGATGAAAAGGCGGCGCCAAGCAACAGCACGAGCAGTTTGTTTTTCATGATTGAATTCCTTCCAAAGCTTGATTGATCAGATCTGCGCAGCCATCAGCACGGTTTCGCCATTCTTGGCGTCCGCGTTGGCAGTGGCGTCGTTTGCTTTGGCACGATATTCATTGAACTGCGGAATCGCCACAGCGGCCAGAATGCCGATGATCGCCACGACGATCATCAATTCGATCAGGGTGAAGCCCTTTTGCACCATTTTCATTTTGTGCTCCTGGTTGGTTGGAATGCCGAGGGTGTCCGGGCTGTAACGTGTCCGCCACCTTCTGGCTTTCCTTCCGCAACTGCCGTGCCAACCCGCAAAAATCCAGAAAAGGCTTTTTTCCGTTAAATAGATCACGCGACGTCCAATCCCTTTCCCACTGACCCGGGACACGAGGGCGTGACACACCCGCCTGTGTCCCGGATCGGTGTGACAGGCGCGACGGCTGTTTTCCCCCGGAGCCGTCTGCCATTACACTCGCGGGCAGATACGCGAGAGTGACGTGCCGGAAGCCGCACGGCCTTGCCCACCTCCTGATTCGACATCCGCCCGGAGCATTCACATGTCCTTCATCAGCCTCAATACCGCCGCGTCTCTGACGGGCCTGACCAAGCGCACCTTATGGCGCCGCAT
>JAAYCV010000047.1 GCA_012729605.1 Ramlibacter sp. | reverse complement strand
TAGTGGCCGCATTCGTCGCAGGTCTCGGCCTGCACGATGGCCTTGCGTGCGCGCGACTCGTCGTGCTCGACATCGGCCAGTTCCAGCTCCTGGTATTGCAGGCCCTTGGTCGATTCGCAATGCGTGCACTTGATACGCACCATGTTCCACTGGCTACCGCACAGCGAGCACTGCAGGTAGCGCTGGCCACCGCGCTCGACACCGGCCTTGACCACGCTGGCCACCGGCTTGCTGCCGCAGCAGGGGCAGACCTTGGCATCGTCGATACGGCCAAACGGCGCCACGCGCTGCTCGCCAGTCTGCGGGCGCTTGGCCACGGCATCAACCATCCAGGTCCAGTAGACCTGCAGCGCCGCACCGATCACCGGGGCCGCACCCATGTCCAGGTCGTAGGCAATGCCGTGCAGCAGCTTGTCGGCCTGCAGCTCCAACCAGTCGCCCTGGGCCTCTTCGAGCTGCTGCAGCATCTCGTGGGCCGGCTCAGGGGCGTGGTCGCGCAGGCTGCGTGCGAGCGCGCGCGCAATCTGCTGCCAGGCCGGATCGCGCGTCCAGAGTTCGGCCGGCAGCGGTGGGCGGCCCAGCAGTGCGGCCTGGGTAACGGCTTCCTCGTCCGGCAGCGCAGCACCGGCAAAAGCCTGCAGCTGCTCGTGCTGCGCATGGGCCAGCTCGGCCATGAACAGCAGGAAATCCTGCATCGCATGGCCCGGAGCCAGCTGGCGCAGACGCATCTCGCGTTCGGCAAAACAGGTACGCACTTCCGGCAGGTGCAGGAAAGTGGCTTCGATTTCGGTGCGCAAGGCCAGTTCCTCGGCGGGAACAATGCTTGCGGCTTGAGTGTGATCGTTCATGGCGTGCATAAAAAACGACCCCGGCACACTGGGTGCCGGGGCCTGGGAGGTATCCGTCAGCCGGCGGGATCAGCGCTTGTCAGCGCCTTGGCCAGTGACCTTTTTGTACCACAGATAATGGTTCTGCTTGGCCCAGCCAGCAGAGACCGTACCCTGGGTCATGGCACGGACCGTGCCCTTCACCCATAGGGCCGCGTAGATATGCATGACCACCACCAGCGAGATGATGAAGGCGGAAATGGCATGGATCACCACCGCGGCACGCTGCAGCGGAATCGGCACCGAATCGGCAAACCATTGTTGCCAGAACAGCAGACCGGTCACCAGCAGCAGCAGCAGGCAGATGGCCATCACCCAGAACACACCCTTCTGGCCAGCGTTGTACTTGCCAGCAGGCGGCATCGCTGCCTTGTTGCCCTTCAGCATGTCCGACGACTTGTTGATCCACTCCATGTCACGCGGACCGAAGAGGTTGTCTTTGGCCAGGGCAAAGAACATGAACAAGAAGGCGATGAACACGCCCACACCCATATAGGGATGCAGGATACGCGTCCACTGCGGACCGCCGAACAGGTTGTTCAGGAAGAACAGGCTCGGGTGGAACAGGGCCAGACCGGAGAAGCCGGCCAGGCCGAACAGCAGCACCATGATCCAGTGGTTGAAGCGCATCATGCTGCCATAGCGTTGCAGGTAGCGTTTCATCATGCATCTCCTTCACGACGGCTAGTCGAATCAGCGTAGCCAACCGGGTCGGCCACATCGTTCTCGTCCTCGGGCTCGGGCACCGGGCCTACCTTCACGTAGTGGAAGAAGCCGGTCACGGCGGCACCGATCATGGCGGCCAGCGCCAGCGGCTTGGCCGCGCCCTTCCACAGCGACACCCAGGGGCTGATGGACGGATCCTTGGGCAGATCGTTATAGATCTCGGGCTTGTCCGCGTGCTGCAGCACATAGACCACGTGCGTGCCACCCACGCCCTCGGGGTCGTAGATGCCGGCATTCTCGTAGCCACGCTCCTTCAGGTCGGCCACGCGGGTCTCGCCGAAGTGCAGCATGTCTTCCTTGGTACCGAAGCGGATCGCGCCGGTCGGGCAGGTTTTCACGCAAGCCGGTTCCAGGCCCACGCCCACACGGTCGGAGCACAGGGAGCACTTGTACGCCTTGTTGTCCACCGTGTTGATGCGCGGGATATCGAACGGGCAACCCTTCACGCAGTAGCCGCAGCCAATGCAGTGCTCGCTGATGAAGTCGACGATACCGTTGGCGTACTGGACGATGGCACCGGGGGACGGGCAGGCCTTCAGGCAGCCCGGATCCTCGCAGTGCATGCAGCCGTCCTTGCGGATCAGCCACTCCAGACGGTCTTCCTCGACTTCGACTTCGGCGAAGCGCATGACGGTCCAGGCCTCGGGGCCCAGATCAGCCGGGTTGTCGTACACCCCGACGTTGTGGCCCACTTCGGGGCGGAGGTCGTTCCACTGCATGCAGGCTACCTGGCAGGCCTTGCAGCCGATGCAGCTGGAAACGTCGATCAGTTTGGCGACTTCAGGAGTCGCCTCCTTGCGCACCTGCGGAGACGGCGTGGTCGTGGCAGAGCGCTTGGCGATGTCAAGGGATTGCAAAGATGACATGTCGTGCTCCTGCTCAGGCCTTCTCGATGTTCACGGTAAAGCTCTTGTACTCGGGCGTCTGGGTGTTGGCGTCGCCCACGAACGGGGTCAGCGTGTTCACCAGATAGCCGGGCTTGGTCAGCCCCACAAAGCCCCAGTGGTTCGGCAGGCCAACGGTATCCACCGGCTTGCCATCGACCGTCAGACGCGGAATGCGCTTGGTCACCACCGCCACGGCCTTGATGTAGCCACGGTTGCTCGAGACCTTCACCATGTCGCCGTTGTTGATGCCCTTGTCCTTGGCCAGCTCAACGCCGATCTCGACGAATTGCTGCGGCTGCAGGATGGCATTGCTCAGCGCGTTCTTGGTCCAGTAGTGGAAGTGCTCGACCAGACGATAGCTGGTTGCCACGTACGGGAAGTCCGCCGGCTTGCCAAAGGCTTCCATGTC
>JAAYCV010000046.1 GCA_012729605.1 Ramlibacter sp. | reverse complement strand
TGCGCGCGCGCTTCCCCGAGGCGCGCTGGCTTGGCGTGCTCAAGGGCGAACCGCTGTCCACCGCCTACCGCAGTGCCGACGTGATGGTGTTCCCCAGCGTCACCGATACCTTCGGTCTGGTGATGGTTGAGGCCATGGCCTGCGGGACGCCGGTGGCGGCCTATCCGGTCCCGGGACCGATCGACGTGATCGGCATGGACTCGGACGGCGGCGTGCTCGATACCGACTTGCGCCAGGCCTGCCTGCGAGCGCTGGACAAGACGAAAGATCGTGCCGCCGTGCGCCGCCACGCCGAGCAGTTCAACTGGCCTTCGGCCACGCGCCAGTTCCTGGATGGTCTGGCACCGCGTGGTCGGGAGGCGGCGCAGGTGGTGCTGGCGGGGTAAGCGGCGGCGGGCAAGTTATCTCTTCATATAGCGATTCACGACAGGGGCAAGCGCCCCCTGATCAACTATCCTGCGACGCCAGAAAACCGCCGCTCTGGCGCTGCCACAGGCGCGCATAGAGCCCGCCCAGCGCCAGCAGCTCCTGGTGCGTACCCTGTTCCAGGATGCGGCCCTGATCCAGCACGATCAGGCGGTCCAGCGCGGCGATGGTGGACAGGCGGTGTGCAATCGCGATCACGGTCTTGCCTTCCATCAGGCGCAGCAGGCTGCTCTGGATCGCGGCTTCGACTTCGGAGTCGAGTGCGCTGGTAGCTTCATCCAGCACCAGGATCGGCGAATCCTTGAGCATGACACGGGCGATCGCCACGCGCTGGCGCTGGCCGCCGGAGAGCTTGACGCCGCGTTCGCCGACCTGGGCGTCGTAGCCGGTGTTGCCCTGGCGGTCATCAAGGCGCGCGATGAACTCGTCGGCCTCGGCGCGTTCGGCGGCAGCGATCATCTCGGCTTCGCTGGCATCGGGTCGGCCATAGAGGATGTTGTCGCGCATGGAGCGGTGCAGCAGCGAGGTGTCCTGCGACACCATGCCGATGGCGCTGCGCAGGCTGTCCTGCGTCACGCTTCGCACGTCCTGGCCGTCGATGAGGATGCGGCCGCTGTCCACGTCCTGGAAGCGCAGCAGCAGGTTGACCAGCGTCGACTTGCCGGCACCGGAACGGCCGATCAGTCCGACTTTTTCGCCGGGGCGGATCACCAGGTCCAGCCCGTCGATCACTGGTGCCAGGCCGGCGCGGTAGCTGAAGCTGACACGCTCGAAGCGCACCTCGCCCTGCGACACTTCCAGCTGGCGGGCATTGTCGGCGTCGACCACGGTGCGCGGGCGCGACAGTGTCTGCATGCCGTCCTGGATGGTGCCGACGTTCTCGAACAGCATCGTCATTTCCCACATCACCCAGTGGCTCATGCCCGTCAGGCGCAGCGCCATGGCGCTGACGGCGGCGACGGCACCGGTGCCGACTTCGCCACGCGTCCAGAGCCAGAGCGACAGGCCGGTGGCACTCAGGATCAGCAGCACCATCATGATCTGGTTGACGATCTCGAAACGGCTCACCAGTCGCATCTGCTGGTAGCCGGTGGCCCGGAAATCGTCCATCGCGGCACGTGCAAAGCCGGCTTCGCGCTGGGTGTGTGCAAACAGCTTGACGGTGCCAATGTTGGCGTAGGCATCGGTGATGCGGCCAGTCATGGCGGCGCGGGCGTTGGCCTGCGCCTTGCTCACCTGGCCCAGCTTGGGCACGAAATACCAGCAGGCCAGCAGATAGCTCACCGCCCAGAGCGCAAACGGCAGCATCAGGCGCAGGTCGAAACCGCCGGCCAGCAGCAGGATGGTGATCATGTAGGTGCCCATGCCGATCACCACATCGGTGGTGGTGAACAGCATGTCGCGTACCGCCAGCGCGGTCTGCATGATCTTGGTGGTGATGCGGCCGGCAAATTCCTCGGCGTAAAAGGCCATGCTCTGGCCCAGCATCAACCGGTGGAAGTTCCAGCGCAGCCGCATCGGGAAGTTGATGGCTAGCGCCTGGTGCTTGAAGATGGTCTGCAGCCCGACCACCACGATCGAGGCCAGCATGATGCCGGTGAGCCAGCCGAGCTGGCTGCCGAAGTCCTGCAGCAGGGTGTCGCGCGTGCTGGCGGCTAGCCAGTCCACCACGCGGCCGAGCGTGGCAAACAGGAAGACTTCGTACATGGACACCAGCGCTGACAGCACGGCCATGCCGAGCAGGTAGCCGCGCGCGCCGCGCGTCATCTGCCAGACAAAGCGCAGCAGGCTGGTGGGAGGGGCCACTGGCTCCCGCGAGGGGTAGGGTGGCAGGCGACGTTCAAACCAGGAAAACAGGAATTGCATTCCGGAATCCTAGCGGAGTCGCGTGACATGCGCTACGCCGGGGCTATCCGGGCGTGGCGCATGGGCTTCAGCGCTGCTGTGCGTCCGGCAGTTCGATCTTGACTTCCAGCACTTCCAGGTTGTCCTGGCGGTCCAGCTGCACCTTCAGGTCGTCCGGGTTGATCTTGACGTACTTGGAGATCACCGCCACCAGCTCGCGCTGCAGCGCCGGCAGGTAGTCGGGCTCGTCGGCACCGGCGCGGCCGCTGCGCTCGTGCGCCAGGATGATCTGCAGGCGCTCCTTGGCGACCGAGGCGGTCTTCTTCTTTTCACCGAGCAGGAAGGACAGGAACGATGCCATGCTTACTTCCCTCCGAACAGGCGCTTGAAGAAGCCCGGCTTTTCAGCGTCGATGAAGCGCAGCGGCTTGTCCTGGCCCATGAAGCGGTCGATCACGTCGCTATAGGCCTGGGCCACATCGGTACCAGTGGACAGGATCGCCGGCGAGCCCTGGTTGGAGGCCTGCAGCACGGCTTCGGATTCGGGAATCACGCCGATCAGCTTGATGCGCAGGATGTCCTGGATATCCTCCAGCGACAGCATCTGGCCATCGGCCACGCGGTTCGGGTTGTAGCGCGTGATCAGCAGGTGCTCCTTGATCGGCTCCTTGCCTTCGGAGGCGCGCCTGGTCTTGCTGCCCAGCATGCCGAGGATGCGGTCGGAGTCACGCACGGAGGAGACTTCGGGGTTGGTCACCACCAGCGCCTCGTCGGCGTAGTGCATGGCCATCATGGCACCGCCCTCGATACCGGCGGGCGAATCGCAGACGATGTATTCGAAGCCCATGGCGGCCAGGTCTTCCAGTACCTTGCCGACGCCTTCCTTGGTCAGGGCGTCCTTGTCGCGTGTCTGGCTGGCGGCCAGGATGTAGAGGTTGTCGACCTGCTTGTCCTTGATCAGCGCCTGGTTCAGGTTGGCCTCACCCTGGATCACGTTGATCAGGTCGTACACCACGCGGCGTTCGCAGCCCATGATCAGGTCCAGGTTGCGCAGGCCGACGTCAAAGTCGATGACGGCGGTCTTGTGGCCACGCATGGCCAGGCCGGTGGCAAAGCTGGCGCTGGTGGTGGTCTTGCCTACACCCCCCTTGCCGGAGGTCACGACGACGATTTTTGCCATGTTGGGATTTCCTTGGTAATGGATATGAAGATTAACTCAGGGGTTCGAACAGCATTTTTTCGCCGTCCAGCCGCACTTGTGCCGGCTTGCCGGCCACCTCGGGCGGCAGCTCCTGTTCGCTGGTGCGGTAGATGCCGGCAATCGATACCAGCTGCGGCTGCAGGCAGGTGGTAAAGATGCGGGCATCGGTATTGCCGCGCGCGCCGGCAATGGCGCGGCCGCGCAGCGGCGCATAGACGTGCACGTTGCCGTCGGCGATGACCTCGGCACCGTCGCTGACCATGGCCAGCACGACCAGATCGGCACCACGCGCATAGACCTGCTGGCCGGAGCGCAGCGGCTTGTCGATCACCATGGTGACGGGGGCCGGTGCCGGCACTTCGCGCACCACCTCGACCTGCTGCACCACGGTCTGCGGTGCCGGTGCGGGAGCCGCTGCCGGGGCGGCCACGGCACGCGCCGGCAGCTCTTCGGGGGCGGCGGCCAGGCCTTGGGCCAGCGCGGCCTGCATCTGCTCCGGTGAACCGCCGCGGACGGCAACCGGCAGCGTGCGGCGTGCGCGCAGCAAGGCCACCAGCGCGGCGAAATCGATGGTCTCGCCGTGTACGGCAGCCAGGTCGATCACCAGGGCATCGTGGTCGAAAAAGTCGGGATCGTCACCCAGTTGGGCGTCCAGCCCGGCTTGCAGCAGGGACAGGTCAGGGGACTTGAGCAGCAGGGCCACCGTGGACAGGAAGGCGCTCTTGAATTCGAAACTCGGCGTTGCCGTAGCGACGGTCATGGTGGTGGTCAGAAAAAACGGTAACGGTAAAGCCATGAGTTTACCGTCTGCAGCGCGGCTTCATGTATCAGCCAGTTACGATTCAACGCGAATTTGACGCGATATCGGCGGCAGGCTCCGGGAACTTCCGGCATCATGGCCGTATCGTTCAGGAGTCCTGCACTGCAACATCGCTGCTGCAGCAGCAGGCCGACACCTCTCCTGGTATCCGGCATCGGGCCGGATCCGCAACAGGACACCAACAAGACCATGTGGAAAACCCTCAAGAGCCACCCCTGGTGGATTGCCTTCTCTGTCGCCGTGCTGGTACTGGCCGGCTGGCTGATTTACAGCACCTTCCTGGCCAAGCCGGAAACCCCGCCGCTGATTACCGCGCCGGTGCAGCGCGGCAGCCTGGAGGACAGCGTGCTGGCCGCCGGCACGATCCAGGCCTCGAACCTGGTGAACGTGGGCGCTCAGGTATCGGGCCAGGTCAAGAAGCTGTACGTCAAGGTCGGTGACCAGGTGCAGGCCGGCCAGCGCATTGCCGATATCGACGCCGTGACGCAGAGCAACAACCTGCGTGACGCCGAGGCGGCGCTGGCTTCGGCGCGGGCGCAGAAGGTGGCCAAGCAGGCGGTGGTGGACAAGGCGCTGACCGAGTACAACCGCCAGAAGTACATGTACGACCGCGATGCCGCCAGCAAGGCCGATTACGATGCCGCCCGCCAGACCCTGGCCACGGCACGCGCCGACCTGAAGACGGCCGATGCCAGCATCGCGCAGTACAACGTGCGCATGCAGACGGCGCAGGCCAATCTGGGCTACACCCGCATCACCTCGCCGGGCGCCGGCACCGTTGTCGCCATCGTGACCGATGAAGGCCAGACCGTGAACGCCAACCAGACCGCGCCGACCATCGTCAAGGTGGCGCAGCTGGACACGATGACGATCCAGGCGCAGATTTCCGAGGCGGACGTGCCGCGCGTCAAGCCCGACATGCCGGCCTATTTCACCATTCTGGGCGAGCCGGAAAAACGCTATTCGGCTACGCTGCGCAGCATCGAGCCGGGCCCGATCGACATGGAAACCTACGATGGCAGCGCCACCAGCAGCTCCAACACCAGTGCCGTCTACTACAACGGCCTGCTGGATGCCCCCAACGCCGATGGCAAGCTGCGCATCCAGATGACGGCGCAGGTCTCCATCGTGCTGGCCGAAGCCAAGGATACGCTGCTGATTCCGGCCGGTGCGCTGGGCAAGCGTGCGCCGGGCAGCAAGGAACCGGTCTATCCGGTGCGCGTGGCCAGCGGCGAGAAGGGCAAGGAAACCGTGGAAACGCGCCAGGTGCGCATCGGCCTGAACAACCGCGTGCAGGTGCAGGTGCTGGATGGCCTGAAGGAAGGCGAGCTGGTGGTGGTGGGTGATTCTGCCGCGGGCGGTGCCAACTCGCCGGCGCGCCGCACGCCGCGCATGTTCTGACGGAAGCGCCATGACTGAAACCCGATCCCCTGCTGGCACGGACGAGCGCATTCCGCTGATGCGGGTGCGCGGCGTGACGCGCGAATACCCGGCCGGCGACGATGTGGTGGCCGTGCTCAAGGACATCGACCTGGACATCCATGCCGGCGAGATGGTGGCGATAGTCGGTGCCTCCGGCTCCGGCAAGTCCACGCTGATGAACATCCTGGGCTGCCTGGATCGCGCCACGCGCGGCAGCTACCAGGTCGCCGGCAAGGAAACCGGCCGCATGGAAGCCGACGAGCTGGCGCGCCTGCGCCGCGAGCACTTTGGCTTCATCTTCCAGCGCTACCACCTGATGGGCGACCTGAACGCGCTGCAGAACGTGGAGATTCCGGCGATCTACGCCGGCGTCAATGTGGAGCAGCGCCACCGGCGCGCGCAGCAGCTGCTGGAGCGACTGGGCCTGGGCGAGCGCATCCACCACCGGCCCGGCCAGCTTTCGGGTGGCCAGCAGCAGCGTGTCTCGATTGCGCGCGCGCTGATGAACGGCGGTGACGTGATCCTGGCCGACGAGCCGACCGGCGCGCTGGACAGCGCCAGCGGTGTCGAGGTGATGGCCATCCTCAAGGAGCTGCATGCCGCCGGTCACACCATCATCCTGGTAACGCACGATGCCCAGGTGGCGGCGCATGCCGAACGCGTCATCACAATCAGCGATGGCCGCATCGTTGGCGATACGCGCAACAGCGATGCCCCGGCGTCTGCCGTCAAGGACAACAGCGGCGTGCCGCAGCAGAAGAACAGCTGGGCCGCGACCTGGGGCCGGCTGGGCGAGGCGCTGCAGATGGCGGTGCGCGCCATGGTCGGCCACAAGATGCGTACGCTGCTGACCATGCTCGGCATCATCATCGGCATCGCCTCGGTGGTGTCGGTGGTGGCGCTGGGCGAGGGCTCGCGCCAGCGTATCCTGCAGGACGTCAGCAGCATGGGCACCAACACCATCGATGTCTATCCCGGCACCGGCTTTGGTGACCGGCGCTCGGGCCGCATCCGTACGCTCAAGCCATCCGATGCGCAGGCGCTGGCGCAGCTGAATTACGTTGATAGCGTGACGCCGAACGTGCAGACCAGCGCCATGCTGCGCCGCACCAACGTCGAGAAGAACGCCACCGTGCAGGGCGTCGGACCGCAGTTTTTCCAGGTGCGCGGCTACACCCTGGCGCAGGGCGTGAGCTTTGACGATGACAGCGTGCGCACGCAGAACCAGGATGCGGTGATCGACCCGAACACGCGCGATGCCTTTTTCCAGCCGGGCGAGAACCCGCTGGGCAAGGTGCTGCTGATCGGCAGCGTGCCGGTGCGTGTGGTGGGCGTGACCGAGCCCAAGGACAGCATGTTCGGCGCGGCTGACACGCTCAACATCTGGCTGCCCTACACCACGGTGATGGGGCGCATCATGGGCACCGACTACCTGCGCGGCATCACGGTGCGCGTCAAGGACGGCGCCGACAGCAAGGCGGCCGAAGAGGGCATCACCCAGCTGATGGCGCTGCGCCACGGCAAGGTCGATTTCTTCACGCAAAACTCGGACAGCATCCGCCAGACAGTGGAAAGCACGACCCAGACCATGACGCTGCTGATTTCCGCCATCGCGCTGATTTCGCTGATCGTGGGTGGCATTGGCGTGATGAACATCATGCTGGTATCGGTCACCGAGCGCACCCAGGAAATTGGCGTGCGCATGGCGGTGGGCGCGCGCCAGGGCGACATCCTCAAGCAGTTCCTGATCGAGGCGGTGCTGGTGTGTCTGCTGGGTGGCGTGCTCGGCGTGCTGCTGGCGCTGACCGTGGGCTGGATCTTTGCCCAGTTTGGCGGCAATTTCCGCATGATTTTTTCGGTCGGCTCGATTGTGGCGGCCTGTTTCTTCTCGACCCTGATCGGCGTGCTGTTCGGTTTCCTGCCGGCGCGCAATGCGGCGCGGCTGGATCCGGTGGATGCGCTATCGCGCCAATGACATGAGTGATTCCATGATGAAGACGATGTTTGCTGCCGCCGTGTGGCGCCGCCACAGCCTGGGCGTGATCGCCGCCGCCAGCCTGCTGGCCGGCTGTGCTGCCACGCCGTTCCAGAGCCCTGCCGTGCAGGTGCCCGGCCAGTGGCAACAGGGTGCCAGCCAGCCGACTACCGGCAGCCAGGTGGCGCAGCGCGACCGCTGGTGGACGCAGCTGGGTGATCCGCAGCTGGCCGCGCTGGTCGATCTGGCCCTGCAGCGCAACAACGACCTGGCTGCGGCCGCCTACCGCGTGCGCAATGCGCAGCTGCAGGCAGGCAATGCGCTGGGCGATCGTTTTCCGACGCCCAGTGCCAGCATCGGCACCAGCGCCAGCCGCGTGCTGGACGGCGGTGCCGGCACCAGCCGCAACCACAATGCCAGCCTGGGCGCGAGCTGGGAGGCCGACCTGTGGGGCCGCCTGTCTTCGGCGCAGCGAGCGTCTGATTGGGAAGCTGCCGCCACCGAAATGGACCGCCAGGCGGTAGCGCAGGCACTGATCGGCACCGTGGCCAACACCTACTGGCAGCAGGCCGTGGCCGAGAGCAAGCTGGCCAGCCAGCAGCAAAGCCTGGCACGTGCCAACCGCACGCTGGAGCTGGTGAACGTGCAGTACCAGGCCGGCGCGATTTCCGGGCTGGAACTGGCGCAGGCGCGCCAGACCCAGGCCAGCCAGCAGGCGCAGATCAGCCGCTACCGCCAGCAAATCGTCGAGCTGCGCAACGCCATGGCGCTGCTGTTTGACAGCGCGCCCGACCAGCTGCCGCCCGAGGCGCGCAAGCCGCGTCTGCCGAATACACGCGCGTTGCCGGCCATGCCCGCTGGCCTGCCGTCCGAACTGCTCGGCCGCCGTCCGGACCTGCTGGCCGCCGAGATGCGGCTGCGTTCGGTACTGGCCAATGCCGATGCGGTGCGCGCCAGCTATTACCCGGTGCTGAGCCTGACCGGCTCTATCGGCAACAGCAGCCGCGACCTGTCTGACCTGCTGGAGAACCCGATTGCCACGCTGGGCGCCGGCCTGGCGCTGCCCTTCCTGCGCCTTGGCGAAATGCGCCGCAACACGGCGATCGCGCAAAACCAGTACGAGCAGGCCATCCTCAATTTCCGCCAGACGCTGTACCAGGCCTATGCTGATGTCGAAAACGCGCTGGCTGGCCGCCGCAACCTGGCCGATCAAGAGACGCAGTTGCGCCGCTCGCTACAGCAGGCCGCGCGCACCGAAGAGCTGATGGAAGTGCGCTACCGCGCCGGCGCCGTGGCGCTCAAGCTCTGGCTAGATGCGCAGGAAACGCGCCGCAGCGCGCAGCTGGCGCTGGAAGACGTGCAGCTGGAACGCCTGAATAACCTGGTGGCGCTGTACCAGTCGCTCGGCGGCAGCCCGGTGTTGCAGGCCGTGCCCTTGCCGGAGGCGCGCCCCAAGGTCGGCAACGCGGGCCTGTTCCCGACGCAGCTGGCACCAGCGCACTGAGCGCCGCCGCAGTCCGTTACCATGGGGCTTTTGCCGAACGGGCCCCTGCATGACCGATTCCGTCCACACCGTTTCCCTGTCTGACCTGACGGCGCTGCTGGCGCGCATTTTTGAGCGCCACGGCTGTTCGGCCGAAGTCGCCGCCATTCTTGCCGCCAACTGTGCCGCTGCCCAGCGCGATGGCGCCGACAGCCATGGCGTGTTCCGCATGCCCGGCTATGTCTCCACGCTCAAGAGCGGCTGGGTCGATGGCCGCGCCGTGCCGCAGGTGCAGGATGTGGCGCCCGGCTTTGTGCGCGTCGATGCGCGCAACGGCTTTGCCCAGCCGGCGCTGGCGGCGGCACGTCCGCTGCTGCTGGAGAAAGTGCGCCGCAACGGCATCGCCTTGCTGGCGATCCGCGATTCGCACCACTTTGCCGCGCTCTGGCCCGACGTCGAGCCCTTTGCGGATGAAGGGCTGGTGGCGCTGAGTGTCGTCAACAGCATGGCCTGCGTCGTGCCGCACGGCGGCCAGAAGGCCTTGTTCGGCACCAACCCGCTCGCCTTTGCCGCGCCACGCGCCGGGGGCGATCCGCTGGTGTTCGACATGGCCACCAGTGCCATCGCGCATGGCGATGTGCAGATTGCCGCACGCGAAGGGCGCTTGCTGCCGCCGCAGCATGGCGTCGATGCCAACGGCCAGCCAACGCAGGATCCGCAGGCGATCCTGCAGGGTGGGGCGCTGCTGCCGTTTGGCGGCCACAAGGGATCGGCACTGTCGATGATGGTGGAGCTGCTGGCCGCCGCGCTGACCGGTGGCGATTTCTCGTTTGGTTTCAGCTGGGCGCAGCATCCGGGAGCGCAGACGCCGCGTACCGGCCAGCTGCTGATCGTGATTGATCCGGCAGCAGGTGCCAGCGCAGCCGGCTTTGTCGATCGGGCTGAGGCGCTGGTACTGGCCATGCGCGAGGCCGGCCAGACGCGCATGCCCGGCGAGCGCCGCTACCGCCAGCGCGCGCAATCGGAGCGCGACGGCATCGCCTTGCCGGCGGCGGAGTGGGCGCGTCTGCAGGCACTGGCCGCAGCGGTTTGAGGCTGCCGCTTCCCGCCCTGTACGCCCGGGAGGCAGGCTGCTACACTGGGGTTGGTCCATCGTCATTCCAGCGGCAGTCAGCCCGGTATGCAGGCAGGCTGCCCTGAACGTGTATGTTTTCCCAACCTTGATCGAGGAGACAAGTCCATGGCAGCCATGATGAAAGCAGCAGTTTTCGTTGAACCCGGTCGTATCGAGATCGCCGACAAGCCGATTCCCGATGTCGGCCCCAACGACGCGCTGATCAAGATCACCACCACCACCATTTGCGGTACCGACGTCCACATCCTCAAGGGCGAGTATCCGGTGGAAAAAGGCCTGACGGTTGGCCATGAGCCGGTCGGCATCATCGTCAAGCTCGGCAGCGCGGTGAAGGGCTACCAGGAAGGCCAGCGCGTGATTGCCGGTGCCATCTGCCCCGACTTCAACAGCTACGCGGCGCAGGATGGCGTGGCGTCCCAGGACGGCAGCTATCTGGTCGCCAGTGGCCGCTGCGGCTGCCATGGCTACAAGCTCACCGCCGGCTGGCGCTTCGGCAACCTGATCGACGGTACCCAGGCCGAATACGTGCTGGTACCCGATGCCCAGGGCAACCTGGCGCCGGTGCCGGACGGCCTGACCGATGAGCAGGTGCTGATGTGCCCGGACATCATGTCCACCGGCTTCGTCGGTGCCGAAAACGCCAACATCAAGATCGGTGACACCGTGGTCGTGATCGCGCAAGGCCCGATTGGCCTGTGCGCCACCGCTGGTGCCAAGCTGCGCGGCGCCACCACCATCATCGCCGTGGACGGCAACGACGAGCGCCTGGCCGTGGCCAAGCAGCTCGGTGCCGATGTCACCCTGAACTTCAGGAACGTCGACGTGGTGGACGAGGTCATGAAGCTGACTGGAGGCCGCGGTGCCGACAGCGCGATCGAGGCGCTGGGCCTGCAGAGCACCTTCGAGCAGGCGATGCGCTGCATCAAGCCGGGTGGCACGCTGTCCAGCCTGGGTGTCTACTCTACTGACCTGAAGATCCCGCTCGGCCCGTTTGGTGCCGGCCTGGGTGACCACAAGATCAACACCGCGCTGTGCCCGGGTGGCAAGGAACGCCTGCGCCGCCTGATGAACGTGATCGAATCCGGCCGCGTGGACCTGAAACCGCTGGTGACGCACGAGCGCAAGCTCGACGACATCGTCGAGGCCTACGATCTGTTCGTCAACCAGCGTGACGGTGTGCTGAAGATCGCCATCAAGCCCTGATGGCGCGGCTGGGCACCAGCCTGTAGCCTGCAGACCCGCCCGGCCCGGTGCCGCGCGGGTCTGTCTTTTGGTGCCGACGAAAGCCCCTGTTCGGGTTATCGGCAATCCCGTCCTACAACAATGGGCCGCGGAAAGCTGCATACTGGGATCATCACATTGCAGGAGGAGCCCAAGATGACAGACCTGTCCGCCTTTCCCGTCACCCGGCGCTGGCCCGCGCAGCATCCGGAGCGCATCCAGCTGTACAGCCTGGGCACGCCCAATGGCCAGAAGGTGTCGATTGCGCTGGAGGAACTGGGCCTGCCCTACGAGTTCCACCGCGTGGACATTTCGGCGGACGACCAGTTCACGCCCGAGTTCCTGAGCATCAACCCCAACAACAAGATTCCCGCTATTCTCGATCCGGCCGGGCCGGGTGGTGAGCCGATGCCGCTGTGGGAAACCGGCGCCATCCTGATTTATCTGGCAGAAAAGACCGGCCAGCTGCTGCCGCAGGATCCGGTGCAGCGCTACCAGGCCATCCAGTGGCTGATGTGGCAGATGGGTGGCGTTGGCCCGATGTTTGGCCAGGTCGGCTTTTTCACCCGCTATGGCGGCAAGGACTTTGAGGACAAGCGCCCGCGCGACCGTTACGTGAACGAGGCGCGCCGCCTGCTGGGCGTGCTGGATCGCCGGCTGGAAGGCCGCGACTGGGTCATGGGTGACTACAGCATGGCCGATATCGCCATCTTCCCCTGGGTGCGCTGCATGCGCGACGTCTACCAGGCGGGAGAGCTGGTCGGTATCGATGAGTTTGGCAACGTACTGCGCGTTCTGGAGGCGTTTCTGGCGCGTCCTGCCGTGCAAAGGGGACTGGCATGAGCAAGAAACTGGACAATATTCCCTACTGCGACCCGGTCACGGGGACGTGTACGCCGGATACCCCGGCTGCCGATAGCGGCAAGCTGCAGGATATTCCCTACTGCGATCCGGTGACCGGTAGCTGCACCCCGGGTGCCGGCCCCGAGTCTGCCCAGCAGCCGGCCGCGACGGACGAGGAAGACGGCGAAGCCGATGATGCTGAAGCGAGTAGCCAGGAAGTGATCTACATCGGTGATCCGATGTGTTCCTGGTGCTGGGGCATGGAGCCGGGCCTGCGCACGCTGCACAAGGCCGCGGCCGAAGCCGGCCTGCCCTACACCATCCTGGTCGGCGGCCTGCGTCCGGGCGGTGGCGAAGCCTGGGACGATGCCATGCGCCAGTTCCTGCGCCACCACTGGGAAGAGGTCTGGACGCGTACTGGCCAGCCCTTCAGCTACGAGCTGCTGGACGACAAGGAGCGCAGCTTCGATTACGACACCGAGCCGCCGTGCCGCGCTGTCGTGATCGCGCGCGAGATGCTGCTGGAACGCGAGGATGAGGAATCGGCGCTGCACGACTTCTTTGCCGGCATCCAGCACCATTTCTATGCCGACAATGCCGATCCGGGCCAGGTGGATTTCTACCGCGAGATCTGCGCGCAGACCGGGCTGGATTTCGCAGTGTTCAGTGAGCGCTTTGCCTCGGAAGAAGCGCGCCAGGCGACCTACGCCGAGTTCAACATGGTGCGCGAGTGGGGCGTCAGCGGCTTCCCCACGGTGGTGCTGCGCAAGGGCAGGGAACTGCACCTGATCACCAGCGGCTATGCCACTGGCAAGGCGCTGGTGCACGCCATGAAGGACCTCATGGCGGCCTGAAACAGCCGGCAAAATCGCTGCGATAGCCGCTACGATAGAGCCCCCGGCATGGACAGCATCCGCTGTCGCTTGCCGCGGCTGGCTGCTCCCTGACGCCCCGGCCTGTCCCGGGGCGCTTGCGTTGTGCCGGCCCACAAGACAAAGGAATCCCGTGTTCAAGAATCTGATCCTGTTTCGTATTGGTCCCGACTGGAACCCCGGCGTTGCCACGCTGGAGGCTGGTCTGGACAAGAACCGTTTCGTGCCCTGCGGCCCGACCCAGCAGAAGGCGCTGGGCTGGGTGGAGCCGCGTGGCGAGGCCGGCGGTGCATTGGTGGAAAGCGTGGGTGGCCACTGGCTGCTCAAGCTGCTGACCGAGCAGCGTGTGGTGCCGGCGTCGGCCGTCAAGCAGCGCGTGGACGAGATCGTTGCCCACATCGAACAGACCACCGGCCGCAAGCCCGGCAAGAAGGAACAGAAGGAGCTGAAGGAACAGGCGCTGCACGAACTGCTGCCGCGCGCCTTCACGCGCCAGTCCGCGACGCGCGTCTGGATTGCGCCGCAACAGCGCCTGCTGGTGGTGGATGCCGGCAGCCAGGGCAAGGCCGACGAGGTCACCACGCTGCTGGTGAAGGAGTTCGAGGGGCTGGCGCTGTCGCTGATACAGACCGCAGTGTCACCGGCTGCCGCCATGACCGACTGGCTCGGCACCGGCGAGGCACCGGACGGCTTCAGTATCGATCGCGAATGCGAGCTGAAGACCATGGACGAGATGAAATCGGTGGTGCGCTATGCGCGCCATCTGCTCGATACCGACGAGGTGCGCCAGCACATCCTGGTCGGTGGCAAGGTGCCGACACGCCTGGCCATGACCTGGCAGGATCGTGTCTCCTTCACGCTGACCGATACGCTGCAGCTGAAAAAGCTGGCGTTCCAGGACGTGGTGTTCGAGGACAAGTCGCCCGATGATGACGGTTTCGATGCCGATGCCGCGATTGCCACCGGCGAGCTGATCGCCTTGCTGCCGGATCTGTTCGCGATCCTGGGAGGCGAGCAGGAGTTTGGTGCCGCCACTCCGGCGGTGCAGGCACCGCTGCACCTGCATGTGGCGAGTGGCGTGGCGGCGACAGAAACGGCAACGGTGGCCGAAGCCACCGCTGACGATACGCCGCCCTGGGAAGACTGAGGGCGGCAGGCGGCGCTGCCGCTCAATCGTAGCTGCGCGCGTCCTCGATCACCTTGCCGTCATTCGGCAGGCTGCCCGGGGTGCAGAAGCTGACATCGGCGCGCAGCTTGGTGACTTCGCGCACGGCATTGGCCAGGCCCTGCAGCAGCGCATCGGACGGCTGGCCGCACTCCACCTGCAGCGTCATCTGGTCGTTGGCCATGGCACCGCTGACCACCAGCCGAGCCTTGACCACTTCCGGGAAACGGCGTGCCACTTCGGCCACCTGCGCCGGATGCACGAACATGCCGCGCACCTTGGTCGTCTGGTCGGCGCGACCCATCCATCCCTTGATGCGGGTGTTGGTGCGGCCGGTCGGACACTGGCCGGGCAGCACGGCGGACAGGTCGCCGGTGCCAAAGCGGATCAGCGGGTAATCCGGGTTCAGCGTGGTGACAACCAGCTCGCCGACTTCGCCTTCGGCCACCGGGTCGCCTGTGCCGGGACGTACGATCTCGACAATCACGTGCTCGTCCAGCACCATGCCTTCACGCGCCTTGGTCTCGTAGGCGATCAGGCCCAGATCGGCGGTGGCGTAGCACTGGAACACCTGCACGCCGCGCTCGGCAAACCAGTCGCGCAGGCTGGGCGGGCAGGCCTCGCCGCTGACCATGGCCTTGGTCACCGAGGGCAGGCTGACGCCCATCTCGGCGGCTTTTTCCAGGATGATCTTGAGGAAGCTCGGCGTGCCGACATAACCGGCCGGATGCAGCTCCAGCATCGCCTGCACCTGCTGTTCGGTCTGGCCGATGCCGCCCGGGAACACGGTGCAGCCACGGGCGTGGGCACCGTTTTCCATCATGCTGCCGGCCGGCGTGAAGTGGTAGCTGAAGCAGTTGTGCACCAGCTCACCACTGCGGAAGCCGCTGGCGTGCATGGCGCGGCCCATGCGCCAGTAGTCGCGCGCCTTGCCTTCAGGCTCGTAGATCGGGCCCGGGCTGGCAAACACGCGACCCATGTTGGGGCCATAGCCAATCGCGCTGAAGCCGCCAAAGGCGTTCAATGCGCGCTGCGCCTTCTGGCGCTCCAGCAGTTCGTACTTGCGCGTCACCGGCAGCGTTGCCAGTGCCTCGCGGCTGGTGATGCTGGCGGCATCCACGCCAGCTAGGATCTCGGCCATGGCCGGCGAGTTCTGCTGGGCATGGGCAATCTGCTTCGGCAGGGCGGCAAACAGGGCGGCTTCGCGCTCCTCGGCCGGACGGATTTCCAGGGTGTCGTAATAGGTCTGCATGGTCGGACAGAAAGCAAAAGGTCAGATGGAGGGCGCAGCCAGCCTGCACGCGGCAGTGGCGTGCGCCCAGGGCTTGAAAAATCCGGAGATCCGGGCCGGCTTCAGGCCAGCCAGCGCTTGCGGCGCTTGTAGCTCTTCACGTCCTTGAAGCTCTTGCGTTCGCCGCCACCCATGCCGAGGTAGAACTCCTTCACGTCCTCGTTGCTGGTTAGCTGTTCGGCGGTGCCATCCATCACGATGCGGCCGCTTTCCATGATGTAGCCGTAGTCGGCGTACTTCAGCGCCATGTTGGTGTTCTGCTCGGCCAGCAGGAAGGTGGTGCCTTCCTTGGTGTTCAGGTCCTTCACGATCTCGAACACCTCTTCCACGATCTGCGGCGCCAGGCCCATGGAGGGCTCGTCCAGCAGCACCATGTTCGGGTTGCTCATCAGCGCGCGGCCGATGGCGCACATCTGCTGCTCGCCGCCGGAGGTGTAGGCGGCCTGGCTGGTGCGGCGCGTCTTCAGGCGCGGGAAGTAGTTGTAGACCTTTTCCAGGTTGGCGGCGATTTCGCCACGGTCCTTGCGCGTGTAGGCACCGGTCAGCAGGTTTTCCTCGATGGTGAGGTGGGCGAAGCAGTGGCGGCCTTCCATCACCTGCACCACGCCGCGCTTGACCAGGTCGGCCGGCGACAGGTTCTGGATCTGCTCGCCGCGGTATTCGATGGTGCCCTTGGTGACTTCACCGCGCTCGCCGGCCAGCAGGTTGGAAATGGCGCGCAGGGTGGTGGTCTTGCCGGCACCGTTGCCGCCCAGGATGGCGACCACGCCGCCTTCGGGCACGCTCAGGGACACGCCCTTGAGCACCAGGATCACGTGGTTGTAGATGACTTCGATGCCGTTGACCGTGACCAGCGCGGGTGCGTCGAGGCGCGGGTTGGCGGCTGCGGCGGGGGTGGTGGTGTCCATGGGCGTTGTCTCCGTAGGTATTGTTGTCGGTGGGGCAGGGTGCCGGCACTGGCAAGGGGGCGCGGGGGCACCGCCTTGCCGCTGCCAGGGCAGCGGGGCAGTCCGGCTCAGCGGACTGCCGGGATCAACGATCAGGCGTTGCAGTCTTCAGCGGTACGGGCCTGGATGCCCTTCTCGCTGGCGTACTTGGCAGCGCCTTCCTTGATCAGCGGATCCAGCACGGCGGCATCACCCTGGATCCAGTCGGTCTGGATGTTCCACTTGCTGCCGTCCCAGGTCTGGACGCGGGCCGCGGTAGAACCCATGTGGTCCTGGCAGGTGGTGGCGATCGGGTGGATCATGTCACCGAAGCCCAGCGCTTCCAGCTTGGCCTTGTCCAGGTTCAGGTTCTCCATGCCCCAGCGCACCTGCTCGGCGGTCATGACCTTGCCCTTGCCGAACTTCTCCTGGGCTGCCTTCACGGCTTCCACCGACAGCATCTGGATCGCGACGCCGCGGTTGTACAGCACGGTACCGACTTCGTCACGGCTGGAGGCAGTGCCGTTGTTCTTGTCATAGACGTGCTTCAGGATGTCCTGGATCACCGGGAACTGCTGGCCGCTGCCGTTCAGTGCCAGCGCGTTGTAGCCGGCGGCACCCTGGCCCACGTCCTTCACGTCCGGCTCGGCACCGGCCCACCACACGCCATACATCTTGTCGCGCGGGAAGCCGGTGGCTTGCGCTTCCTTCAGGGCGGTGGAGTTCATCACGCCCCAGCCCCACAGCAGCACATAGTCAGGCTTGCTCTGGCGCACTTGCAGCCAGGTGGCCTTCTGTTCCACGCCCGGTGCGGTTACTGGCAGCATCTGCAGTTCGAAGCCGTGCATTTCGGCACGCTTCTGCAGCAGCGGGATCGGCTCCTTGCCGAACGGGCTGTCGTGGTAGACCAGGGCGATCTTCTTGCCCTTCAGCTTGTCCAGGCCGCCTTCCTTCTGGCCCAGGTGCTGGATCAGCACGTCAGCGCCGGTCCAGTAGCTGCCCATGTTGGGGAAGTTCCACTTGAAGTGCGTGCCATCCTGCGACACCGACAGGCCGTAGCCGAAGGTCTGCAGCGGGATCTTGTCGACCGGGGCCTTCTCGGTCAGGGCGAAGGTAATGCCGGTGGATTGCGGGTCGAACATGGCGACGCCGGGCTTGGTCTTCAGGCGCTCGTAGCACTCCACGCCGCGGTCGGTGGCGTAGCCGGTCTCGCACTCCTCGAAGGCAATCTTGACGCCATTGATGCCGCCGTCACGCTCGTTGACCAGCTTCAGGTAGTCCTGCTTGCCGTCAGCCCACGGGATGCCGTTGGGTGCGTAGGGGCCGGTACGGTAGGACAGCAGCGGGAAGAACTGCTTGTCGGCGCTGGCTTCCACGGTGACGGACTTGCCGCCGCCGCCGGTGGCTGCCGGGGCGGCAGCGGTGCCGGCTGCAGCGCCGGAGGCTGCGCCACTGGCAGCAGTACTGGTGCTGGAACCCTTGTCGCCGCAGCCGGCCAGGGCCAGCAGGGCTGCAGCGGCAACGCTCAGCAGGGCGGGGCGGAATTGGAGTGTAGTCATGGGTTTGTCTCCTGGTGTGTTGAAAGTGGAAAAAGTGGGAAATTCAGATTCGGAAAAAGGACAGTCGGATTGGCAATCAGTGCGGGAAGGGCCAGATCCGGAGTTTCTGCTTGGCCATGCTCCACAGCTTGGCCAGGCCATGCGGCTCGACGATCAGGAACCAGACGATCAGCGCGCCGAAGATGGTGAACTCGATGTGCGAGATGGTGGCGGTGGACATGCTCATGCCGAACAGGCCAGCCACGAAGGGCAGGAAGTTGGTCAGGAAGATCGGCATCAGCACGATGAAGGCGGCACCGAAGAAGCTGCCCATGATCGAGCCCATGCCGCCGATGATCACCATGAACAGCAGCTTGAAGGACAGGTCCACGCTGAACGCGCCCGGCTCCCAGGAGCCCAGGTGGATGAAGGCCCACAGCACGCCGGCCATGCCGACAATGAAGGAGCTCACGGCAAAGGCCGACAGCTTGGCGAACATCGGACGGATGCCGATCACCGCAGCAGCCACGTCCATGTCGCGGATCGCCATCCATTCACGGCCGATGGCGCCACGGACCAGGTTCTTCACCAGCACGGCACTGATCACCAGCACGCTCAGCACGAACAGGTAGCGGGCCACCGGCGTATCCAGCGGGATGCCGAACAGGCTCAGGTTGCTGACCGAGACCGAGCCGGACGCCGAGTTGTTGGTCAGCCACTTGATGCGCAGGAACATCCAGTCGCTGAAGAACTGGGCGGCCAGCGTGGCCACTGCCAGGTAGAGGCCTTTCACGCGCAGCGAGGGCAGGCCGAACAGGATGCCGAAGGCCATCGCGCACAGGCCGCCAAACAGCAATGAGATGATCAGCGGCATGCCGTCGACACGTGCCAGCAGGTTGAAGGCACCGTAGGCGCCGACCGCCATGAAGGCACCGGAGCCGAGCGAGATCTGGCCGCAGTAGCCAACCAGCACGTTCACGCCCAGGGCCGCCAGACACATGATCAGCAGCGGGATCAGCACGGCGTTGAACCAGTAGGGGCTGGCAATCGCCGGCACCACGATGAACACCACGGCCAGCAGCGCCAGCATGAAGAAGCGGTCCTGCTTGATCGGCAGCATGGCCTGATCGGCACGGTAGGTGGTCTTGTATTGACCGTTTTCGCGGTAAAGCATGGGAAGTCTCCAGTTTTATCGTTATGGGTTACACGCGATCGATGATCTTTTCACCGAACAGGCCTTGCGGACGGAACAGCAGGAACACCAGCGCCAGCACATAGGCAAACCAGATCTCGATGCCGCCGCCGACCATGGGGCCCAGGTAGACTTCGGACAGCTTCTCGCCGACACCGATGATCAGGCCGCCGATGATGGCGCCGGGCACCGAGGTCAGGCCGCCCAGGATCACCACCGGCAGGGCACGCAGTGCCACGGTGGCCAGCGAGAACTGCACGCCGAGCTTGGAGCCCCAGATCATGCCGGCCACCAGGGCGACGATACCGGCCACGCACCAGACGATGACCCAGATGCGGTTCAGCGGAATGCCGATCGACTGGGCGGCCTGGTGGTCGTCCGCCACGGCGCGCAGGGCACGGCCGGTGGTCGTCTTCTGGAAGAACAGCGTCAGCGCGGCAACCAGCACGGCAGCAATCGCGGCTGCAATCAGGTCTTCACGGTTGATCAGCACGCCGCCTTCGATCAGGCCTTCCATCACCAGCACCGGATCCTTGGGCATGCCGATGTTGATCGAGTAGATCTGGCTACCGAACAGGGTCTGGCCGACGCCTTCCAGCAGGTAGGTGATACCCAGCGTGGCCATCAGCAGCGTGGCACCGTCCTGGTTCACCAGGTGGCGCAGCACCAGGCGCTCGATCAGCCAGGCCACCACGAACATGATGAGCGCGGCGCCGATGAAGGCGATCAGGTTGGCGGCAATCATGTTGCTGATGCCGAGGTACTGCGGAATCCATTCGGCCAGGCGCGCCATCGCCAGTGCGGCGAACAGCACCATGGCACCCTGGGCAAAGTTGAACACGCCGCTGGCCTTGAAGATCAGCACGAAGCCGAGCGCGACCAGCGAATACAGCATGCCGGTCATCAGGCCGCCGAGAAGGGTTTCGAGGAAAAATCCCATGTTGTTGTCTCCTTGCGTGGTCGCCGGTTCAGTGGCTGGAGCCCAGATAGGCCCGGATCACGTCTTCGTTGTTGCGCACTTCTTCGGGGCTGCCGTCACCGATCTTCTTGCCGTAGTCCAGCACCACGACGCGGTCGGAAATGTCCATCACCACGCCCATGTCGTGCTCGATCAGCACGATGGTGGTGCCGAATTCCTCGTTCACGTCCAGGATGAAGCGGCTCATGTCCTGCTTTTCCTCGACGTTCATGCCGGCCATCGGTTCGTCCAGCAGCAGCACCTGCGGCTCCATCGCCAGTGCGCGGCCCAGGTCGACGCGCTTCTGCAGGCCGTAGGGCAGGGTGCCGACCGGCGTCTTGCGGAAGGCCTGGATTTCCAGGAAGTCGATGATGCGTTCCACGTATTCGCGGTGGCGGATCTCTTCGCGCTCAGCCGGACCGAAGCGCAGCGCCTGCAGGAAGATGTTGCTC
The DNA here is from genome assembly GCA_012729605.1 of Ramlibacter sp. GTDB lineage: Bacteria > Pseudomonadota > Gammaproteobacteria > Burkholderiales > Burkholderiaceae_C > Brachymonas > Brachymonas wangyanguii. The sequence goes on along the minus strand of JAAYCV010000046.1, from coordinate 2,392 downwards.
TTGATCTTCAGGTTGCGGCCGGACATGATGTTGTCGAGCACGCTCATGCCTTTGAACAGGGCCAGGTTCTGGAAGGTACGGGCCACGCCCATCTCGGCCACCTGGCGGCTGTTCATGTGGTCAAAGGTCTTGCCACGGAAGGTGATGGAACCTTCGGTCGGGGTGTAGACGCCGTTGATGCAGTTCAGCATCGAGCTCTTGCCGGCGCCGTTGGGGCCGATGATGGCGCGGATCTCGTGCTCCTGCACGTTGAAGGAGATGTCGGTCAGGGCCTTGACGCCGCCAAAGCGCAGGCTGATGTTCTTGATGTCAAGAATGACGTCGCCGATTTTTTTCGTAGTCATGTTGCGGTCTTCCGTCGGTCGTGATCAGGCCGCGGCCTGGGTGGCAGGGAAGGTCTTGGCGTCGGCGAGCTTCAGCGTGGCGCTGACCTTGCCGGTGCGGCCATCGTCGAACTTCACCTGGGTCTCGATGAACTGCTCGGACTTGCCCTCGTACAGCGCGTCCACCAGCACCTTGTATTTGTCGGAGATGAAGCCGCGGCGCACCTTGCGGGTACGGGTCAGCTCGTCGTCGTCCGGATCCAGCTCCTTGTGCAGCACCAGGAAGCGGGCGATCTGGGTATCGGCCATGCCGGCTTCGCGCGCCAGGTCGGCGTTGACCTTCTCGACGCACTCGCGCACCATCTCCAGCACCTGCGGCTTGGCGGCCAGATCGACATAACCGCCATAGGGCAGGTTCTGGCGCTCGGCCCAGTTGCCGACGGCTTCGTAATCGATGTTGATGAAGGCCATCACGCTGTCGCGGTCGTGGCCGAAGCAGACGGCTTCCTTGATCTGCGGGAAGAACTTGAGCTTGTTCTCGATGTAGTTGGGTGCGAACATGGCGCCGCTGGCCAGCTTGCCCACGTCCTTGGCACGGTCGATGATGCGCAGCTGGCCATCGCTGTCGATGACGCCGGCATCGCCAGTCTTGAAGTAACCGTTCTCGTCGATCACCTCGGCGGTGGCGTCGGGGCGCTTGTAGTACTCCTTGAGCACCGACACGCCCTTGACCAGCACCTCGCCGTTATCGGCAATCTTCAGCTCGATGCCGGGAGCGGCCTCGCCCACGGTGTTGAGCTTGACGCGGCCGTTCTGCTGCAGGCAGACATAGGCGCAGGTCTCGGTCTGGCCGTAGAGCTGCTTGAGGTTGACGCCGATGGAGCGGAAGAAGCGGAAGAGGTCCGGGCCGATGGCGGCACCGGCGGTGTAGGCGACGCGGATGCGGCTCAGGCCCATCACGTTCTTCAGCGGACCGTAGACAAACCAGTTGCCCAGCGCATACTTGATGCGGTCGCCGGTGCCCACGCTCTTGCCGTCCAGGATGTCGGAGCCGACGCGCTGCGCCACGTTCATGGCGGCCTTGTACATCTTCTGCTTGAGCTTGCTGGCGTCTTCCATGCGGATCGAGACCGAAGTCAGCATGCCTTCGAACACGCGCGGCGGCGCGAAGTAGTAGCTTGGGCCGATTTCGCGCATGTCGATGCTCAGCGTTTCGGCCGATTCCGGGCAGTTGATGGTGAAGCCGGCCACCAGCCACTGCGCAATCGAGAACAGGTGGTCACCCACCCAGGCCGGCGGCAGGTAGCAGATCATGTTGTCGCCGGGGTTCAGGCCGTCGACCTGCTGGCCACCGCGCGCGGAACCGATGAAGCTGGCATGCGTCTGGCACACGCCCTTGGGCTTGCCGGTGGTGCCGGAGGTGTACAGGATCACCGACACGTCATCGGGCTGGATCTGGTCTACCGACTGCTGGTAGAAGCCGGGATGCTGCTGCTCGTAGGCGCGGCCCAGTTCGAACAGCTCGTCCACGCTGATCAGGCCCGGCTCGCTGTAGTTGCGCATGCCGCGCGGATCGTCATAGATGATGTGCGAGATGCCGGGCATGGTTTCGCGCAGCTCCAGCATCTTGTCGACCTGTTCCTGGTCTTCGGCAAACACGAAGTGGATGTCGGCATCACCTAGCACGAAAGCCATTTCTGTGGCTACCGCATCCTGGTACATCGGCACCGGAATGCCACGCAGGCTCTGCACCGCCAGAAAGGTCAGGTACAGGTGCGGCCGGTTGTTGCCGACGATGGCCATGTTGTGGCCGGCCTGGAAGCCCAGGCTGGCCAGGCCACCGGCCATCCAGCGCACCTCGTCGGCAGCGCGCTGCCAGCTCCAGGTCTGCCAGATGCCATATTCTTTTTCCCGCAGGGCGTGGGCCTGGGGGCGCTGGCTTGCATGCTCCAGCAGCAATCGGGGGAAGGTCATGGTCATGCGCTTGCCTCGTTGTCTCCGTGTGTTTGTAGAAGTCCGTTGCGTCAGTAACAAGTCGCTACGGGCTAAATGTCTTTGGCGAATGTTAT
>JAAYCV010000253.1 GCA_012729605.1 Ramlibacter sp. | reverse complement strand
GCGGTTCGAATCCGTGAAGCGCCACCAGACATATCAAGCACTTGGGTGAGAAATCGCCCAGGTGCTTTTTGTTTGGCTGGTGCACGGTTTTCCAGGAAACGCAGGGAGTTACGTTGCAAGTCCTGGTCATGGGGCTGCCCTGGTGCGTACCTGGAATGTGAAGCTACCTTTTGCCGGCCAGTAGGGCGATAACCAAGCCAGCCCGTGAAAAAGCCAGCTTGCGCTGGCTTTCTGGTTGCGGCTCGAAGGCTTAGTAGCTGCTGCGGCGGGAGTCTCCGTACCCACCACCGTAAGAACCGCCACGCGGAGCGCGTGCCTCCATGGGGCGTGCGATGTTCACGGTCAGGTCGCGCCCGCCGAAGTTCTGACCGTGCATGCCACGGATGGCGGCCTCGGCCTCCTCGCTGGTGGACATCTCGACAAATCCGAAGCCTTTGGAGCGTCCGCTGTCACGGTCCATCACCACTTTGGCGGATTGCACCTCGCCAAAGGAAGCGAATTGTTGCTGGAGATCATTGTCGCGAACCGAGTAAGCCAGGTTGCCGACGTAAAGTTTGTTGTTCATTTGAAGCCTTGTAGGTTGGGTGCCCCACCATGAAGGGTGGCGCAGATTGATTGGGGTTGGGGGAGTGGATCAGCTCAACGCCTGCGTGTGATAGCAGGGTGCGGTGAACGGTTTGGTCAGGACAGTGAAGCGGGGTTGAGTAGCCACTGGCGGCCCTGCGCCGCGGCGTACATCAGCGCATCGTGCCGGGTGGGGAACTGCGCCTTGAAGGTGAAGACACGGTCATGTGTCTGGCTGCCCTGGCCTTGGCGGATGGAGAGTACTGCGGTGTGGTGATCCGTTCCTTGAGAGCGGCTCAGCGGGGTAAGCTGAAGCCTGCCGGCGGAAAACGGACGAATGGAATCAAAAGACATAGAGAACTAAAAAATGGTTCGGACGCATGTGGCCCGGATACATGTCATCGCGACTTGCGAGCGGACATGGGCAATAACGACCGCGTAAAGGTCGCTAGTGATAAAAGCTTGCCTGGGGAGAATTCTGATCGCGGAGAACCACAGGGAGGTGGTGTGCGATGAAGGTGTGCGGCTTGAAGGATGCCGCAACCGGAGTGAACTGCCTGCAGTTTCGGAAAGCAAAATTGCTGCAGGTGGGTCAATGTAACCGCTAATGGGGTTTTGCGCAATAACAATTTGCTTGTCTTGCAAAAGACTGCGGCGCCGGTGTCTCTAATCGGCAACCCTGTCCGCTCACGCGTCCCAGAGGCCAGTAATGCCCCACTGAATCACCCCAGGTTCGCTATAACGCCAATCTGCCACTGCGATTCAATCCAGCCCCTGCGGATCCACCTGCAAAATCAGCCGCGCCAGCTCCGCCGCGCTGCCGAGGCCGGTTTTTTCCATTACATGCTGGCGGTGGATATGCACGGTCTTCTCGCTGATATCGAGCTCGCGTGCGACCAGCTTGTTGGGCAGGCCGCGTGCCACCAGCAGGGCGACTTCGGCTTCGCGCGGGGTGAGTTGCTGCAGGCGGGCGCTGGCCTGGCGCGTGCGTTCTTCAGACTGCAGGCTGCTTTCACGCTGGCGCAGCGCAGCGGCAACCACATCCAGCAGGCGCTGGTCCTTGAACGGCTTTTCGAGAAAGTCGAAGGCACCGTGCTTCATGGCCTGCACTGCCAGTTCGACGTCACCGTGACCAGTCAGAAAGACAATCGGCAGCGCGCATTGCCGCGAACGCAGCAGCTGCTGCAGCTCCAGCCCGCTCATGCCGGGCATGCGCACATCCAGCAGCAGGCAGCCAATGGCGGCGGCATGCGGCAGGCCATGCTCCAGGAATCCGGCAGCCGATTCGTGCGCTACCACGTCCCAGCCCATGGATTCGAGCAGGAACACCAGCGAGCGGCGAAAGGCGGCATCGTCATCGACAACATGGATTTGCCAGGCGGCAGGTGACTGGGATTCGGTAAAGCTCATGACAGCGGAAGAGTAAGCGTAAAAACCAGGCCGGTGCCGTGGCTGGCCGGGGCTGCATCCAGACGGCCCCCGTGAGCCTCGGCAATGCTGCGGCAAATGGACAATCCTAACCCCATGCCATTCGGTTTGGTCGTATAGAAGGGATCAAATAGGTGACGCATGCGTTCCGGATCGATCGGATCGCCATGGTCGCGCACCATGATCAGCAGGCTGGAGTCGCTGGTGGCCAGGCGCACGCCCATGCGCTGGCGCTCGGGCGGCAGCTCCCGCGTGGCATCGGAGCCGTTTTTGAGCAGATTGAGCAGCACCTGCTGGATCTGCAGCGGATCGGCCACAACACGCGTGTCGGGGGGCAGTTCGTTCAGCAGCACGACATCCGGCGGGTTGACCTGCATGTCGCGGAACAGGGCGATCGCCTCCTCGACCATGGGAGCAGGCTGCAGCAGTTGTGGCTGGGCCACGCGCTTCTTGGCAAAGCTGCGGATGCGGCTCAGGATGCCCGCGGCACGCTCGGCCTGGCCAGTCATCTCGCGCGCGGCCTCGCGCACGGCGTCAGGGGTCAGTCGCTGGTTGTCCACGCGCCGAATCAGGCTTTGCGCGTAGTTGCCTATGGCGGCGAGTGGCTGGTTCAGCTCGTGCGCGAGTGTGCCGGACAGCTCGCCCAGCACCGACAGGCGCGCCATGTGCTCGGCCTGGTCACGGCTCTGGCGCAGGTGCTGCTCCAGCTCCTCGCGTTCGGCCAGGGCGGTGCGCAGGGCAGTGGTGCGTGCATGCACCAGCCGTTCCACATGGGCTGTATACAGGCCGCCGAAGACGATGAGTGTGGCCAGGCCAGCCAGCCAGGGCCAGAAGCGCCGCGCCAGATCGCTCAGCGTGGGCGTTTGCAGCACGGCATACGGGCCGATGTGCAATTCGCGCTGCAGCTCATGCACCGACTGGTAGTCGGCCGGCACGGTCCAGTGGATCGGGCTGCTGTTGCTGTCCATTTCCAGCAGGGCGATGGTGACTTGCTTGGCCAGCGCCGGATCGGTATGGCGCAGGGCGGCCAGTGGCCAGTTGGGGTAGAGACGGGTCGAGCTGGCACAGGGAAAGCCGGTTTCGCGGCGCGGTGCCACTACGCGGAATTGCTGCTCCCAGCCGGGACGGCTCTCCAGCATGCAGGCACGTACAAAGCCGGCATCGACCTGGCCCGAGGCCACGGCCTCCAGCACCTTGTCCATCGGCAGGCCCACGATGTCGAACGTCAGGTCACGTTCCGGGTCGATGTCTTCCGCGGCTAGCTCGCGCCAGACCAGCTGGTAGCCGGAGAATCCCTGCTGACCGACGATGGCGATGCGCTTGCCGCGCAGATCGCGCAGGCGTTGGATGCCGGCATCGTTGCTGCGCGTGACAACGGCTGCGCCGACCGCCTGCCAGGCGGATCCGGGCATGCTGCTGCCGGTTTGCAGGGTCAGCAGGCGCGAGGCACCCAGGCTGGATTCGAGCTCGACGTAATGCCCCGGGTTGGTGATGACGAAATCGATGGCTTGTGCTTCGGCAGCTTTCTGCAGGGCGGCGTGATCCAGTGACAACAGTTCGACCTGGTAGTCGGGCAGCGCCTGCTCCAGCTGGCGCGCCACCGGAGTCCACTCCTCGACGGCGGCCTCGGTCCCCAGATAGGCCAGCACGCCCAGGCGCAAGGGTTTGGCGTGTGCCAGCACCGGCAGCCACAAGGCCAGGCCCAGCAGCAGGCAGACCAGCCAGCGCAGGGCGGGCTGCAGCCAGTGGCCGGTTGCAACAATCGGAACAGTCATTCGGCAGGGCAGTTTCATGAAGAGTCAGGGGGAGTCCGGACAGAGAGCCCCCATTCACAATAGGGAAAATAGTCTAGGGTATTGCCCAAAGTTCCGGATGGGCGGCTGGTGACATTTTGTACAGAATAAGCCATGTTGTGTGAATCTGGCTACAGTGCCCTCAGCTTATGAAAACTCCCCTCTCTCCCCCCTCCGACAGCAAGCGCGGCTTGCTGCGCGCCCTGCTGGGTCTGGGCGTGACCGCCACAGGCGTGGTCGTGGCCGATCCGGCTGAAGCTGCCATCAACAGCCAGCCGGTGCGCCGCCCCGGCGAAGAAGGCAAGCGTTACGGCATGGTGGTGGATATCCGCCGCTGCATCGGTTGCCAGGCCTGTACCGTCAGCTGCTCCATGGAAAACCTGCCGCCCATTGGCCAGTTCCGTACCACGGTGCTGCAGTACGAGGTGGATACCAAGGTCGAAGGTGCGCCGCCGGCCATGGTGAGCCTGCCGCGCTTGTGCAACCACTG
>JAAYCV010000045.1 GCA_012729605.1 Ramlibacter sp. | reverse complement strand
TGGACTTTCCGGACCACCGAAGCGATACCGCCGACGACCTTCCAGGAACCATTCACGATGGCGCCATCGATCAGGCCCTGGTCACCAGCCTTCCACAGGCCGGTACCCAGGCAGCGCGCGCCGCGCGCCACGATGTTCTCGTTGATCCAGTCGACGTAGTACTTGTTTTCCAGCACGGTGATGATCGGGGCAAAGGCCTTGGCCAGGCTGGCTGCCACATTGTTTTTCATCATGTACAGGAAGTAGGCGACGGCAAAGCCGGCCACCGTCAGCCAGAACGGCATGGTCTGTACCGCATGCAGGGCAAAGCCTGTGGCACCGTGGAACACGTTGACCCAGTGGTCAGCGTAGGTTGCCATGGCCGGATGACGGGCATCCACATGGATCGCGTCCTTGAAGAAGTCACCGAACAGCATGGCGTCCACGGCCAGGTAGCCGATCACCACGGAGGGGATCGCCAGCAGTACCAGCGGCAGCGTCACCACCCACGGAGATTCGTGCGGCTTGCCGTCGCCATGGTCATCATGGTGATCGTCGTGATGCGGTTCCGGGTTCTGGTCGTAGCGCTCCTTGCCGTGGAAGACCAGGAAGTAGACGCGGAAGCTGTACAGCGAGGTCACGAACACGCTCAGCAGCGCCGCCCAGTAGGCGATGCCGGCTGCCGGCAGCGTGCTGAAGTGCAGCGCCTCGATGATGCTCTCCTTGGAGTAGAAGCCCGAGAAGAACGGCGTGCCGATCAGGGACAACGTACCGATCAGGAAGGTGATCCAGGTGATCGGCATGTACTTGCGCACATTACCCATCCAGCGGATGTCCTGGTTATGGTGCATGCCGATGATGACGGAACCGGCCGCCAGGAACAGCAGGGCCTTGAAGAAGGCGTGCGTCATCAGGTGGAACACGGCCACGGAGTAGGCAGAAGCGCCCAGGGCCATGGTCATGTAACCCAGTTGCGACAGCGTGGAGTACGCCACCACGCGCTTGATGTCGTTCTGGATCACGCCCAGGATACCCATGAAGAAGGCAGTGATGGCACCAATGATCAGGATGAAGTTCAGCGCTGCATCGCTCATCTCGAACAGCGGGGACATGCGCGACACCATGAAGATGCCGGCGGTCACCATGGTGGCCGCGTGGATCAGTGCAGAAATCGGCGTCGGGCCTTCCATGGAATCCGGCAGCCAGGCGTGCAGCGGGAACTGCGCCGACTTGCCCATGGCACCGATGAACAGGCAGATGGACGCCACGGTCACGATTTGCCAGCCGGTACCCGGCATGGTCTGGTTGGCCAGCGTGTCGACCTTGCCGAAGAATTCGGTGTAGTTCAGCGTGCCGGTATAGGCCAGCAGCAGGCCGATACCCAGGATGAAGCCGAAGTCACCCACGCGGTTGATCAGGAACGCCTTCATGTTGGCGAAGATCGCCGTCGGACGCTGGTACCAGAAGCCGATCAGCAGGTAGGACACCAGACCCACTGCTTCCCAGCCAAAGAACAGCTGCATGAAGTTGTTGCTCATTACCAGCATCAGCATGGAGAAGGTGAACAGCGAGATGTAGGAGAAGAAACGGTTGTAGCCCGGATCACCCTGCATGTAGCCAATGGTGTAGATATGCACCATCAGGGACACCGAGGTCACCACCACCATCATCATGGCGGTCAGGCTGTCGACCATGAAGCCGACTTCCATCTTCAGGCCGCCGATGGTCAGCCAGTTGTACAGCGTCTGGTCGTAGCGGGCGCCGTCCAGCACCTGCATCAGCACCATCACGGACAACACGCAGGACACCAGCACGCCGCCAATGGTCAGCGTGTGCGAGGCCTTGTTGCCCAGGATGCGGCCACCAATCGCCGTACCGAAGATGCCTACCAGAGTGGCAGTCAGCAGCGGCAGAAAGGCAATGATGACCAGGGTCGTTGTCGAAAGGGTCGCTTGTGTCATGTTGTGATTACCCCTTCAGCACGTTGAGTTCATCCACATCGATGCTGGACTTGTTGCGGAACAGCAGCACCAGGATGGCCAGACCAATGGCGGCTTCGGCAGCTGCCACAGTCATGATGAAGAACACAAAGATCTGCCCGTTCAGGTCACCCCAGAAGCGGGAGAAGGTCACGAAGTTCATGTTCACTGCCAGCAGCATCATCTCGACGCACATCAGCAGCACGATCAGGTTCTTGCGGTTCAGGAAGATGCCCACTGCCGCGAACGCAAACAGGATCCCGCCCAGGGTCAGGAAATGGCCGATAGTCAGACTCATGCTTTGTTCTCCTCCGTTGCCTCGGCAACAGGTGCAGCCTTGGTCGCCTCCATCTTCACCATGCGGACACGGTCAGCAGAGCGCACATGCACCTGCAGGGAGGGAGAAATGGCCTTGCTGTCCTTGCGCTTGCGCATGGTCAGGGCAATGGCGCTGATCATGGCCACCAGCAGGATGATGGCGGCGATTTCAAGCGGGTACAGGTAATGCGTATACAGCAGCTTGCCCAACTCGGTCGTGTTCGAGGCATCAGGCGGCAGCGGAGCGCCGTCCATGCCGCGCATCGGCAGCGGCTGGGTTTCAGTGAAGTTGCTCAGCAGGATGATGGCCAGCTGCACAATCACCAGCACACCGACCACGGCAGCTGCCGGGAAGTGTTTCCAGAATCCTGCCTTGAGCCGCTCGACATCCTCGTCCAGCATCATCACGACGAACAGGAACAGCACCATCACGGCACCGACGTACACCAGCACCAGGGTGATGGAGAGGAATTCGGCCTCCAGCAGCATCCAGATGGCGGATGCCTGGAAGAACGACAGCACCAGGTACAGCACCGCGCTGACCGGGTTGCGTGCAGTGATCACGCGGAAAGCCGCGAACACCAGCACCACAGCAAACAGATAGAAAAGACCAGTTTTGACGTCCATGTTGTCCTCGTATGTATTCCCTGGTCTATCAACGGTACGGCGCATCCGCCGCCTTGCTGGCAGCGATCTGGGCTTCGTACTTGTCTCCCACGGCCAGCAACATGTCCTTGGTGAAGTACAGGTCGCCACGCTTTTCGCCGTGGTATTCGAAGATGTGTGTCTCGACGATGGAGTCGACCGGGCAGCTCTCTTCGCAGAAACCGCAGAAGATGCACTTGGTCAGGTCGATGTCATAACGCGTGGTACGACGTGTACCGTCATCACGCTGGTCGGACTCGATGGTGATCGCCATCGCCGGGCAGACGGCTTCGCACAGCTTGCAGGCAATGCAGCGCTCTTCGCCATTCTCGTAACGGCGCAGTGCGTGCAGGCCGCGAAAGCGCGGGCTCAGCGGCGTCTTTTCTTCCGGATAGTTCAGCGTCACCTTGCTCTTGAAGGCGTAGCGGCCGGTCAGGGCCATGCCCTTGAACAGCTCGGCCAGCATGAAGCTGCCGAGGAAGTCCTTCAGGCTGAAGCCGGATTCGGTTTTGGTAGTTGTAGACATCTCGTACTCCTCCTTACGGCCAGATATTCCAGGAGGTCTGCATCCATGCCGCTACCAGCACCAGCCAGAACAGCGTCAGCGGGATGAAGATCTTCCAGCCCAGACGCATGATCTGGTCATAGCGATAGCGCGGGAAGGTGGCGCGGATCCAGATGAACATGCTCACCACGACAAAGGTCTTGACGAACAGCCAGATCCAGCCCGGAATGAAGCTCAGGAACTCGAACGGGGGCAGCCAGCCACCCAGGAACATGACCACCGCCAGCAGCGAGAACAGGATCATGTTGGCGTACTCGGCCAGGAAGAAGACCGCGAAGCCCATGCCGGAATACTCCACCATGTGACCAGCCACGATTTCCGCCTCGCCCTCGACCACGTCAAACGGGTGACGGTTGGTTTCGGCCACGCCGGAGATCAGGTAGACCATGAAGATCGGCAGCAGCGGCAGCCAGTTCCAGGACAGGAAGTTGACGCCCATGTCGGCAAAGCGACCCGAGGCCTGGCCCGTGACGATCTCGCCCATGTTCATGCTGCCAGCCACCAGTACCACCACCAGCAGGCAGAAGCCCATGGCGATTTCATAGGAAATCATCTGGGCCGATGCGCGCAGCGCGCCCAGGAAGGGGTACTTGGAGTTGGAAGCCCAGCCGGCCATGATCACGCCATACACCTCGATCGAGGTGATCGCCATGATCAGCAGCAGACCGGCGTTGACGTTGGCCAGTGCCACATCGGGACCGAAGGGCATCACGGCCCAGGCCGCCAGTGCCGGCATGATCGCCATCAACGGACCCATGTAGTAGATCCAGGTGTGGGCACGATCCGGCTTGATCAGCTCCTTGGTCAGCAGCTTCAGGCCGTCGGCCATCGGCTGCAGCAGGCCCAGCGGGCCGACGCGGTTCGGACCACGACGGTGCTGCATGAAGCCCAGCAAGCGACGCTCCCAGTAGGTCAGGTAGGCCACGCACAGCATCAGCGGAATGACCACGATGATGATCTTGAGCAGCGCCCAGATCACCGGCCATACCACTTCCATCCACCAGGCAGCCTGGATCAGGCCTTCGCCTGCGGCAAAGATTGCGTCCATCATGCGCTCACCCCCTGCGTGCTAGCGGCAGCACGGGCATCCGCCGTGGCCTGCAGCGCCGGTGCGCGGCGCACCAGGCTGTCGAGTTGATAAATGGAGGCCACCGCCGGACGACCGTCGGCCTTGGCCACGGTGATGGCAGCATCCGTGCTGTTGTCCAGGCGGGCGACGAAAGCGCCCTCTTCGCGCTGTTCCAGGCCCAGGGCTGCCAGCACGTCCTGCGAGGATTCGGCGTCAAAGCCCTGCAGTTGCAGCAGGTTGCCCAGCACGCGCAACACCTTCCAGCCCGGACGGGTATCAGCCAGCGGCTTGACCACGGCATGGAAGCTCTGGGCGCGGCCTTCGGCGTTGACGAACGTACCCGACGTTTCGGTAAACGGGCTGATCGGCAGCAGCACATCGCTGATCGCCATGTTCGCCTTGAACGGGCTCAGCGTGACAATCATCTGTGCCTGGTTCAGGCCGGCCACAGCCTGCTGACCGGCAGCAGTATCAAACTCAGGTTCGGTGTTCAGCAGGATTGCAGCCTTCAGCGCACCCGTTACCATGCCAGCGGCGTCCAGGCCACCGGCCTGCGGTTGCGCGCCGACAAACTGGGCACCCACGGTATTGGCGGCTTCGGTCAGATAACCGAAGCTGGCACCGGTCTGTGCAGCAATCCACTGCGCCAGTGCCAGCAGGCTTTCGGCCTGGGCATGGTGGGCAGCAGCGTTACCCAGCAGCACGGCCTTGCGCTCGCCGCCCAGCAGGGACTTGGCGATGGCCTGTGCGGTGTCATCTGCCTGGCCAGCGGCCGGAGCGGCAACGCCCTTCTGCTCGGCAACAGCGGCAGCGATATTGGCCAGCGCCTGCGTCCAGTCGGTGGCATCGGCCTGCAGCACGTTCTTGACGGGCATGGCCCAGTCCTGGCGCTGCTCGACCAGTGCGTTGACCTGGGCGCCATGGCGCACGGCCTGGCGGATACGCTGGGCAAACAGCGGATGGTCCTTGCGCAGGTTGCTGCCCACCACCAGCACGCGTTGCTGCGTGCTCAGTGCGGCAACCGGCATGCCCAGCCAGCGGACCTTGCCGTTGGTGGCGCTGAAATCAGCGCGGCGCAGACGGTGGTCGATGTTGTCGCTACCCAGACCGCGCACCAGCTTGCCGGCCAGCGCCAGCTCTTCCAGGGTGCTGTGCGGGCTGACCAGTGCGCCGATGCTGTTGGCACCATGTTCGGTAGCAATCTGCTTCAGGCCATTGGCCACGTATTCCAGTGCGACCTGCCAGCTGACTTCCTGCCAGCTGCCGCCCTGCTTGATCATCGGGGCGGTCAGGCGATCCGGGCCATTCAGCGATTCGTAGCTGAAACGGTCACGGTCGGCAATCCAGCACTCGTTGACGGCTTCGTTCTCGAACGGCACGACGCGCAGCACCTGGTGGTTCTTGACCTGCACGATCAGGTTGGCACCCGAGGCATCATGCGGCGCGACCGACTTGCGGCGACCCAGCTCCCAGGTACGGGCGCTGTAGCGGAACGGCTTGCTGGTCAGCGCACCGACCGGGCAGATGTCGATCATGTTGCCGGACAGCTCGGAGTCCACCGTGGCGCCGACGAAAGTCTCGATTTCCGCGTGTTCGCCGCGGTTGGACATGCCGAGCTCCATCTGGCCGGCAATTTCCTGGCCAAAGCGCACGCAGCGCGTGCACTGGATGCAACGGCTCATCTCCTCCATGGAGATCAGCGGGCCGACATCCTTGGGCACGACCACACGCTTTTCTTCTTCATAGCGCGAGGTATTGTTGCCATAGCCCACTGCCAGATCCTGCAGTTGGCACTCGCCACCCTGGTCACAGATCGGGCAATCCAGCGGGTGGTTGATCAGCAGGAATTCCATGACGGACTGCTGTGCCGCCAGCGCGCGCGGGCTATTGGTGTGGACGATCATGCCCTGGGCCACCGGCGTGGCACAGGCCGGCACGGCCTTGGGCATTTTCTCGACTTCCACCAGGCACATGCGGCAGTTGGCCGCAATGCTCAGCTTCTTGTGATAGCAAAAATGCGGAATGAAGGTTCCGGCACCTTCGGCAGCATGCATGATCATGCTGCCTTCCGGTACCTCGATCTTCTTTCCGTCCAGTTCGATTTCAACCATGGCGATCACTCGTCAAATATAGGCAGGGACCTGACAGGTCTTGTGCTCGATGTGGTAGGCGAATTCATCGCGGAAGTGCTTCAGCATGGCACGCACTGGCATGGCGGCGGCATCGCCCAGCGCACAGATGGTGCGGCCCATGATGTTGCCAGCGACGGAATCCAGCAAGTCCAGATCTTCCGGACGACCCTGGCCGTTTTCGATACGCTGCACCACGCGCCACAGCCAGCCGGTACCTTCGCGACAAGGCGTGCACTGGCCGCAGGACTCGTGCATGTAGAAATAGCTCAGGCGCAGCAGCGACTTGACCATGCAACGGCTGTCATCCATCACGATCACGGCACCGGAACCCAGCATGGAGCCAGCCTTGGCGATGGAATCGTAATCCATGGTGCACTGCATCATGATGTCGGCCGGCAGCACCGGGGAGGAAGAGCCACCCGGGATCACGGCCTTCAGCTTGCGACCGCTGCGCACGCCACCCGCCAGCTCCAGCAGGGTGGCAAACGGCGTACCCATGGGCACTTCATAGTTGCCCGGCAGGTTGACGTCACCGGAAACGGAGTAGATCTTGGTGCCGCCGTTGTTCGGCTTGCCACACTCCAGGTAGGCCTGGCCACCGTGGCGGATGATCCACGGCACGGCAGCAAAGGTCTCGGTGTTGTTGATGGTGGTCGGCTTGCCGTACAGGCCGAAGCTGGCCGGGAACGGCGGCTTGAAGCGCGGCTGGCCCTTCTTGCCTTCCAGCGACTCCAGCAGCGCAGTTTCCTCGCCACAGATGTAGGCACCGAAACCATGGTGTGCGTGCAACTGGAAGCTGAAATCGCTGCCCAGGATGTTGTCACCCAGATAGCCGGCAGCACGTGCCTCTTCCAGGGCAGCCTCGAAACGCTCGTAGACCTGGAAAATCTCGCCGTGGATGTAGTTGTAGCCGACGCTGGCACCCATGGCAAAGCCCGCAATGATCATGCCTTCGATCACGATATGCGGGTTGAACATCAGGATGTCACGGTCCTTGCAGGTACCTGGCTCGCCCTCGTCCGAGTTGCAGACGATGTATTTCTGGCCCGGGAAGTTGCGCGGCATGAAGCTCCACTTCAGGCCGGACGGGAAGCCGGCACCACCACGACCGCGCAGCGCGGATTCCTTCATGGTGGCGATGACATCGTCCTGCGACATGCCATTGCCGTCATCCTTGCCCAGGATCTTGCGCAGCGCCTGGTAACCACCACGCGCCTCGTAGTCCTTGAGGCTCCAGTTGCTGCCGTTCAGATCCTTGTAGATCTGCGGATCGATATGGCGGCCATGGAAACAGGTTTCCTGACCGCTGGACGCGAATTGCGCCAGGACGTTGCTCACGCTCATGCCTTGCCCTCCGCGTTACGCAGACCTTCCACCAGCGCCTCCAGGCGCTCGACGGACATGAAGCTGCACATGCTGCGATCGTTCACCAGCATCACCGGGGAATCGGCGCAGGCACCCAGGCATTCGCATTGCTGCAGCGTGAACAGGCCATCGGCCGTGGTTTCGCCAGCAGTGACGCCCAGCTTGTCTTCCAGATACTTGAGCGCCTTGCCACCGTCGCGCAGCTGGCACGGCAGGTTGGTGCACACGGCCAGCTTGTACTTGCCGACCGGTTGCTGGTTGTACATGTTGTAGAAGGTCGTGACTTCATGCACGGCCATCGGTGCCATGTCGAGGTACTCGGCAATCTCGCGCTCGCTCTCGGCCGTGATGTGACCCTGCTCCTGCTGCACGATAGACAGGCAGGCCATGACGGCAGACTGCTTCTGCTCGTCGGGGTACTTGGCCACTTCCTTGGCGAAGCGCGCCTTGGTAGCTTCAGAAATCATCGGTCAATCTCTCCAAACACAATGTCCAGCGTGCCGATCACCGCCACGGCGTCGGCCAGCATGTGGCCGGTAGCGAGTTCATCCAGGGCAGCCAGGTGCACAAAGCCCGGCGGCCGGATCTTCATGCGGTAGGGCTTGTTGGCACCATCGCTGATCAGGTAGATGCCGAACTCGCCCTTGGGGTGCTCGACAGCCGCGTAGGCCTCGCCTTCCGGCACGTGGAAACCTTCCGTGAACAGCTTGAAGTGGTGGATCAGGTCTTCCATACCCGACTTCATGTTCGCGCGCGGCGGCGGTGCCACCTTGCGGTTGTCAGTGATGACCGGACCCGGGTTGGCACGCAGCCAGTCCACGCACTGCTTGATGATGCGGTTGGACTCGCGCATTTCCTTCATGCGCACCAGATAACGGTCGTAGGTATCGCCAGTGACGCCCACAGGGATATCGAAATCCATGCGGTCATAGACCTCGTAGGGCTGCGTCTTGCGCAGGTCCCAGGCGATGCCGGAGCCACGCAGCATCGGGCCGGTCATGCCGAGGTTGATGGCACGCTCGGGGGACAGCACGCCGATGCCGACGGTACGCTGCTTCCAGATGCGGTTCTCGGTGAGCAGGGTCTCATACTCGTCCACACACTTGGGAAAGCGGTTGGTGAAGTCCTCGATAAAGTCGAGCAGCGAGCCACGGCGTGCCTGGTTGATCTTGTCGACCGAACCACTGCTGCGCAGCTTGCTTTCGAACTGCGGCATGCTGTCCGGCAGGTCACGGTAGACACCACCCGGGCGGAAGTAGGCAGCGTGCATGCGCGCGCCGGAAACGGCCTCGTACATGTCGAACAGGTCTTCGCGCTCGCGGAAGGTGTACATCAGGATGGTCGAGCTGCCGCAGTCGTTACCGTGCGAACCCAGCCACATCAGGTGGTTCAGGATACGCGTGATCTCGGAGAACATGACGCGGATGTACTGCGCGCGGATCGGCACCTCGATGCCAAGCAGCTTCTCGACCGACAGGCAGTAGGCGTGCTCGTTGCACATCATGGACACATAGTCCAGACGGTCCATGTAGGGCAGCGTCTGCAGAAAGGTCTTGTGCTCGGCCAGCTTTTCGGTGGCACGGTGCAGCAGGCCAATGTGCGGGTCGGCACGCTGCACCACCTCGCCGTCCAGCTCCAGCACCAGACGCAGCACGCCGTGCGCTGCCGGGTGCTGCGGACCGAAGTTCAGGGTGTAGTTCTTGATTTCAGCCATAAGTCATTCCTTCTCGCCGTCGCCGGCGATCAGTGCAGCCCCCCGTAGTTGTCTTCGCGGATGATGCGCGGCGTGATCTCGCGCGGCTCGATGGTCACCGGCTGGTACACCACGCGCTTCTGCTCTTCGTCGTAACGCATTTCGACGTGGCCGGACAGCGGAAAGTCCTTGCGGAACGGGTGACCAATGAAACCATAGTCGGTCAGGATGCGGCGCAGATCCGGATGTCCCTCGAACACGATGCCATACAGGTCGAAGGCTTCGCGCTCGAACCAGTTGGCAGACGCCCAGACGTCATTGATGGTAGACACCACCGGGAAGTCGTCATCGGGCGCGAACACCTTCAGGCGCAGGCGCTGGTTCAGCGTGATGGACAGCAGGTGCAGCACCACGCAATAGCGCGGGCCTTCCCAGACCTCGTTGCGGTAATCGGAATAGTCGACGCCACACAGGTCGATCAGTTGCTCGAACTGGCAGCCAGGCGCATCGCGCAGCTGGCGTGCGACTTCGACGTAATCTGCAGCAGCGACCTCGATGGTCAACTCGCCGCGGGCCATCACGGAAGAACGGATCTTGTCACCCAGCAGCTGGGTCACGGTATTGGACAGGGCCTGGATATCTACAGCGTAGGCAGTCATGCGTGATCTCCTCAGGCGCGGGCAATGGTGTTGGTGCGACGGATCTTCTGCTGCAGCTGCAGGATGCCGTAGATCAGCGCCTCGGCCGTGGGCGGGCAGCCCGGCACATAGACATCAACCGGCACCACGCGGTCACAGCCGCGCACCACCGAATAGCTGTAGTGGTAGTAGCCGCCACCGTTGGCACAGGAGCCCATGGACAGCACCCAGCGCGGCTCGGCCATCTGGTCGTAGACCTTGCGCAGGGCCGGACCCATCTTGTTGCACAGCGTACCGGCCACGATCATCAGGTCGGACTGGCGCGGACTGGCGCGGAACACCTCGGCACCAAAGCGCGCCAGGTCATAGCGCGCACTGGCCGCGTGCATCATCTCGACGGCACAGCAGGCCAGGCCAAACGTCATGGGCCAGATCGACCCGGTCTTGGCCCAGTTCGCCACCGCGTCATAGCTGGTGGTGATGAAGCCTTCCTTGAAAACACCTTCAATCGACATGCGACTCTCCAGAAGTGCGGACAGCTGACGCAGTGCGGCCAGCCACCCTCAACCTGCGTTTATTCCCAATCCAGGGCGCCCTTCTTCCACTCGTAGATGAATCCGATGAGCAGGATGAACAGGAAGATCATGGCGGCCCAGAAGCCGACCGGACCCAGCTGCTTGTAGGCAGCAGCCCAGGGGAAGAGGAATGCCACTTCCAGGTCAAACAGGATGAACAGAATGGCCACGAGGTAGTAGCGCACGTCAAACTTCATGCGCGCATCTTCAAAGGCCTCGAAGCCACATTCATAGGGGGAGTTCTTGGCGGGATCGGGGCGGTTGGGCCCCAGTCCACGACCCATGAGCAGACAGGCCGCGCCGACCAGGACGCCCACGATCACGAACAGCATGACGGGAAGATATTGCGAGAGATCCATGTTTTCCTGCAGAAAAATCTGGCCAGTGGCCAAAGGTGATTCTGGTGCCGTCGGCGAGACTCGAACTCGCACAGCTTTCGCCACTACCCCCTCAAGATAGCGTGTCTACCAATTCCACCACGACGGCAATCGTGTCTCTTCCCGGAGCATGGAAGGTGGGAATACCACCTATCCGGGTTAGCCCCTCATTGTAACCATATTCAACGGGCGGGACGCTCTGGGCAGGGTTTTTCTTGAGTGTCCCGACCTGCCTGCGGGACACACTTGTAACAATTAGCTGGCGGATGCCGCAGACGCTGCCACGGAGGCAGGTTGCGATGCCGGCACGGCAGCCGCGGGCACCACGGCAGCAGCACCCGGCACCAGCGACTCGGCAGCCAATGCCGGCGCAGAAGCCGCTTCAGCCGGTGCGGAAGCAGTGACAGCCGGCGCATTGACCAGACCGCTCAGCACGCTGCCGGAACCGCCGGTATTCGGCAGGTTGCCGAAATAGGCCAGGATCAGCGTGGATACAAAGAACACCGTTGCCAGTACGGCAGTGGTGCGCGACAGGAAGTTGGCACTGCCAGAGGCACCAAACAGGCTGCCGGAAGAGCCGGCACCAAAGGCCGCGCCCATATCGGCACCCTTGCCGTGCTGTACCAGGATCAGGCCGATCATGGCCAGGGCCGACAGCACCTGGATGACCAGCAGGAGGTTGTGAAGAATAGTCATGAAATCGTTACCGGAGAAAGGTTTGCCGCACACGCGGCAAACCCGTTATTTTATTGCGCTGCAGCGATGATGGCGAGGAAATCCTGCGGCTTGAGCGCAGCACCACCGATCAGGCCACCGTCGATGTCGGGCTGAGCCAACAGCTGCGCCGCGTTGGAGGCGTTCATGCTGCCGCCGTAGAGCAGGCGGATACGGTCAGCCTGTTCACTGGCTGCACGCAGCTGGGTACGCATGATGGCGTGCACGTGCTGCGCCTCTTCCGGAGTCGCCGTCTTGCCGGTGCCAATAGCCCAGACCGGTTCGTAGGCGACCACGATTTCGCTGATGCAGTGGCCCACCAGATGGGTCACGGCGGCCAGCTGGCGGCGCACGATGTAGTCGGTCATGCCTTCGTCACGCTCGCGCTGGGTTTCACCAACGCAGACGATGGGCGTGATGCCGGCTTCGAGGGCACGCTTGGCCTTGATGGCGACATTGGTGTCGGTTTCCGCCTGGTGCTGGCGACGCTCGCTGTGGCCGACGATGGCGTAGCGCACGCCGAATTCCTTCAGCATATCGGCAGAGACATCGCCGGTATAGGCGCCGTTCTGGTGCTGGGATACGTTCTGCACGCCCAGCGCGACCTTGTCCTGGCCGGCCAGCAGGGCCTGCACCTGAGCGATATAAATGCCCGGCGGGCAGACCACCACGTCGCAAGCGGGCTCGCCAATACCAGCCAGAATGCCTTGCACCAGCGCCTCGTTGGCGGCCAGGTTGCCATTCATTTTCCAGTTGCCAGCAATCATCTTTCTCATGTGACTCTCCTTGCCTTACCAGGTCAGTACGATTTTTCCAATGTGTTGGTTGGATTCCATCAGCGTATGCGCCTGCGCCGCTTCGGCAGCCGGGAATGCCGAATGGATGACCGGCTTGATGCTGCCGGCTTCGATCAGTGGCCAGACCTGCTGGCGCAGCTGCTGCGCAATGGCCGCCTTGAAGGCGACCGGCTGCTTGCGCAGCGTGGAACCGATGATGGACAGGCGGCGCGTGAGCACCAGACCGGCGTTGAATTCGGCCTTGGTACCACCCTGCACGGCAATGATGACAATACGACCATCTTCGGCCAGGCATTTCACCTCGCGTGCCACATAGTCGCCAGCGACCATGTCCAGTACCACGTCCACGCCCTTGCCATCGGTGATGGCAAGCACTTGTTCGACGAAATCCTGTGTCTTGTAGTTGATCGCGTGATCGGCGCCCAGTGCCAGGCAGGCCTGGCACTTCTCGTCCGAGCCGGCCGTGACGATGACGCGCGATCCGCGCGCCTTGGCCATCTGGATCGCCGTGACGCCAATACCGCTGCTGCCGCCCTGCACCAGCAGGGTTTCGCCCGGCTGCAGGCGGGCACGGTCATAGACGTTGCTCCAGACCGTGTAGAAGGTTTCGGGCAGGCTGGCCGCCTCGATCAGGCTCAGGCCGGTCGGCACCGGCAGGCACTGGGCCACCGGCGCCACGCAGAGCTCGGCATAGCCACCGCCAGCGACCAGCGCGCAGACCTGATCGCCGATGGCGAAACCGGCCTGCTGCATGGCCTCGGCATCACCAGCGATGATCTCGCCGGCGATCTCCAGACCAGGCAGCTCGGACTCGCCCGGCGGCGCCGGGTAGTGGCCCTTGCGCTGCACCACGTCCGGACGGTTGACACCGGACGCGGCGACACGGATCAGCACCTGACCCGGCCCTGCGACCGGATCCGGGCAATCGGTACGCTGCAGGACCTCAGGGCCGCCGAACTCGGTAATGGCGATTGCTTGCATGCCGATTACTGCTGCTGTTGCTGCTGCTCGGC
>JAAYCV010000252.1 GCA_012729605.1 Ramlibacter sp. | reverse complement strand
TGTGGCCGCAGCCATTTGGCTATTTCCCGTTCCGCAACGTCTTCGTGCAGTACAGCGGTGTGCTGGCCATGGGCAGCATGGCCTTGTGCATGTGGCTGGCGCTGCGTCCGGCCTGGCTGGAATCGGCGCTGGATGGCCTGGACAAGATGTACCGCCTGCACAAGTGGCTGGGTATTGCTGCGCTGGTGACCAGCGTGCTGCACTGGTGGTGGGCCAAGGGCACCAAGTGGATGGTCGGCTGGGGCTGGCTGGAGCGGCCGGCCGGGGGCAGCGGTAGCGGCCCGGGCGGGCCATTGCAAGGGATCGAGGCCTGGCTGCGCACGCAGCGCGGTCTGGCTGAGACCCTGGGCGAATGGGCGTTCTACGCGGCGCTGATCCTGATGGTGCTGGCGCTGGTCAAGCGCTTCCCGTACCGCCTGTTCATCAAGACGCACAAGATCCTGGCAATCACCTATCTGGTGCTGTGCTGGCACACGCTGGTGCTGATGAAGTTCGATTACTGGACGCAGCCGATTGGCTGGGTGATGGCGCTGCTGGTCGTGGCGGGCAGCGTGGCGGCGGTGCTGGTGCTGCTGGGCCGGGTCGGTGCCAGCCGCCAGGTCCCTGGCAAGATTAGCCATCTGCGCTATTTTCCCGATCTGCATATCCTGGCCACCCGGGTGCGGCTGGAGCAGGGCTGGCCGGGTCACCAGGCTGGACAGTTTGCCTTTGTCAACGTGATCGGCAGTTCCGAGCGCGCCCATCCGTACACCATGGCCTCGAGCTGGGATCCGCAGCAGCGCGAGATCCTGTTCGTGACCAAGGCGCTGGGCGATCACACCAGCACGCTGCACGAGGTGCTCAAGCCGGGCATGCCGGTCACGGTGGAAGGTCCGTACGGTCGCTTCACCTTCAACGGGGGCCGTGGCCGCCAGATCTGGATCGGTGCCGGTATCGGTATCACGCCCTTCATCGCACGCATGCAGCAGATGCAGCAGGAGAGCGGCGTGCAGCATGAGGCGGTCGACCTGTTCCACCCGGTCGCGCATGACGATGGCGAGGCGCTGCAGTTGCTGCGCGACAATGCCGATGCCGCCGGTGTGCGCCTGCATGTGATGGTGGACAAGCGCGATGGCTATCTGACCGGCGCGCGCCTGCGCCAGCTGGTGCCCGACTGGCAGACCGCCAGTGTCTGGTTCTGCGGCCCGACCGGGTTTGCCGATGCGCTGCGCCAGGACCTGTGCGCGCATGGCCTGCCGGCAGATCAATTCCATCAGGAACTATTCGCGATGCGATGAGCGGATTCCGGATTGCCTACAATCCGGAGCATGACGCAAAACGCTGACAGTTTCGACGCCGCAGACCGCCCTCCGGCGCGACCAGCTCCTTCTCCCGCCGTGGCCTGGCTGCTGGCCGCCCGCCCGCATACGCTGAGCGTGACGCTGTCCGGCGTCCTGGCGGCCTGTACCCTGGCCTGGCACCAGCTCGGCATGCTGCACTGGGATGTGGCCATCGTCACCTTCCTGGCGGCG
Organism: Ramlibacter sp.; assembly: GCA_012729605.1. Taxonomy (GTDB): domain Bacteria; phylum Pseudomonadota; class Gammaproteobacteria; order Burkholderiales; family Burkholderiaceae_C; genus Brachymonas; species Brachymonas wangyanguii. The sequence goes on along the minus strand of JAAYCV010000252.1, from coordinate 4,639 downwards.
GTGCTGATCCAGATTGCCACCAACCTGCTCAACGATGCCGGTGATTACGAAAGCGGCATTGACCGCGGCCAGCGCCTCGGGCCGGATCGTGCCGTGGCCAAGGGCTGGCTGAGCGCGCGCCAGGTCAAGCGGGCCGGTCTGGGCTGTCTGCTGCTGGCTTTTGCACTTGGCATGTATCTGGCCTGGATCGGCGGCTGGCCGATCGTGATCCTCGGGCTGGTGGCGCTGTTCTGTGGCTGGGCCTACACCATGGGGCCGGCGCCGATCTCGCACGGGCCGCTGGGCGAGGTGTTTGTCTGGGTGTTTTTCGGGCTGGCCGCGGTGCTGGGCAGCTACTATCTGCAGACCGGCACGCTGAGCCGGCAGATCTGGATCCTGGGTCACATGATGGGCGCCTTTGCCTCGGCCGTGATGCTGGTCAACAACACGCGCGATGCGGCATCGGACGCGCTGGCCGGCAAGGACACACTGTCGGTGCGCATTGGCCTGACGGCCAGCCGCATGATTTACGCTGCCATGCTGGCCGTGCCCTACCTGCTGGCGGCTTCGCAGGCACGTAACTGGGTCCATGCGCTGCCACACCTGACACTTCCATTGGCCCTGGTGCTGGCCTGGCGCATGGCGACCTGGGAGCCCAGCCGGCGCCACAACTGGCTGCTGGCGCGCACGGCGCACCTCCAACTGGCGTTTACCGTGCTCTGGGTGCTGGCGCTGATGCTCGATTGAGCTGGGGCAGCCGGCCGGCTCAGACCGTACGGCTGCGCGCCAGCGGCGGGTTCTGGCGGAAATAACGCTGGATGCCCTGCATCAGCGAATCGGCCAGCACGTTCTGGTGCGAGCCGCTGGCCAGCTTGCGCTCTTCACCCGGATTGCTGATAAAGGCAGTTTCCACTAGCACGCTGGGAATGTCCGGCGCCTTCAGCACGGCAAAACCCGCCTGTTGCACCTTGGGCTTGTGCAGGCGGTTGATCTTGCCGATTTCGCCCAGCAATGCACCGCCCAGCGACAGGCTGTCACGGATTTGTGCGGTGGTACTCATGTCGAGCAGGGCACGCTGCACGGTGGCATCGCGGCTGCGCACGTTCAGGCCGCCGACCAGGTCGGCATTGTTTTCCTTGTTGGCGAGCCAGCGTGCGGCACTGCTGCTGGCGCCGGTGGTGCTGAGCGCGTAGACGCTGGAGCCATTCGCCTGTGGCGTGATGAAGGCATCGGCGTGGATGCTGATGAACAGGTCGGCCTGTACCTGGCGTGCCTTCTGCACGCGCGTGTTCAGCGGCACGAAATAGTCGCCGTCACGCGTCAGGAAGGCGCGCATCGGGCTGCCGTTGACGCTGCTGCGGTTGATGCGGTCGCGCAGCTTGCGCGCAATTGCAAGCACGATGGTTTTCTCGTAGGTGCCGCCCGGGCCGATGGCGCCGGGATCCTCGCCGCCATGGCCGGGATCGAGTGCGACGATGATCAGGCGGTCGGTGCGGCTGGCGGTACGCACGGCCGGCGCCATGGGGGCTGGTTCCGGACGCGGGATCGGCCTGGACGGCACCGGACGTTCGGGCGCGACGGTGATACGCGGCGGGCTGGCCGGCGCCGGGGACAGCGCTGCCATGCTGGTGGAGCGGCGTGCAATCAGATCGGCCAGCGGATCGCTGCTGCCGGCCGCGGCGCTCTGGAACGGCGGCGGCAGGGTGGGGGCCGCCGGAGCTGGTGCCGGAGCAGTGGGCGTCGGCGCGCCGGGATCGCGCGTGTATTCGGCAATCAGCTGTTCCAGCGGATCCACCGCCTTGGCCTGGCCCGGGTAGAGGTCGAACACCAGGCGGTTCTGGTAGGCCGCAACCGGGTTCAGCGTGAACACCTGCGCCGTGACTTGCTGCTTCAGGTCGACCACGATACGCACCGTGTTGGTATCGTACTGGCCGACACGGATACCGCCGATATTCGGATCGTCCGGCGGCACCTTGCTGACCAGGTCGCGCAGCTCCTGCGTGAGTGGAACGCCGGTGATATCGACAGCCAGCCGGTGCGGATTCTGGATCAGGGTCTGGGTGTACTGCAGCGGCTGGTCGGATTCCAGCGTGATTCGGCTGTATTCGGGGGCGGGCCAGGCGCGCACGGCCACGATATTGGCGGCGCGCACACTGCCGGAGATGCCTGCCAGCATCAGTCCGGCGCTCTGGATGATCGTCCTGCGTTGGATCATGTCGCTTCCTGCATCAGGGTGACGCCACGCGGCGTCAGGGCTTCCAGGGTGAGATGGCGCACTTCATCCACATCGGAGCTGAGCCGGATGATCCAGTCGGGCTGCGGCAGCAGGTCCCCGGCCTTGTCCGGCCACTCGACCAGTTTCAGGCCCGGCGTGGCGAAAATGTCGCGTAACCCTGCATCTTCCCATTCTTGCGGGTCGGCAAAGCGGTAAAAATCAAAATGCCACACTTGCACACAGGGGGTTACATATGGCTCCACCAGCGCATACGTCGGGCTCTTGATGCGGCCCGCCACGCCCAGGCCGCGCAGCAGATGGCGTACCAGCGTCGTCTTGCCGGCGCCAAGGTCACCGTGCAGCAGCACCAGCAGATCGGCGCTGTCCGGATGCTGTTGCCAGTAAGCGGCCAGCCGGCTGGCAAACTCCTGGGTAGCCGATTCGTCAGGCCAGGTCAGGTTTTTTACAATCATCAGTGTCATCACAGCTGCATGGGGCTGGCCGCGGGCCGCCGGCAGCAGGTTGGAAACAGGAATCGTGGAACAGCAGACGCCCCCCAGTCCGGAAACATTATGGTCGATCCTGCAGCAGCAGGCGACCGCGCTCGGCTTTTCCCGACTGGGCGTGGCCGATGTCGACCTGTCCAGCGCCGAGCCGGGGCTGCTGGCCTGGCTCAAGCAGGGCTTTCACGGCAGCATGCACTACATGGAAAGCCATGGCCTGAAGCGCGCGCGCCCGGCCGAGCTGGTGCCGGGCACGGTGCGCGTGATCACGGCGCGCATGGATTATCTGCCCGGCGCGACGCCGGAAGACTGGCGCGAGCATGAACTGGCCCGGCTGCAGCAGCCCGGCGAAGCGGTGGTATCGCTCTACGCCCGTGGCCGTGATTACCACAAGGTGCTGCGTCAGCGCCTGCAGAAGCTGGCCGATGCCATGGCGGGCGTACTCGGACCGTTCGGCCACCGCGTGTTTACCGATTCCGCCCCGGTGCTCGAGGTCGAGCTGGCCAGCCGCAGCGGCCAGGGCTGGCGCGGCAAGCACACGCTGACGCTGAACCGCGAGGCCGGCTCCATGTTCTTCCTCGGCGAAATCTATATCGATCTGGCGCTGCCGCTGACCGAGCCGGAAACCGGCCACTGCGGCCAGTGCCGCGCCTGCATCGACATCTGCCCGACCCAGGCCATCATCGCGCCGTACCGGCTCGATGCGCGCCGCTGCATTTCCTACCTGACGATCGAGCACGATGGCCCGATCCCGCTGGAACTGCGGCCGCTGCTGGGCAACCGTATCTACGGCTGTGATGACTGCCAGCTGATCTGCCCCTGGAACAAGTTTGCCCGGCGCCAGGCGCTGCCGGATTTTGACGAACGCCATGGCCTCGGCAGTGCGCAGCTGCTGCAGCTCTGGCAATGGGACGAGGCCACCTTCCTGCGCTGTACCGAAGGCAGCCCGATCCGCCGCATCGGCCATGTGCGCTGGCTGCGCAATATTGCCGTGGCACTGGGCAATGCGCTGCGCGTGGCCGATGCCGGCCAGGCTGATGCGATCCGAACGGCCTTGCAACGGCATGCCGGACATCCGGAGGCGCTGGTGCGCGAGCACGTGGCCTGGGCGCTGGCGCAGGGCTAGACCGGCTTGCGGGCCAGCCAGAGGCCGGTCTGCAGCGTGAAGCTGCCATCGGCCTCGGCCAGCAGGGCATCGCGCACTTCGGCCGGTGCCTGTTGCAGCACGGCGCGTACCGCCTGGGCGCGATCGGGCGGAGTCTGCATGCGTGCAATCCAGGAGGCAAACTCCAGTCGTAGCGGCCAGGCCTGCTCATGCAGGATGTCGACGCCGGCGGCTTGCAGCAGCTGCCGCCATTCCGGGATCGAACGGTTGCAGACATGCGAGGCATCGCGCAGCAGTTCCATGGTCTGGCTGTGCACATGGCACAGCACGTCCTCGTGTCCCAGCGTGTCGATCATCAGCAGGTAGCCGCCCGGACGCAGCACACGCACCAGATCGGCCAGGCCAGCCTCCAGGTCGCGCCAATGGTGGGCGCTGTAGCGGCTGGCGACCAGATCGAAGTGGGCATCGGCAAACGGCAGCGCGCCGGCATGGCCTTGCAGCGTGTGCAGGCGCTGCGCCAATCCGCGCTCAATTGCGCCCTGCTGCACCACCTCCAGCATGGCCGGGGTCGGATCCAGCGCACAGACCTGCGCGATGGGCGGCAGCGCAGCCAGCGCAAAACCGAGATGGCCGCCACCACAGCCGGCATCGAGCACCTGCCAGCCGGCATCGGCAGCCGCCAGGGAGGCGACCAGCTCGCTGGCGCGCGCCAGATCCGGGCCGGCGGCATGGACGGCGCTGCTGGCGTAGGCCTGGGCGCGGGGCTGGTACTGTTGCTGCACGACATCGTCGTGATTGCCGGCTGGTCGGGACATGGCGGATGGCTCCTGAAAGATG
>JAAYCV010000251.1 GCA_012729605.1 Ramlibacter sp. | reverse complement strand
CGGCTTATTCGCCGCCGTCACCATCGCCACCCTCGTCATCACGCTGGTCACCGTCACCGGGCGGCTGCTTGCGCTGGCCGTGCGCCGGGCAGGCACGCACCCAGTCATCGCCGCTGACGCGGGTCTGGATGCCGAGCTTTTCCCAACCGCTGCGGCCCATGGCCTCGAGGCGCTCGATGTTGTTGGCGGGAATATCGTCCACATCCGGGTAGTTCTCGACGGCACGGTCGATGCTGGCTTCGCGCAGCAGGTGCAGCGTCGGGTACGGCGCCCAGTTGGTGGCATTGCTGATGTCGTCCGGCTCGGTATCGGCAAACTGGTAGCGCGGGTGGAAGCTGGCAATCTGCAGCTCGCCTTCCAGGCCCAGGTCAGCCAGGATGTCCTCCGCGGCACCGGCAAAATCGTTGAAGTAGAGGAAATCGTCAAACATCGCCGGGAACAGCAGCAGCGAGGTTTCGCGCTCGTCCATCGGCAGTTCGGCCAGCGCCACCAGCTCGTCATGCACGGCCTGCAGCGCCTCGTCTTCGGTCAGCGCACCGGACACCGCATAGTGGACCAGTTCCTTGGTGTAGGTCGCCTTGGCAAACGGGCACAGGTTGAGGCCGATCACGGCCTGTTCCAGCCAGTGGCGGGTATCGGCCACGACGGTATTTTGGAGATCGGTAGTCATGCGCGCCATTGTGCCACGCAGCGTCTCAGCGGGCTACGGCGGGCGGGGTGCGCAGGCGCGCAAATTGCAGCGCCAGCAGGCAGCCCAGCACGCAGGCGCTGCCGGTGGCCGCCCAGGTCCAGTGCCAGCCGCCGACCACGCCCGATAGCCAGGCCACGGCCGGCGGACCGGCAAACTGCCCCAGCGAGGAGCCCTGCAACATCCAGCCCACGGTGCTGGCAATCAGGCTGCTGTCCGGCGCCAGCCGCGGCACCAGCGCAAACAGCGTGCCCGGAATCAGGCCACCAAACAGCGAGAACAGCAGCATGCCGACATAGCGCACCGCCGGCGGCAGTTCCAATCCGGTAAACGCCAGCCAGGACCCCAGCGCCATCACGACAAAACCGATGATCAGCAGCGTGCCCGGCTCCGTGCCGCGGTGCAGGCGCTGGCCTGCCACCACGTTGCCGATGATGTTCATCGCCGGCACCAGCGCCATCAGCAGGCCCAGCGTCCAGCCGCTCACGCCGGCCTGCGCATAAATCGTCGGCAGAAAGCCGATCACCGCCATCCACTGGGAGGAGTAGACGCAAAAGGTCAGGAACAGCAGCCAGGGTCCGCGGCTGGACAGCGTCAGGTGCAACTGGCCGGTCCAGCCACCGGCCACGGCCGCTGCCGGGCGTGGCGGATCGGCCGGCACCCAGCGCCGCACGGCCAGCAGACAGAGCGCGCACAGCAGGCCGATCAGCCACCACCAGCCGGCCCAGCCGACTGCCAGGATCACGGCCGGCCCGAGCAGCATCGCCAGCGCCGTGCCAAACGGCACATAAGCCCCCCAGACGCCCATTACCTGCGTCACCCGCTGCGGCGGCACCAGCCGGCGCAGCACCGCCGGCGCCGACAGCGAGGTCAGCAGGAAGCCGAGTCCTTCAAAGGCGCGCAATACCAGCAGCGCGGTCACGCTCTCGACCCAGCCGCCGGCAAAACTGGCCAGACTCATCAGCGCCAGGCCAGCCAGCATGGAGCGGCGCAGGCCAATACGCTCGCTCGCCAGCCCCAGGAACAGGCCCAAACTGAGCGATGCCACCTGCACCAGTGACAGCAGAAAGCCGGCCTGCACCAGCGTCACGCCCAGCTCCTGCTGCAGCGCGGGTACCGCCGGCGGCAGCTTGCCAATGATCATGGCCGCACACACACCCGTGACCAGCACGACCCAGACGGCGCGCATGCCGCCCTGCTTGTCCGTAGCACTCACATCAAGACCTGCTGGCCAGTCAGGCGTACATGCTCACGCAAGGCGAAACGATCGGTCATGCCGGCAATATAGTCGGCCACGGCGCGCTCGGTATCGGCACGCGTGGCGAAATCGGGTTTCATCTGCTGCGGCTGCTGCAGGTAGATGGCAAACAATTCGCGTACCACCTGCTGCGCCACGTCCATCGTCTGCATCACCTGCGGATGGCGGTAGAGCGCCTTCAACAGCAGCTGCTTGAGTTGCAGCGATTCATCGCGCATGGCGGCGCTGAAACCGACCAGCGGCGGGCACTGGCGCACCGCGTCCACGCTGTCCGGCCGGTGCTGTTCCAGCGCGGCGCGCGTGGCAGCGATCACGTCGTAGACCTGCTCGCTCAGCATGCGGCGGATGGTTTCGTAGATCACGCGGCGGCCGCTGAGCTGTGGCCAGTCACGCAGCGTGCTGGCATGGTGGCGCGCCACCAGCGGCACGCTCAGCACCTGCTCCCACTGCAGCAGGCCGGAGCGCAAGCCGTCATCGATATCGTGCGCGTTGTAGGCAATCTCGTCGGCGATATTGCACAGCTGCGCCTCCAGGCCCGGCTGCTGCCCGAGCAGGAAGCGCTGGCCCACACCGCCCGGCTCCTGCTGTTCCAGCCAGCGCGCGTTGCGCGCCGAACAGTGCTTGAGGATGCCCTCACGCGTCTCGAAACACAGGTTCAGGCCGTCAAACGCCGGATAACGCTGCTCCAGCACATCCACCACGCGCAGGCTCTGCAGGTTGTGCTCGAAACCGCCATGCTGCTGCATGCAGCCGTTGAGCGCATCCTGCCCGGCATGGCCAAACGGCGTGTGACCCAGATCGTGCGCCAGCGCAATCGCTTCCACCAGATCCTCGTCCAGCCCCAGCGCACGCGCCACGCTGCAACCGAGCTGCGCCACTTCCAGCGAATGCGTCAGCCGGGTGCGGTACAAATCCCCCTCGTGGTTCAGGAACACCTGCGTCTTATAGACCAGCCGGCGGAACGCCGAGCTGTGCACGATGCGGTCACGGTCGCGCTGGAAGGCGCCGCGCGTCGGCGCATCGGCTTCTGCATGGCGGCGCCCGCGCGACTGCCAGGGCAAGGCAGCCCAGGCGGCATGGCTGTGCTGGCCGCTGTCCGGAACGCCTGGCAGCGGCGCGCTGTAGATCGCCATCTCAGGCCTGGCTGCAGACGTGGATCACGTCGGCCACCAGGCTGTCCGGCGCCTTGGCCAGCGCCGCCTCGCCCGGCTGTGCGATCACGACAAAACGGATCTCGCCGGCCTCGGCCTTCTTGTCCACGCGCATATGGTGCAGCCATTCCTCGACGTTGGCAGCATCCTCCTCGGCCAGACGCGGTGCCACCACCGGCAGGCCGGCGCGCTGCACCAGCGTGCGCACGCGCTGCACGAAAGCCGCATCCACCAGGCCAAGCCGCGCCGACAGCTCGGACGCCATCACCATGCCGCAACCCACTGCCTCGCCATGCAGCCAGGTGCCAAAGCCCAGGCCGGCCTCGATCGCGTGGCCAAAGGTATGGCCGTAGTTCAGGATCGCGCGCATGCCGCTTTCCTGCTCGTCCTGGCCCACCACCCAGGCCTTGATCTGGCAACTGCGGCGCACCGCCACTGCCAGCGCCTGCGGGTCACGCGCACGCAAGGCATCGATATGCTGCTCCAGCCAATCAAAAAAGCCCATGTCGGCAATCGGACCGTACTTGATCACCTCGGCCAGACCGGCACTGAGTTCGCGATCCGGCAGCGTGGCAAAGGTGTCCATGTCGCAAATCACGCGGCGCGGCTGGTAGAAGGCGCCGATCATGTTCTTGCCCAGCGGGTGGTTGATGGCAGTCTTGCCGCCGACCGAGGAGTCGACCTGCGCCAGCAGCGTGGTCGGCACCTGTACAAAAGGCACGCCACGCATGTAGCAGGCCGCGGCAAAACCGGTCATGTCACCGATCACGCCGCCCCCCAGCGCATACAGCACCGTCTTGCGGTCGCACTGCTGGCCCAGCAGGCCATCAAAAATCAGGTTCAGCGATTCCCAGGTCTTGTATTCCTCGCCATCGGGCAAGGCCACCACATGCACCTTCGGGTACAGCGGCTGCAGCGCCTGCAACAGCTGCGCGGCATACAACGGCTGCACCGTGGTGTTGGTCACGATCACGGCACTGCGCGCGGCCGGCAGGCCTTGCCAGCTGGCCTCCTGTGCCAGCAGGCCACTGCCGATATGGATGTCGTAGCTGCGCGTATCGAGCGCAATGGAAACACGCTCTTCGCCGGCCGCAGGCACGGCATCGAACGGCGTCAGGGGAGCAGTGATATCGAATCGGGTCAGGGCAGTGGCGTTCATGCCCCTATTGTCGCGCAAGTCGAAAACCCGAACCGGCTGCAGGCCCGCTTGCCGGCCCGGTTTCAGCCGCGTGAGCGTCGACCCTGCGGCCCCGGTGCTCTGGGTGGCCTGGGCGG
>JAAYCV010000250.1 GCA_012729605.1 Ramlibacter sp. | reverse complement strand
GGCGAGCAGATTCCGGCCTGGTTTGGCGCGCACTATGCGCACGGCCAGCCGCTACCCGCCAGCACACTGCGCTACTCGCGCGAAGAGATCGATTTTGGCCAGGCGCTGGAAACCGCCGGCGGCATTGCACGCGCGCTGCCACAGCTGGCCGATACCTTCTGGCTGGCTGCCGGCGATGTCTACGCGCCGGAGTTTGTCTTCAGCCGCAATGCATACGCCCATTTCGAGGCCAGTGACGCGCTGGCGCACCTGTGGCTGGTACCGAATCCTGAGCACAACCCGGCCGGCGACTTTGCGCTGGATGCACGCGGCGTGCTGCACGATACCGCGCGAGATGACATCAGCCTGCCGCGCTACACCTACAGCACCATCGCCCTGCTGCGCCGCGAGCTGTTCCAGCCGCCCTGGTGCGAGATTCCACCAGGCAATCCGGCTGGCGTGGTGGCCGCGCTGGCACCGCTGCTGCGCGCCGCCATGGCGCAGGGCCGTGTCACCGGCAGCCTGTACCACGGCAGCTGGGTCGATGTCGGCACGCCGGAACGCCTGGCGGCCATCAACAACAAGGGCCGCTGAACGGATCCATACGCGACCCATGCCAGCGTCCAGCGGACAGATTCTTGCCGGGCTTGACCTGATCCGGGCTATTGGCAATCCGCTCCATGCACAATAGCTCCATGCACGATTCCGCCTCCTCCTCTCCGTACGCCGGGCGCCGCGCCCGGCTGACGCAACAGCTCGGCCCGCGCGCCGTGGCCGTGATCCCGACTGCACCCGAGCGCGCTCGCAACCGCGACAGCGATTTTCCGTACCGGCACGACAGCTACTTCTATTACCTGACCGGCTTCACCGAACCCAACGCCACGCTGGTGCTGCGTACCGATGCGCACGGCCAGCCCCACGGCACGCTGTTCTGCCAGCCGAAAGACCTGGAACGCGAGATCTGGGACGGCTACCGGCTCGGCCCGGAGGCAGCCGTGGCCACGCTCGGCATGGATGCCGCCTTCAGCCAGGCGCTGATCGACCAGGAAATGCCGGCGCTGCTGGATGGCGCCGATGTCGTCGCCTACCCATTTGCCACCCATGCCGGTCTGGAAGGCCGCATTGCCGGCTGGCTCGACGGCGTGCGTGCGCGTACCCGGCTGGGGGCCGTGACGCCCTCGCGCCAGCTCGATGCCTGCACGCTGCTGGACGAGATGCGGCTGGTCAAGGACGCGCACGAACTGGCCATCATGCGCCGTGCCGCGCAGATCAGCGCCCAGGCCCATGTGCGTGCCATGCAGGAAAGCGCACGCCTGCTGCGCATGGGTGCCGATGCGCGTGAATACCATCTGGAAGCCGAGCTGCTGCACGAATTCCGTCGCCACGGCTCACAGTTCCCCGCCTATACCAGCATCGTCGCCGCCGGTGCCAATGCCTGCGTGCTGCACTACCGCGCCGATACCGCGCCGCTGCGCCCCGGCGAGCTGGTGCTGATCGATGCCGGCTGCGAGCTGGACGGCTACGCCAGCGACATCACGCGCACCT
>JAAYCV010000249.1 GCA_012729605.1 Ramlibacter sp. | reverse complement strand
GTCAGCAGCAGGGAGGAAATCAGGAGACGGCGCATGGTGGACAGGGGCGGAGGCAGGGTTGTCATGTCATTGTAATTGCACTGAAATCCATCATAATCGGCTTCATGAACCAGCTCGAAGCACTCAAACAATCCACCACCGTGGTTGCCGATACCGGCGACTTCATGCAACTGGCGCAATTCCAGCCGCAGGATGCAACGACCAACCCTTCGCTGATCCTGAAAGCCGTGCAAAAGCCCGACTATGCACCGCTGCTGGAGCAGGCCGTGGCCGACTACGGCAAGGACGACCTGGGCTTCACCATGGACCAGCTGCTGGTGCGTTTTGGCTGCGAGATCCTCAAGCACATTCCGGGCCGTGTTTCCACCGAGGTCGATGCGCGCCTGTCGTTCGACACGGCCGCCACCGTGACGCGCGCCAAGCGCATCATGGGCCTGTACCGCCAGCGTGGCGTGCTGCCCGAGCGCGTGCTGATCAAGATTGCCGCCACCTGGGAAGGCATCGAGGCTGCGCGCCAGCTCGAGGCGCAGGGCATCCGCACCAACCTGACCCTGCTGTTCGCCTTCTGCCAGGCGGTGGCCTGTGGCAATGCCGGGGTGCAGCTGATTTCCCCGTTTGTCGGCCGCATCTATGACTGGTACAAGAAGCAGGCCGGCGCCAGCTGGGACGAGCAGGCCATGGCCGGCACCAACGATCCTGGCGTGCAGTCGGTACGCCGCATCTACCAGTACTTCAAGCTGCACGGCATCAAGACCGAAATCATGGGCGCCAGCTTCCGCAATACCGGCCAGATCATGGCCCTGTCCGGCTGTGACCTGCTGACCATCAGCCCGGATCTGCTGGCGCAGCTGGCCGCCACCGAGGCGCCTGCCGGCATGCAACCTGAGCTGACTCTCCAGATGGCGCAGCAGCACCCGGTGGTCGCCGTGCACTATGACGAAGCCGGCTTCCGCTACGCCCTGAACGAGGACGCCATGGCCACCGAAAAACTGGCCGAAGGCATTCGCGCCTTTGCCGCCGATGCCGTCAAGCTGGAACAGTTGATGCTGGCTGCATGAGCGCAGCAGACGCTCCGGCCGGCTGGGGCAGCGCCTGCGGCCTGGCCAACCACGCGCCAGCCTGGGACGCGCTGCTGGCCGAATCGCGGCGTTTCCCGGTCAACCAGCTGCACGGCTGGGAGGCGGCAGTCGCGCTGGGCGCCTTCGACCTGCGCCAGGCTTTTGCCCAGGACGCCCAGCGCCTGCAGACCTTCAGCCAGACCCTGCATGCACGCGACGGCAGCCGGCTGCTGCATGTCGATGCCTCCAAGGTGCATGCCGATCGCCAGGTGGTACGGCTGCTGATGCAGCTGGCCGAACAGCGCCAGGTGCTGGCGCTGCGCGATGCCATGTTCCGCGGCGAACCGATCAACAGCACCGAGCAGCGCGCCGTGATGCACTGGCTGTTGCGCTGCCCGGATGCGGCCAGCGTGCCAGAGCCCCTGCGTGGCCTCTGGCAAGAGGTCGATGCCGTGCGCACGGATTTCCTGGCGTTTGCCGAATCGGTGCGTGCCCATGCGCAGATCACCGATGTGGTGCATATCGGCATTGGCGGATCGGACCTGGGGCCGCGCATGGCGGTGGAGGCGCTGGAGCCGTATTGCCAGAGCGGCAAGCGTTTCCATTTCGTCAGCAATGTCGATGGCCACGAGCTGGACCGGGTGCTGCGCCAGCTGCAGCCGCAGTCCACCCTGTTCATTATCGCCAGCAAGACCTTTACCACGCTGG
>JAAYCV010000248.1 GCA_012729605.1 Ramlibacter sp. | reverse complement strand
CGATGTGGCCATTGGCCCGTACGCTGAAAAGCCCGGCACGTTCAGCATCGCCGTGGCCATGCAGGTATCGGTACCGGGCATGGAGCGCGCCGCGCTGGAATCCCTCGTCGCCGCAGCGCACGAAGTCTGCCCGTACAGCAATGCCACCCGTGGCAATATCGACGTCACGCTGACGATCGCCTGAGCAAGTTACCGCACGGCAGGTGTCGAACAACCGGAAGCGAGCTGACACCTGTGCAAACGGAAGTCCGATCCTGGCTTGTGCATGACTGGACAGTGCACTTATCCTGCACAAAACAAAACGGCTGTCGCCCCAACAGGCAACAGCCGTTCTTTGTTCAAGGCTCCCCAACGCCACACGTCAGGCAACCCTCATCGTCAGCGCTTCTTGAACAGCAGCGACACCATCGCCAGGATCAGGAAGACCACAAACAGGATCTTGGCAATGCCGGCAGCACCGGAAGCGATACCGCCAAAGCCCAGAACGGCAGCGATGATGGCAATCACGAAAAAGACGACAGCGTAGTGAAGCATGGTGTTCTCCTTGGTTTCCCCGTTGAGCCATCCGCACCGCAGACTGTCTGTCTGCTCCCTTTGCGAATCGCCATGACTTCACTGTAAATGCGCCGCTGTGCACACCGCATCAGCCAGAACCGCTGCCGCGTGTAGGACTGGAGCTATGCGCGCTCAGGCCTTGCGCACCACCACGCTGCCAATCGAATAGCCGGCACCAAACGAGCAGATCACGCCCAGGTCGCCCGCCTGCAGGTCATCGCTATGGCGATGGAAGGCAATGATGGAACCGGCCGATGCCGTGTTGGCAAACTCGTCCAGGATCACCGGTGCCTCGTCAAAACTCGGCTCATGGCCCAGCAGGCGCTTGCCGATCAGCTGGTTCATGCTCAGGTTGGCCTGGTGCAGCCAGAAGCGGCGCACGCCGGCAGCGTCCAGCCCCAGCGTTTCCAGCTGCGCGCTGATGTGCTCGGCCGCCATCGGGCAGACTTCCTTGAACACCTTGCGGCCTTCCTGGCGGAACACCTGGTCGCGGTCTTCCGGATTGCGGTCTTCCGAACGGCTCATGAAGCCGGCATTGTTGCGGATATTGTTGGAGAACTGCGTTGCCGCACGCGTACCCAGCACCTCCCAGCGGTTGGCAGACGTCGCATCTTCGCTGCGCTCCAGCACCACCGCCGTGCACACATCACCAAAGATGAAGTGGCAGTCCCGATCGGTCCAGCAGTGGTGCGCCGAAGTAATCTCCGGGTTCACCACCAGCGCCTTCTTCACCTGGCCGGTCTTGATCGCGTTGATCGCCTGCTCCAGGCCAAAAGTGGCAGAAGAGCAGGCCACGTTCATGTCAAAGCCATAGCCTTGCGCGCCCAGCGCATGCTGGATTTCCACCGCCATCGCCGGGTACTGGCGCTGCATGTTCGATGCCGCACAAATCACCATCTCGATCTCGCTGCCCTGCACGCCGGCGTTCTGCAGCGCCTGCTGCGCAGCTTCCACGGCAATCTCGGCCATCAGCGAAATCTGCTCATCCGGGCGCGGCGTCAGCTTGGGACGCATGCGGTTCGGATCCAGCACGCCAGCCTTGTCGATCACGTAACGCTGGCGAATGCCCGATGCCTTGAGGATGAATTCCTCGCTGGATGGCGGCATCGCCGCCACTTCGCCAGCCTCGATGCGCGCCGCATTCTGCTGGTTGAACTGCTCGGCATAGGCGTTGTACGACGTCACCAGCTCTGCGTTGCTGATGACCTGGGGGGCAACCCACAAACCGGTGCCGCTGATGGTGACTTGGTGCATGGCAATATGAAACAGGAATGACAGTAATCCCTCCATTGTAGGTCGGCCACCCTGTTTGCGAACGATCGTTCACCCACATTGCCGCCGATATCTGCCTGTTTTTTCGCCATTCCCCCTGTCAACGGCAGCAAAATCACGTGAAAATAACGGGTTAGCTAGAATGGATCGAACCAGCCCGGTATGGCCCCATACAGGCGACACGCACAAGAGGAAAGCATGATTTCGGTTGAAAAAATTGGTGGAACGTCGATGACGGCCTTTGGCGATGTGCTGCGTCACATCATGCTGTACGACAAGTCCCGCATCTACGGTCGCATCTACGTGGTGTCTGCCTACTCCGGCGTCACCAACCAGCTGCTGGAACACAAGAAGACCGGCGAGCCCGGCATCTACGCCCTGTTCGCGCACAACAAGGACTACGCCGGTGCGCTGGCCAACCTGGGCGCCAGCCTGAAGCAGATCAACGCCGGCTTTGCCGATATCGGCCTGCCGCTCGACGTCGCCGATGCCTTCGTCGACCAGCGCATCGGCCAGGCGCGTGACCACCTGCAGGCGCTGCACCGCGTGCTGGCCAGTGGCTACCTGAACCGCGACAACGTGCTGCTGGCAGCACGCGAGATCCTCGCTTCCATCGGCGAATCGCACAGCGCCTTCAACTCGGTCGAGATCCTCAAGGCCAATGGCGTACCCGCCGTGCTGATGGACCTGGCCGGTTTTGACGATCACGAGGCCTGGACGATCGACGAGCGCATCCACCACAGCTTCAAGGACGTGGACGTGGCCAACAGCGTGATCGTCGCCACCGGCTACACCAAGGGCACGGAAGGCATCATGCGCGAGTTTGACCGCGGCTATTCCGAAGTCACCTTCAGCAAGATCGCCGTCGAGATCAAGCCCGACGAGGCCGTGATCCACAAGGAATTCCACCTGTCCTCCGCCGACCCCAACATCGTCGGCCTGGAAAATGCCGTCATCGTCGGCGCCACCAACTACGACGTGGCCGACCAACTGGCCGATGTCGGCATGGAAGCGATCCATCCCAAGGCCTCCAAGCCGATGGAACACGCCGGCATCCCGATCCGCCTGAAGAACACCTTCGAGCCGGACCACCCCGGCACCCTGATCACCAAGGACTACGTAGGCGAGCGCGCCCGCGTCGAGATCATCACCGGCAGCGACAAGGTCACCCTGATCGAGATCCACGAGCCCGACATGGTCGGTGAAGTCGGCTTCGACCTCAGCGTGCTGGAAATCCTGCGCCGCCACAAGATCTCCTACATGGTCAAGGCCACCAACGCCAACTCCATCGCCCACCTGATGTGGGACAAGTGCGTCACGCCGGAACTGATCGAGGAGCTGCAGGGCCGCTTCCAGGTGGTCACGGTCAAGCCCAGCGCCATCGCCTGCGTGATCGGCTCCAATATCGCGATTCCGGGCGTGCTGGCGCGTGCCGCGCAGGCGCTGGCCGATGCCAACGTCAACGTCAACGCCATCTCGCAGACGCTGCGCCAGGTCAACATGCAGTTCATCGTCGATCGCGACGACTACAAGCCGGCCATCAAGGCGCTGAACCAGGCGCTCTGCGTGCAGCCGCGCATCCCGGTGCCGGTGGCCTGACCGCTGCGGTTCCCCGCCCTGTCGCCGCGCTTGACTTTCCCCCAGGCGCGGCGACAATCCGGCCATGACTGACAGTACCTACCCCGACTGTCCGCAGTGCGGCCAGTCCCATACCTATACCGATACCATCAGCTACTTCTGCCCCGATTGCGGCCATGAATGGCCGATGCAGGCCGATGAGGCCGACAGCGCAGAAGCCGCCGACGTGATTCGCGACGCCAACGGCACACCGCTGGCCGATGGCGATGCCGTGATCCTGGTGAAGGACCTGAAGGTCAAGGGCAGCTCGCTGGTGCTCAAGAAAGGCACCAAGATCAAGAGCATCCGCATTGCCGATGGCGGCGGTGGCCACGATGTGG
>JAAYCV010000247.1 GCA_012729605.1 Ramlibacter sp. | reverse complement strand
GCCATCAGCGATTGCACGACCATCTCGCGACACTCCGGGGTCAGAGCTTTCGGTCAACGACGTCCTTCAGGGCACTGTGCATCAGGGCTAGATCGGCATACATGCGCTTGAGCCTGGCGTTTTCTTCCTGCAACTCACGCAGTTGGGCCAGGTGCGGTACGGTCATGCCCGAATACTGGTTTTTCCACTTGTAGTAGGTCGGCTCGCTGATGCCGTGCTTGCGGCAGGTCTCGCCGACCTTGGCTCCCAGCTCCACCTCCTTGAGGATGGCGACAATCTGGCTTTCACTGAATCTGCTTTTCTTCATGTAGGAACTCCTTCATACCATGGAATTCTCTACCACCGACTGGCACAGGTTTTCGAGGAGGCTACACGGTGACAGAGGCCAGCCGGGCGTTTGACCTGTCTCCGTCCGAACTGGATCAGTGGGTGGAAGAAGGCAACAGGTCATCATGCCCGGTTATAGTGCTCCCATCCCCCACCCCGAAACAAGGAGCAGCCACATGATCGTGACAACCACCCCCTCGATTGAAGGCAAGCGCATCACCCGCTACTGCGGCGTGGTGGCCGGCGAGGCTATCCTTGGCGCCAACGTGTTCAAGGACCTGTTTGCCGGCCTGCGCGACATTGTTGGAGGCCGCTCCGGCATGTACGAGCGTGAGCTGCAGAAGGCGCGTGACATTGCCATGCTGGAATTGCAGCAGAATGCCCAGGCGCTGGGAGCCAACGCCGTGGTCGGCATCGATCTGGATTATGAGGTGCTGGGGCAGGGCAATGGCATGCTGATGGTGTCTGCCAGCGGGACTGCGGTGGTGGTGGAGTAAGCGGTCAACATTATGTCCATACCCTTCCTGCCAGAGCTTCAACTCCCCATCATCCAGGCTCCCATGGCCGGTGTCCAGGGCAGTGCCCTGGCCATAGCCGTGTCCAACGCAGGCGGTCTGGGCTCGCTGCCGTGCGCCATGCTCGGCGCAGAGGCACTGCAGCAGGAGCTGGACACCATTCGCCGCCAGACTGATCGCCCGATCAACCTGAATTTTTTCAGCCACCAGATGCCGGTGCCGGACCCCGCGCGGGCGCGGGCCTGGCAAGGGCTGTTCAGACGTTACTACCGCGAGCTGGACGTGGAACCCGCAGCAGCCGGGCCCTTGCGCCGGCCGTTTGACCATGCCACGGCCGATATCGTCTGCGCCTGGCAGCCGCAGGTGGTGAGCTTCCATTTCGGCCTGCCCGATACTGGCCTGCTGGAGCAGGTGCGCAGCTGCGGTGCCAAGATCCTGTCCTCGGCCACCACGGTAGAGGAAGCGCTATGGCTGGAAGCACAGGGCGTGGACGCCATCATCGCGCAAGGCGTGGAGGCGGGCGGGCATCGCGGCATGTTCCTGAGCGATGACATCACGACCCAGATCGGCACCATGGCGCTGCTGCCGCAGGTGCTGGATGCCGTGCGGGTACCGGTGATTGCCGCCGGCGGCATTGCCGATGCCCGCGGCGTGAAAGCCGCGCTGGACATGGGTGCGGCGGCAGTGCAGCTGGGCACGGCCTATCTGCTGTGTCCCGAAGCCAGCACCAGCGCACTGCACCGCGCCGCGCTGCAAAGTCCGCTGGCCCGCCATACCGTGCTGACCAATATCTTCTCGGGCCGACCGGCCCGCGGCATGGTCAACCGCATGGTGCGTGATCTGGGGCCCATGAACCCGCTGGCGCCAGCCTTTCCGCTCGCCACCGCCGCTTCGGCACCGCTGCGCGCCAGGGCCGAAAGCCAGGGCAGCCACGATTTCACGCCGCTGTGGTCAGGCCAGAATGCCAGTGCTTGCAAGGCGATTCCTGCTGCCGAACTGACGCGGGAGCTGGTCAGCCTGCTGTAGTGGAAAATCAGGAGTCGCGTTGACGTAAGAGGCAACTAGCATGGGGGCTTTTGACCAACCCGCATCCGCCATGAACCCGATCGAACAGCGTATTGCCGACAG
The DNA here is from genome assembly GCA_012729605.1 of Ramlibacter sp. Taxonomy (GTDB): domain Bacteria; phylum Pseudomonadota; class Gammaproteobacteria; order Burkholderiales; family Burkholderiaceae_C; genus Brachymonas; species Brachymonas wangyanguii. The sequence continues at coordinate 757 of JAAYCV010000247.1, read as the reverse complement.
CTTCCAGAAGCAGGGCCTGATGACCACACTCGGTGCCAAACTGGTGCTGGTACGCGAGGGCGAAGTCCATATTGCCATGCCCTACAGCAAGCACCTGTCGCAGCAGCAGGGCTTTATCCACGCTGGCGCCGTGACCAGCATCGTGGACAGTGCCTGTGGCTACGCCGGCCTGACCAAGGCTCCCGAAGGCTGCGAAGTGGTCACCGCCGAATTCAAGATCAACCTGTTGCGCCCGGCCATCGGCGACCGCTTTGTGGCCATTGGCAAGGTGCAGAATGCCGGCAAGATGCTCACCGTCTGCACTGGCGAAGTGCATGCGTTTACCGGTGATACCAGCAAGGTGGTGGCATTGATGCAGGCGACCATCGTGAACGTCAAGGTCTGAGGCCGCGCACGGGTACAGTAGAGGCTTGTCATCCACTCCCGCTGATCGCCATGCCCCATGCCACTTCCCAGGCCTCGCCCTGGATTCGCCGTTTCACCCCGCTGATACCTGCTGGCAGCAGCGTACTCGATCTGGCCTGTGGTCGTGGCCGCCACATGCAGTGGCTCGCCAGCCAGGGCCATGCCGTGCTGGGCGTGGATCGTGATGCCGAGGCGCTGCCAAGCGCGCAGCAGTGGGGCCAGACCCTGCACGCTGATCTGGAAGAGGGCAGCCCCTGGCCCTTGCCGGGGCGGCAGTTTGGTGCCGTGGTGGTGACCAACTATCTGTGGCGGTCCTTGTTTCCCGCTCTGCTGGCCAGCGTGCAGCCGGGCG
>JAAYCV010000246.1 GCA_012729605.1 Ramlibacter sp. | reverse complement strand
TGGATGGTCTTGGCGGTGCCCATCAGGTAGTCCTGGTTGGCGTCGGCCACCTTGCGCAGGTACTCCCAGAGCACCTTGACCCGGGCCAGTTCGCGGCGGTCTTCCGGCGCGGTCAGCCAGAAGGTGCGCGTGACCTGGATCTCGTCCGGCAGCACGGGTACCAGGTTCTGCACGGTATGCGCCAGGAAGCAGGGGAGGAAAGCCAGACCGACACCGGCCTGCACTGCCTGGAACTGGGCAATCACGCTGGTACTGGAAAAGCAGGGCTTGACCGATGGCAGCCAGTCATGCAGTGTGAATTGCTGGCTGGTGAATTTCAGGTCGTCCACGTAATCGATCCAGCGATGCTGTTCCAGGTCACTGAGGGTCGTGATGGGGGCGTGGCGATCCAGGTATTCCCGCGTGGCATAAGGCAGCAGCCGATAGTCACACAGCCTGGAGGTCACGAACTGGTCGTTGCTCGGCCGTTCCAGCGATACCGAGGCGTCGGCTTCACGCTTGGACAGATTGATATTGCGTGGCATCGGCAGCAGCTCGACCGAGATGTTCGGATAGCGTGCGCAAAAACGGGCCAGATGCGGAGACAGGAAATAGCTGCCAAAACCTTCCGTCGCTCCCAGGCGGATATCGCCTGTGAGCGAGGTGAGATCATTGAAGACTTCGGATTCAATGGCAGCAATGGATATCTCCATCTTCTCCACATGCTCCAGCAACCGGTGGCCGGCAGCCGTCAGGCGGTGGCCCTGCGAGTTGCGATCGAACAGGCGTGACGCAATATCCTTTTCCAGCTGATGCAGGCGACGTGAAATGGTCGACTGGTCAATGCCCAGCAGGACAGAAGCATCCAGTGCCGATTGCGCACGCGCCACGGCCAGGAATATTTTCAGGTTGTCCCAATTGAAGCTGTTCATCGTCTGTCTGCGTCAAAAATCTCTGGAAACGGAAGTCCTCAACCTGCCTTTTGCAGCAGCTGGATCACGCTGGAGCAGTCCATGCCGCCCTTGCCGGACAGGCTGTGCGCGGCGTACAGGCTGCGCGCCATGGCGCCCAGCGGCGTGCTGGCACGTACCTGCATGGCATTGTCTTGCGCCAGACCCAGATCCTTCAGCATCAGGTCGGTGCCGAAGCCGCCGGTGTAGCCGCGGCTGGCTGGTGTACCGTCCATCACGCCCGGCACCGGGTTGTATTTCTCGAGCGCCCAGTTGCCGCCGGAACTGCGACGCATGATCTCGGCCAGTGCTTTCGGATCCAGGCCATTGGCCATGCCGAGTGCCATCGCTTCGCTGGTGCCGATCACCAGGATACCGAGCAGCATGTTGTTGCAGATCTTGGCGGTCTGGCCAGCGCCAATGGCACCGGCGTGGAAGATGTTGGCGCCCATTTTTTCCAGCAGCGGACGGGCACGCTCCAGCGCCTGGTCCGGGCCGCCGACCATGAAGGTCAGGGTGCCGGCAGCGGCACCGGCAGTGCCACCGGAGACCGGGGCGTCGATGAAGTCGTAGCCCTTGGCCTGGGCCGCGATGCCCACTTTCTGCGCGCTGGCAGCTGCGATCGTGCTGCAGTCGATGATCAGCGCACCGGCTGGCAGGATGTCGAGCAGGCCGGGGTGGCCGTCCTTGCCGAGGTACAGGGCTTCGACGTGGGCGCTGGCGGGCAGCATGCTGACGACGACGTTGGCCGTGCTGGCAGCGTCAATCGCGCTGGTGGCGATACTGACGCCTTCGGCCTTGACCGTGTCGCAGGCGGCCTGGGACAGGTCAAATGCCTTGACCGTGTGGCCGGCTTTCTGCAGGTTGATGGCCATGGGGCCGCCCATGTTGCCGATACCGATAAATGCGATGTTCATGACATTTCCCTAGGTGCTGATCCGGAGGCGAGCCCGGCTCGCCTTCAGGGGTTCATGGTGTGGCGGATCAGGACTTGTCCGACACCGGGTTGAACGCCAGGGAAACGTCTGTTGGTGCGGCGGCCGCATCAGGCCAGCGCTGGGACACCGTCTTGAACTTGGTGTAGAAGCGCGCCGCATCCGGGCCATACAGGTGGCCATCACCAAACTTGGAGCGGCGCAGGCCACCGAAGTTGAAGTAGGACACCGGCAGCGGCACCGGCACGTTGACGCCGATCATGCCGGCTTCGACTTCGTTCATGAAGCGGTGCGCCGACTTGCCGTCACGCGTGAAGATCACCGAGCCGTTGCCGTAGTCGTGGGCGTTGGTGATGGCGATGGCTTCATCCAGCGAGGCGGCGCGCATGATGCCACGTGCCGGGCCAAAGATTTCTTCCTTGTAGAATGTCATGTCCATGGTCACGTGATCGAACAGCGTGGGGCCAATGTAGTAGCCATTGGCGTGACCCGGAATCTGGATGCCACGGCCGTCGATGACCAGCTCGGCACCGGCGTCGATCGCCTCGGCGATGGCCTTTTCCACGGCGTCCTTGGACTGGGCCGACACCACGGCACCGAAGTCTGCCTTGGGATCGTTGTAGGGGCCGATATGCAGCGCCTTGATCTTCTCGATCACTAGCTCGCGCAGCTTGATGGCAGTTTCTTCGCCAACCGGCAGCAGCAACGAGATCGCCATGCAGCGCTGGCTGGCAGAGCCGAAACCGGCGGAGACAAAGGCTGCTGCAGCAGCATCCAGATCGGCATCGGGCATCACCACCATGTGGTTCTTGCCACCGGTAAAGGACGCCACGCGCTTGTTGTTGGCCGTGCCTTTCTGGTACACGTATTCGCCCACGCCGGTAGAGCCGACGAAGCTGACTGCGGCGATGCCGGGGTGCTCCAGCAGTGCGTCCACGACTGCCTTGTCACCGTGCACGATGTTGAACACGCCATCCGGCAGACCGGCTTCCTTCAGCAGGCGCGCCAGGATCATGGCTGCGCCCGGCACTTTCTCGGACGGCTTCCAGACGATGGCGTTACCCACGGCGATGGCCATGCCCATCATGACCATGGGCACCATGATCGGAAAGTTGAACGGAGTGATGCAACCGACCACACCGACCGGTACACGCATGGAGAAGACATCAATGCCGCCGCCGACGTTGACGGAAAACTCGCCCTTGGTGACGTGGGGTTCGTTGGTGGCAAATTCGATGCCTTCAATGGCACGGCCGATTTCGCCCTTGGCGTCGGCAATCGTCTTGCCGTGTTCGCGGCCGATGACTTCTGCAAGTTCGTCGGTGGCAGCAATCATCAGTTCACGCAGTTTGTACATCACGGCAATGCGCGTGGCATGCGAGGTCTTGGACCATGTCTGCGCGGCAGCGGTGGCGACCTGGACGGCCTGGTCCATGGTGGCCTGGTCGCCATAGGCGCAGCGTGCAATTTCTTCACCGGTGGACGGGTTGAAGATGGGGCCGGTGCGGCTGCCCTCGGGCGCCTGGATCTGTCCTGCAATGTAATGGCCGATGATGTCGCTCATGTTGTCTCCGTAAGTGGTAGTGCTCTGGTGTTCCTGAGGCAGGACGGGGCGTCATGCCTCTTGAGTACAAGCCAGGCGCGGGATGTGTCTGCTGCTTGACTCTGTCATTATTCTGAAACAGCGTTTCTGCATCCCAATTGCACTATTTTCACCTCTCATATGCATATATGCATAATCAACTCGGGTTTTCCTTGATTTGCAAGAGCGTTTCGGACCAATATTGAGTAAGAAACTCGGGTTATTGCTGATTTTTTGCCTATGTTTTCCGCAAAATTACGGGTGTCGCTTTCCATTACGGAAGTGGAGCCTAGGGAAAACGATAGTGGTTGGCGGAGAGGGAAATCCGTTTTTGCTCCTGAATTGCTGCGGTGCACATAAGGCATCCGCCAGTTTTCCATTAAAAAACCCCGCCGAGGCGGGGTTGTATCGTCAGTTCGAAAAGGGTCAGGTCGGGCGCTTCCTGAACCGCTCCACAAAGGCCAGCCACTCGCCCACCATGCCACGGCGGAACAGCATCACGCAGATCACGAAGATGAAGCCGATCACCAGATTGACCTGCTCACCGAGGCTGTTGAACCAGTTC
>JAAYCV010000044.1 GCA_012729605.1 Ramlibacter sp. | reverse complement strand
CTGGCATGGGCGAGAAAATAGGGTTATAATTTCTCTTTCTCTGGTGGCTGTAGCTCAGTTGGTAGAGTCCAGGATTGTGATTCCTGTTGTCGTGGGTTCGAGCCCCATCAGCCACCCCAAATTAAAAACCCTTGCAGGTCAACGACTTGCAAGGGTTTTTCTTTTTCCATCATGCCTTGCGAAGGCGCAAGAAAAAAGCTGGTCCAGGACCAGCTTTCTTGCTCGGCGACAGCCTGCCTCAGGCCTTGACCGGATAGCGGCTGCTAATGGCCACCCGGTTCCAGGCGTTGATCACGATCGCCAGCCACTCCACTGCCGAAATTTCTGCGTCGGACAGCACAGCCGCAGCCTGCGTGTAAACCGCATCAGGCACCTGCCCGTCGGCCACCAGGGTGATCGCCTCTACCAATTCCAGCGCAGCACGCTCCTGCGGGGTGAAATACGCTGTCTCGCGCCAGGCCGGCAGTACGGCCAGACGGTCGCTGCTCTCGCCACTGCCCAGGGCGTCACGCGTGTGCAGGCGGATACAGAAAGCGCACTGGTTGACTTGCGAGGCACGCAAGCGCAGCAGATGCGAAAAGCCTTCGGTAATGCCAGCCTGTGCAACGGCCTCCGATGCCTGTCGATCCAGTTCGGCAAGCGCCTGGTAGAGCTTGGGAGCGGATTTTCCCAGGTTGATACGTTCGGTCATGGTATTCCTCAGGAAGTGGCTACTGCCGCCGCAGCCGCGGGCTTCGGCACCTTGATCTCCACCTTGAGCAGCTTCTTCAGCGTCTCGAAGTAGGCCATCAGTTGTGCCTCGTTCAGCGCGCGGGACAGTTGCGGTAGCTGCTGCTTCTTGAACTCGTCGGTTGCCGGATCGGCCGGCAGCACCTTGTTCACGCGCACGATGGCGTAGCCCTGCTGGCCCAGATCCACGCCTTCAAAGGCCGGCAGCTTGCCGGTATTGGCGCGCATGGCAGCATCGACCACCGGGGGCACCAGGGTCTGCTGCACGCGCGAGATGACAGCGGTCTCGCCCATGTCACCGGCAGCAGCCGGATTGGCCTGCCATTCCTTCAGCTTGGCCTGGGCATCGGCCTTGGCCAGCGCAACAGCGCGATCCTGCACATAGGCCTGCGTCACGGCCGGCTTGATGTCGGCCAGCGCCTGCTGGCCCGCAGCATGGTATTCAACCAGTCGGCCGGCCACCAGCTGGTTGCTGCCAATCTCGATGGTCTGGGTATTCTGCTTCTTGCTGATGGAATCGGCAGCAAACAGCGCCTGCAGGAAGTTGCGGTTGGCCAGTGGGCCCTGGGTGCCCGGAGCCGGCGTACGCTGCACGTGATTGGCGGTCTGCAGCTGCAGGCCCAGTTCGGTCGCCAGCGTCTTCAGCTCGGCCGGGTTGCGGAACACGCCATCGCTGAGACGCTCGGCCAGTTCGCCATACTTCTGCTGCGCCAGTTGCTGCTTCAGCTCGGCCTCGATCTCCGCCTTGTGCGCATCAAAGCCCTGCTGGGCGGTAGCCTGCACATCGGTCAGCTGGATGATGTGGTAACCAAAATCGGTCTGCACGATGTCGCTGATCTGGCCTTTTTCCATGCCGAAAACAGCATCGGCAAAGGGCTTGACCATGGCGTTGCGGTCAAAGAAACCCAGATCACCACCTTGTGCGGCAGAGCCGGGGTCTTGCGAGTTGGCGCGTGCCAGCTCGGCAAACCTGGACGGATCCTGGCGCACCTGCGCCAGCAGCTCCTCGGCGCGCTTGCGTGCGGCGTCACGCGTGGCCTGGTCGGCCGCGGCATCTACCGTGATCAGGATGTGGCTGGCGCGGCGCTGGCCGGCATCGACAAAACGCTCCTGGTTCTGCTCATAGTAGCTGCGCATGTCCTGCTCGGACACGGTCAGGGTGCGTTCCACGGCAGGCATGTCCAGCACCACGTATTCGACGGTCGCCTGTTCGGTGGTGCGGAAGCGGTCCTTGTGTGCATCGTAGAAAGCCTGCACGGCCGCATCGTCCACCGGCACCTGGCTGGCGTACCTGGCCGGATCAAAACCGGCCAGCTGGATTTCGCGGCGTTCGAAGAAGGGATTCAGCACCAGGTTGGCGCTGTTTTCGGGCATCCAGCCGCCAGCGGCGATGACACCGCCCAGCACCTGCTGCTGCGACAGGCGGGTGCGCACCATGGCTTCGTAGCTGGCGGGCGTCAGGCCCTGCGTGGACAGCAGCTGCTTGTAGCGCTCTTCATCCAGCTTGCCATCGGGGCCGCGCAGGCTGGCAATGGTCGGATCGTTGAGCAGTTCACGCGCCAGACGCTGGTCGCTGACGAACAGCTTGAGCTTGTTGGCGGCGGCAAACAGCATGCGTTCTTCCACCATCGATTGCAGCGTGTCGTACTTGGCCTGGGGTGAATCCAGCAGCGCGCTGTCCAGGCCCGGCTGGCTGGCGCGCAGGCGGTCGGCTTCCTGGCGGTGGGCTTCGTCCCACTCGGCCTGGGTGATTTTCTGGCCATCCACCACGGCGACGGTGGCGTTGGCGGCACTGTTCATGCTCTGGTAGTTATCGATGCCGAAAAACACGAACGAGGGAATGATGAGCGCAAACAGCAGCACCATCATCCACTTGGTGTGCTTGCGAATGAATTCAAACATGCAAGGGAATCCTGTTGGCTGGCAGATGCCAGCAGAAGCAGCGACGCCAGCGGCGCCGGCAGGCAGGGAAGACGGGCAGGAGAAGACCGGCCCGGAGACTCAGCAGAAGATTTTACTTCAATGTGCTGCGTGGCTGCCGGCAGCCGGTTCGCCTTCCGGCAGACAGACGCCGACTTCCAGTCCACCCAGCGGGCTGTCGGCGAGTTGCAGCTGCCAGCCGTGCAGCTCGGCCACGCGCGCCACGATCGCCAGCCCCAGGCCGGCGCCCTGCCCGGCACCCTGGCGGAAGAAGTGCTCGAACACGCGCTCACGCAGCTCCGGCGCAATGCCGGGGCCGCTGTCCTGGAAGCGCAGCCAGATGCCATCGGCCTGCCGTTCCAGCACGACCTGGATCTGCCCGCCTTCGGGCGTATGGCGGATCGCATTCGCCACCAGGTTCTCGACCAGGCTGTGCAGGCCCTGCTCGTCGGCGTGGATGACGAAACGTTCGCCCGGTTGTACCTGCAGCGTCAGTTCCTGGTCGCGCTGCAGGCTGAGCGTGATCAGCTCGGCCAGCTCCTGGCGCAGGAAAGCGGCCAGATCCAGCGCCACCCGCTGCATGCGCACCAGGCCGGGTTCCAGCCGCGCCAGCAGCAGCAGCTGTTCCGACAAGTGGGTGGCGCGCACCACGTTGCGATCGATCTGGCAGATGGCGGCTTCGCGGTCGGCCGGATCGGGCGCGTGCAAGGCGTTGTGCGCCTGCACGTGCAGCACCGCCAGCGGCGTGCGCAGCTCGTGCGCTGCGTAGGAGAGGAAGCGGCGTTCGCGTTCGCGCGCATCCGTGACCTGCCCGAGCAGTCCGTTGAGCGATTGCAAGACCGATTCCAGCTCGCTGGGCGCGGCACGCAGCTGCACCGGCTCCAGCTGCTGCGGATCACGCTGGCGCAGCGAATGCGCCAGCTGCTCCAGCGGGCGCAGGCCCCAGCCGACCACCAGCCAGACCAATAGCATCAGCACGGGCATGCCGAGCAACTCCACCCACAGGCTGCGGCTGGCGATGCGCGTGGCCAGTTCGCTGCGCACATCGGCACGATCGCCAACCAGCACCCAGCTACCGTGGGCCGGATCGTGGTGCAGATAGATGCGCCAATCCCAGTCGCCATGGCGCACCTGGTAATAGCCGGGGACCAGACCCGGCAGCAAGGCCTGTTCGCCCGCGGTCGGTGTAGCTTCAGGACTGGCGTGCAGCGCCCCGCTCTCGCGCAACTGGCACAAATCCTCCAGCTGCTGCATGGGCGCGGTGGGCGATGCCAGGATCAGGCTGCCATCGGCGCGGAAGGCGGCAAAAGACAGCTTGCTTTCATATTCGTGCACGTAATGGCGGAAGGCGGGCGACTGTTCGCCCAGGGCGGCGGCCTGTTGCAGCGCCTGCTGCAGATGCATGCCCTCTTGCGGCGTCATCGCCGGATCGGCCAGCACCGCCAGCATGCGTGCCACCTGGGTCAGTTGGGCATCGAACACTTCCTCGATCTCGACACGGGCATCGCGATAGCTGAGCCAGCTCATGCTGCTGAGCGCAACCATGAGCAGGATCAGGAGCGCGCCCAGCACGCGGCTGCGGATCGAACGCATCATGCCGGATCGATACGGTAGCCGACGCCGCGCACGGTACGGATTAGCTCCGGGTAGAGCTTGCGGCGCAGGTGGTGGATATGCACTTCGAGCGCATTGCTTTCGGCGGCGGTTTCGCTCCAGCCGTAGAGCACCTCTTCCAGCCGGTCACGCGTGAAGACGCGGCCCGGCTGCGACATCAGCTGGTGCAGCAGCAAGAATTCCTTGCGCTGCAGCGTGACCACTTCGCCACGGCAGCTGACTTCCTGGCTGACCGGATCGAGCCGGACACCGCCATGCTCCAGCACCGGCTGCGGCCGGCCAAAGCTGCGGCGCAGCAGCGCACGCAGGCGTGCGGTGAGTTCACCAACTTCAAACGGCTTGACCATGTAATCATCGGCGCCGGCATCCAGCCCCTGGATGCGGTCGCTGGTGGCATCACGCGCGGTCAGCACCAGCACTGGCACCGACTGCTGGCGTTCACGCAGGCGGCGCAGCACCTCCAGCCCGTCCATGTCGGGCAGGCCCAGATCGAGCACGGCGAGGTCGAAAGTCTCGTGCGTCAGTGCATGCAGCGCGCTGCGGCCGTCCTGCAGCCAGTCCACGGTATAGCCTTCGGGCTTGAGCGCGACACGGATACCTTCACCGAGGGCGGGATCATCTTCGACAAGCAGCAGGCGCATGGTGGGCAGCAACAAAAGGGAAACTGCCCGCCAGTATAGGACTGTCAACAGCCGTACCGATCAAGGCGCAGCACGTGACTGGCCCAGGCTTTGCCGGATCTGCGGCAGTTTCTTGCGCATGGCACTATCGACCACGCCCGGCAGGATCTGGTTGATGCGCACGAACAGCTTTTCCGGCCAGCCCAGATAGCACTCGTGGCGCGTGCCCTGCATGGCCAGCAGCACCTGTCGTGCAACGGCCTGCGGCGTATCCATGGCGCTGCCCAGTTGCTCGTTCATGCGCACGGCCGCAGCCGTGTTCATGCTGGTGCGGGTGGCGCGCGGTGCCACGTAGAGCACCTGCACGCCGGTATCAGCCAGTTCACGCCGCAACGCCTCGGCAAAGCCGCGCAGGGCAAACTTGCTGGCGCAGTAACTGGCATATCCGGGATGACCAATGGAGCCCAGCGTCGATCCCATCAGCAGCACCATGGCCTGCGGCTGCTGTTGCAGCATCGGCAACAAGCGCCGCGTGAGCTGCAAGGTGGCCGTGACGTTCACGGTCAGCATGGCCTCGATGCTCTCTTCATCCTGATGGGCAAAGCTGGCCAGCTCGTTCAGGCCGGAGGCGTGCAGCAGGACGTTGGCACCACCCCAGTCGCGCACAGCGGCTTCGACCGCATCGCGACCCGAACGCGTGGCCAGATCGGCCTCGACCGTGCGTACGCGCGCACGCCGCCCAGCCGCCAGTGCATCCAGCGCCGAATGGCGCCGGCCCACGATCAGCACCTGGGCACCGGCCGCCAGCAGTTGCTCCAGCAATTCCTGGCCGATACCGCCAGTGGCACCGGTCAGTACGACGCGTGCATCCTGCAGCTTCATGCGGCCACCTCCTGCGGCAGCGGCAGGCTGCGGAACATGTCGCCATACAGGCGATACACCACACGCGCCGTGTGGAGCACGGCCTGCTGGTCCTCCGGTTCGGTCAGCTGATTCATCAGCAGCTCGAAGCCCTGCATGTGGGAGATGTCCAGACTGCCATGGGAAGTCAGATAACTGAAGGCACTATTGGGCAGATGCAGCTGCTGCTGGATGCGATCTGCCGCCTGCGTCGCCACCTGCGTGCTGGTGCCTTCCAGCACCAGCACCATGCCGAAGAAGCTGACCGGGTTGTGGCGTGCAATGCGGTCATAGACATAGCTGACCATCAGCTCGGTGGCCAGTGCCGGCTGGCCATGGCGTACACGATCGGCATCGACACCGCAGGCAGTCAGGTCATTCAGCACCCACTCTTCGTGGCCGAACTCCTCGGCGATGTAATCGACAATGGCTTCACGCAGCCAGCCAAGGCGATCGGGCAGGCGCGCACCGCAGGCCATCAGCAGCGGCACGGTGTGCTTCACATGGTGGTAGGCCTGCTCCAGGAAGGCGGTGTAGCTGGCCAGCGGAATGCCCTGCTGGACGGCATGCGTGATGATGGGCGCGCTCAGCAGTTGCTGGCGCTCCTGCTGTGTGGCTTGCTGCAGTTGCTGGAAAAAAGTCATGACAGATCTCCGGAAGTAAGACCGCTGCATAACCTCCCCTCAGAACCCCACCTAGCTGTGTTCCAATGTCTGCCAGGAGGATGATCGCCGATGGAAAGTTTCTTTCTGATGGGTGCCAGGCCACTGGTACAGGACAGCCCGAGCATGAAGCTGCACGAGCTGCTGGATTGGCATTCCATTGCCGGTCATCTCAAGGGACTGTACAAGCGCGAGAAGTCCGGCG